>NZ_DEXW01000043.1:0-83289 GCF_002364335.1 Winogradskyella sp. UBA3174 | reverse complement strand
ATTGGATTTTTTAGTTTTTAGAGCCGATGGAGGGACTCGAACCCACGACCTGCTGATTACAAATCAGCTGCTCTAGCCAGCTGAGCTACATCGGCAAAAAGTTTACAAACTTACTTCAGTTTGTTTATTTTTTCAATAAGACCTCTACCCTTAGATTCTAGATCATTGCCAATAGTTTTAAAGTGTGTTTTCTTATTTTCTACACTTCTATCATTTACACGTGTAATTAACTCATCAAAAGTAGTAATAGCTTCATCTATAACAGCTTCACTCTCTTTAGTTGGCTTTTCAGCATTCGCAAGTTCCCATACATAAACTGCTTCAATGATATCACCTAATACATAGTTTATATCTTTCTTTAAATCTCTTTTATTTGCCATAATTAAAAATATTTTATAATTGCAAAAGTACTAAATCAAAATGGTTATTAGATCGAATTTTATTTTGAAATTTTAAACATAAACTTCTAAAAGTTTTGCGTCTTCTGATTGTATAGAATAATTAGTGACTGAAGCAGGAATTAAAATTGTTTCTCCTTTTGAAATTACTTCGCAAGAGGTATCTGTAGTTATTTCAATTGAGCCATATACACACATGTATACCACAAAGGAATCTTGTGTATTTTTCTTTTCAATTTTCGATTTTACATCAACATAATTGGTGGTAAAAAATGGGCAACTCACCATTTTATTTGAAATGTTTAAAGACTTTTTATAATTTACTCTAAAATCATCTTTCATATTAAAATCAAAAGCATCAATAGCAATATCATTATGAAGCGAACGCTCATTGCCTTTAGAATCTACTCTATCCCAATCATAAATACGATAAGTTATGTCACTAGTTTGCTGAATTTCTGCTAATAATACACCAGCGCCAATAGCATGGACTCGACCAGCTTCAATAAAATAAGCATCACCTTCTTTAACTTTATCGAAATTTAAAATCTTGGTTAGTGTCTTATTTTCTAGATGATGCAGATAGGTCTCTTTATCAACGCTTTGATTAAAGCCTACAATAAGATTCGCATCCTTATCTGCCTGCATCACATACCACATTTCGGTTTTACCAAAAGAATTATGGCGTGTTTTAGCTAAGTCATCATTAGGATGTAGCTGTATGCTTAAGTCTTTTTTTGCATCTATAAACTTTATAAGTAGTGGAAATGCTTTACCAAAGCGCTTAAAATTGTCTGTTCCCAAAAGTTCAGATTTGTAAGTATTTAAAAGTGCCTGTAATGATGTCCCTTTTAAAGCACCATTAGATACTAAAGAAATACTTCCAGGAACTGTACTAACTTCCCAGCTCTCACCTAATTCTCTAGAATCAGAATTCTTATTAAACTTGTTAATTAATTTTTCTCCACCCCAAATTTTATCCTTTAAAATCGGCTGAAACTTAAAAGGATAAAGAGCTGCTTTCATATTATATTTTATTCTCCTGAGTAAGTTACAAAGTTACGAGGTGTCTCATAAAGTGTAATCTCTAAGTGAAATTTAGGATTTAATTTCGCCTTTACCTTATTATAGGCTATAACAGCAATATTTTCAGCAGTAGGATTTAGGTCTTTAAACTCTGGTACTTCAACATTTAAGTTCTTATGATCAAATGCATCTTCAACTTCAGCTTTAATAATATCTTTAAGAATCTTAACATCTATAACGAAACCGGTTTCTGGATCTATATCTCCCGTAACGCTAGCTATAAGTTCATAATTGTGACCATGAAAATTAGGATTATTACACTTGCCAAAAATAGCGTCATTCTTCTCGAAACTCCAATCTTTTCTGTACAACCGATGTGCTGCATTAAAATGTGCTTTTCTGTGAACAGTTACTTTCATTTGTTAATATTTATAAATTCATAAAATTTTTCGAATATAATCTTAAACCAAGCTGTGTAATATTGAGGATTTAAAGCCATATCAACTTTTACACCTTCTAAAGGCATCCATTTCCAATCTGCAGCCTCGTCTGGGTTTATAATTGGATCTTCATTATAACTCCCAATCATTACATGGTCATATTCGTGCTCTGTCAACCCATTGTCAAAAGGTGCTTTATATATAAAAGAAGTAGATTCTTTTAACTCGGTTACAAAGCCCATTTCTTCTTGTAATCTGCGTTTACCTGCTTGCAGATTAGTCTCACCGTTACGTTGGTGACTGCAACATGTATTAGTCCATAAACCTGGTGAATGGTACTTATGCATAGCGCGCTGTTGAAGCATTAACTCATTATTATCGTTAAAGATAAATACTGAAAACGCACGATGTAATAAGGCCTTTTCATGTGCCTCCATTTTTGGCATTAAACCAATTTGGTTATCATTTTCATCTACTAAGATGACTTGTTCTTCTGTCATAAAGCAAAATTAACACCTAAAGCTGAAAAAATAGTAAAGGATTTCATAAAAAAAAGCCGTTTAAATAAATAAACGGGTTTTTTTTGTTTAATTGAAACAAGGATTAGTCTTCAGGACACGTTTTTCCATTAATACTTGTAATAATGAATTCGCTTCGTCTATTTAGCTGGTGTTCTTCTTCTGAACAACTTGAATAATTAGTAGGTTCGCAACCACAATCGTTAATTAATCTAGACTCACCATAACCCTTAGCTGTTAAACGTTCTTATAAAATTCCGTTTATTAAATATTTACGGGTTGATTGTGCTCTTATGCCAGATAATTTTTCGTTGTAAGACGCTGGCTCTTCACCACTAACTGTTGCCGAATTTATTACAATACTTGCATCTAAATCTGCTTGTGCAATTTGGTATGTGGCAGTAAAAATTTGACCCGGAATTAATTGAGCTATAGGACCACCAACTAAAATTAATCCTAGTAATACATCTTGAAACGTATGTGGTGATGTTAAACCAACTAATGAAACAGTTGCTGTACCACATCCTGTTAAATCTAATGTGCCAGTTATAGGTGTATCAGTAAAAGTGACTGTAATATCTGCCGTAAATATATCGTCAGTTATATCTGAATATATACTGTTATCACTACAAGTAGATTCGTTTGAAGATTTAATTGCAGTAGTATCACAAGGAGTTGCTGTGGTTTGAGAAAACGATATCTGTGTTGTGATTATTAATGCAAACAATACTAAGAAAATAGAATAATTTCTATTAAGCAAAAATCGAGTAGAGATATTCATATTATTATGTAGTTGATGTATAATTCATATATATAAGATAAGTTACGCTTATCGATAAAGTAAGAATATCTTCGTAAAGTGTAAATGGCGAATTTTTTGTAAGATTATTCAATATAAAAATAAAATATCTTATCCTTTAATAAACTTAAGACACGTTAGGATGTCTTAATGTCACATTTAAAATAAACTGACTAAATAGATTATTATTGAAGAGATTTGCTAATAATCAACTTCAAAAAATAGTAAGAAATTATCTTAATGAAAAATTACAAAAAAGATTAATACCGTTTTAAGTAATTTAATGCATTTATTATAAATTGCTTTTATTTATATGTGTTTAATACTACTATATTTGCAATCCTTTTATAATTTATCTATATGGCTTTTTTAGAAGAAATAAACAGACGGAGAACCTTTGGTATTATCTCTCACCCAGATGCAGGTAAAACTACACTTACAGAAAAATTACTTTTGTTTGGCGGAGCTATACAAGAGGCTGGTGCCGTAAAGAGTAATAAGATTAAGAAAGGTGCTACGAGTGACTTTATGGAAATAGAACGTCAGCGTGGTATTTCTGTTGCGACTTCAGTATTAGCTTTTGAGTATAATGGTATTAAAATTAATATTCTAGATACTCCTGGTCACAAGGACTTTGCCGAAGATACATTTAGAACCTTAACTGCTGTAGATAGTGTTATTGTTGTTATTGATGTTGCTAAAGGTGTTGAGGAACAAACCAAGAAATTGGTTGAAGTCTGCAGAATGCGAAAAATTCCAATAATTGTTTTCATCAATAAAATGGATAGAGAAGGTAAAGATGCTTTTGATCTTTTAGATGAAATTGAACAAAAGTTAGGATTAAAGGTTGTCCCTTTAAGTTTCCCTATAGGTATGGGTTACGATTTTAAAGGTATTTATAATCTATGGGAAAAAAATGTGAATCTTTTTAGTGGAGATAGTAGAAAAGATATTGAAGAAACGATTGAAATTTCAGATTTATCATCACCAGAATTAAACAAACTTATAGGTGAAACTGCAGCAAGTACCCTAAGAGAAGAAATTGAATTGGTAGAAGGTATTTATCCTCAATTTAATAAAGACGATTATTTAAATGGTGCGCAACAACCCGTCTTTTTTGGTTCGGCATTAAATAATTTTGGAGTTAGAGAATTACTGGATTGTTTTGTAGACATTGCCCCTAAACCAAGACCTAAGTACAGTGAAGAACGATTGGTAAAACCAGACGAAGATAAATTTACTGGGTTTGTATTTAAGATACATGCCAACATGGATCCTAATCACAGAAACCGATTAGCATTTATAAAAATTGTTTCAGGAGAATTTAAACGTAACACACCATACCTCCATGTAAGACTTAATAAAAAACTAAAATTTTCTAGTCCAAATGCTTTCTTTGCAGAAAAGAAAGAAATAGTAGATATTTCTTATCCTGGTGATATCGTTGGATTACAAGATACCGGAAGTTTTAAAATTGGAGATACCTTAACAGAAGGCGAAGTACTAAACTATAAAGGTGTTCCTAGTTTTTCACCAGAACACTTTAGATATATCAATAATGCTGATCCGATGAAATCTAAACAACTTAATAAAGGTATAGATCAATTAATGGATGAAGGTGTTGCACAGTTATTTACTTTAGACCTAAATGGCAGAAAGGTAATAGGGACTGTTGGTGCGCTGCAATATGAAGTGATTCAATATAGACTAGAGCATGAATATGGAGCTAAGTGTACTTATGAAAATTTAAATGTTCACAAAGCATGTTGGGTAAAAGCTGAAAATGAAAAGAGTGAAGAGTTTAAAGAATTTTTGAGAGTTAAGCAACGCTTTTTAGCTAGAGATAAGCAAAATCAATTGGTGTTTTTAGCAGATTCTACGTTCTCATTACAAATGACACAGCAAAAATATCCTAACATTGTCTTTCATTTGACTTCTGAATTTGAATAAAATAAGTAAGTCGTTCATCGAATAGCACTTAAAAAAACAACACTTAATCGGTTTATTTGGTTTTTTATCGATCTTTTTAGTTGATCTTGAATTGCTATCTATACATTGAGACTAAGATTAACCCCAAACTAATCTACTTATTATGGATATTAACGCAAACGTTTTCAGTAACGAAGAAATTACTGTTACCTACAAACCTTGCTGTTGTACAAATGCAGGTATTTGTGCAAAGCAACTTTCAAACGTATTTAGAAATTCAGTAATTCCTTGGATTGACCTAGAAGGAGAACAGACTGATGCCATTATTAATCAAATTAATAAATGCCCATCTGGTGCATTACAATATTATTTTAACCAAAAAGATGTTGCGTAAGTAATAACTGAATCGCATAAAAAAACCCTTGTAGATTTTACTACAAAGGGTTTATTTTTTAAGACAGACCTGATGTCCCAAAGTTTAAATGAATAAGTGGTTACTCCTTAAAAAACATGTCGAGCAAGTCTATATAGATTTACAATAGTATCTCAATTCACCAATTAGGCCTGACCTGTAGGACCAAAATTAAGAGGTATTGGAGGTTGCTCGTAATCTTTAATTTCTCCATGTGCCTTTTCAAACCTTACCACATTATCTCCTAATGCTTTTAATAAGCGTTTAGCGTGTTGTGGTGTTAATATGATACGAGACTTTACTTTACTCTTTGGTGTACCAGGCATAACACTTACAAAATCAACTACAAACTCAGATACTGAGTGATTTATAATTGCTAGGTTAGAATATATACCCTCTGCCACTTTCTCGTCTAGTTCAATATTAATTTGTCCTTTTTTAGGATTATTTTTTTCGTCTGCCATAATCTATATTTTTGTTAATATAAAAGCCTTCTCGTCATTAACTTGAAGGCTTTTATTTCTATTATATGTACTTAATGAAACCTAAATTAATTAAAATTCATTTCTTCTTTAGCTTTCATCATTTCATTAAACTCTTCTTTAGAACCTACAATGATATGTTCGTACTCTCTAACACCTGTACCTGCTGGTATTCTATGACCAACAATTACATTTTCTTTAAGTCCTTCAAGCGTATCGACTTTACCATTTACAGCCGCTTCGTTAAGAACTTTAGTTGTTTCTTGGAACGATGCCGCAGATATAAACGACTTAGTTTGTAATGATGCTCTTGTAATACCTTGTAAAATTGGAGTTGCAGTTGCAGGACTCACGTCTCTTGCAGTTACAAGATTCTTATCTTCTCTACGTAAGCTAGAGTTTTCGTCTCTTAAATCTCTAGGCGATACGATTTGACCTGATTTAAAATTCTCAGAATCACCAGCTTCTTCAACCACTTTCATTCCGAACATCTTATCGTTCTCTTCAATGAAATCTGATTTATGAACGAGTTGATTTTCTAAGAAGATTGTATCACCAGAATCAATAATTCTAACTTTACGCATCATCTGTCTTACAACAACTTCGAAGTGCTTATCATTAATCTTTACACCTTGTAAACGATATACTTCCTGTACTTCGTTAACTAAGTATTGTTGTACCGCTGAAGGGCCTTGAATATTTAAGATATCGTTGGGTGTAATAGAACCATCAGATAAAGGCATACCAGCTTTTACATAATCATTTTCTTGTACAAGAATCTGATTAGATAATTTCACTAAGTATTTCTTAACATCACCTAATTTAGACTCGATGATAATCTCACGGTTACCACGCTTAATTTTACCAAATGAAACCACACCATCAATCGCACTAACTACAGCAGGATTAGACGGGTTACGCGCTTCAAATAATTCTGTTACACGAGGAAGACCACCAGTAATATCACCTGCTTTAGCAGATTTACGCGGTATCTTAACTAAAATCTTACCGATACCAATTTTATCTCCATCATCAATCATTATATGTGCTCCAACTGGTAAGTTATAAGAACGGATAGTTTCTCCTTTAGAATCTTCAATCAATAACGTTGGAATCAACTTCTTATTTCTAGATTCTGAAATTACTTTCTCTTGGAAACCAGTTTGCTCATCAATCTCTACTTGGTATGTGATACCTTGTTCGATGTTTTCATACTTCACTTTACCAGCAAATTCTGAAATAATTACACCGTTATATGGATCCCATTGAGAGATCGTAGCACCTTTCTTCACTTTAGCACCTGGCTTAACAAAAATATGCGAACCGTACTGTATATTATTTGTACTTAAAACAATTCCTGTTTTAGCATCAACTAATTTTAATTCTGAAGTTCTAGAAATAACAACATCTACTTCTTTTCCTTCTTTATCTTTAGTTTTAACCGTTTTAAGATCTTCAATCTCAGCTACACCATCAAACTTGACAGTTAACTTATTTTCTTCAGAAATATTACCTGCAATACCACCTACGTGGAATGTACGTAATGTTAACTGTGTACCTGGCTCACCAATCGATTGAGCAGCAACTACACCAACAGCCTCACCTCTTTGAACCAGCTTACCAGTTGCAAGGTTACGACCGTAACATTTCACACAAATACCCTTTTTGGCTTCACATGATAATGGGGAACGTACTTCTATAGACTCTATTGGTGAATCTCCAATTTTCTTTGCGATGATATCATCAATATGATCACCAGCTTCTACAATAATTTCTTCAGTTAATGGATTATAAACGTCATTAAGAGATGTTCTACCTACTACTCTAGCTTCTAAGTTTTCAACAATTTCTTCATTCTTCTTAAGTGCAGAAACTTCTATACCTCTTAGTGTACCACAATCTTCTTCGTAAACGATAACATCTTGTGAAACATCTACCAAACGACGTGTTAAGTAACCTGCATCTGCCGTTTTAAGAGCTGTATCTGCAAGACCTTTACGTGCACCGTGTGTAGAAATAAAGTATTCTAAAATTGAAAGACCTTCTTTAAAATTAGAGAGAATTGGATTTTCAATAATTTCACCACCACCTGCATTCGATTTTTTAGGCTTAGCCATTAATCCACGCATACCAGTTAACTGACGAATCTGTTCTTTAGATCCACGAGCACCAGAATCTAGCATCATAAACACCGAGTTAAATCCTTGTTGATCTTCGCGGATACGCTTCATTGACAATTCAGTCAATTCTGCATTCGTAGATGTCCAAATATCAATAACTTGGTTATAACGTTCGTTATTGGTAATAAGTCCCATATTATAGTTACCCATAATACCATCAACTTGCTTATTAGCAGCATCAATCATTCCTTGCTTCTCTTTAGGTATAATAATGTCACCTAAACTAAATGATAATCCACCTTGAAATGCAAACTTATATCCTTGTGTTTTAATTTCATCTAAGAAATCAGCCGTTTCAGGCACACTTGTCTTTTTAAGAATACCGTGAATAATATCTCTAAGAGATTTCTTCGTTAATACCTCATTAATATATCCTGCTGCAGCTGGTACTTTTTCGTTGAAAAGCACACGTCCTACAGTTGTTTCTATAATTTGCTTAGTAAGCTCTCCTTCTTCATTAAAGTCGAAAGTTCTTACCTTTATACCAGCGTTAAGATCTACCATCTTCTCGTTGTAAGCAATTGTTACTTCTTCTGGAGAATAGAACGTTAAACCTTCACCTTTAACAGGTATATCTTTAGTAGATGTTCTAAGCTTAGTCATATAATATAAGCCAAGTACCATATCCTGAGAAGGAACAGTAACTGGTGCACCATTTGCTGGGTTTAATATATTATGTGAAGCCAACATTAATAATTGACATTCTAAAATAGCTTCAGGTCCTAATGGTAAATGCACAGCCATCTGGTCACCATCGAAATCGGCATTAAATGCAGTACACACTAAAGGGTGTAACTGAATCGCCTTACCTTCAATAAGCTTAGGTTGAAATGCTTGAATACCAAGTCTGTGTAACGTAGGGGCACGGTTTAAAAGCACTGGATGCCCTTTTAAAACATTCTCTAAGATATCCCAAACTACAGGTTCTTTTCTATCTATAATTTTCTTTGCAGATTTTACAGTTTTAACAATCCCTCTTTCAATCAATTTTCTGATGATAAAAGGCTTGTAAAGCTCTGCTGCCATATCTTTAGGCAATCCACATTCAAATAATTTCAATTCTGGTCCAACAACAATTACAGAACGTGCAGAATAATCAACACGTTTACCTAGTAAGTTTTGACGGAAACGTCCTTGCTTACCTTTAAGTGAATCTGATAATGATTTTAAAGGTCTGTTAGAATCTGTTTTTACAGCAGATGATTTACGTGTGTTATCAAATAATGAATCTACTGATTCTTGTAACATACGTTTCTCATTACGTAAAATCACCTCTGGTGCTTTTATCTCTACCAAACGCTTTAAACGGTTGTTACGAATAATTACACGACGGTATAAATCATTTAAATCTGAAGTTGCAAAACGACCACCATCTAAAGGCACTAAAGGTCTTAATTCTGGTGGAATTACAGGAACAGCCTTCACAATCATCCATTCTGGTCTGTTCTCTCTAACTAAGTTAGAATCTCTAAACGCTTCAACAACTTGTAAACGTTTTAAAGCTTCAGTTTTACGTTGCTTAGATGTTTCGTTGTTAGCTTTATGTCTTAAATCATATGATAACTGATCTAAATCTATTCTTGCTAATAAGTCGATAAGACACTCAGCACCCATCTTTGCGATGAATTTATTAGGGTCTTTATCATCTAAATATTGATTTTCTTGAGGAATAGTTTCTAATATAGTTAGATACTCTTCTTCTGTTAAAAAATCCATTTTTTGTACTGGTTCACCTTCAGCATTCATAGCTATACCTGGTTGGATAACTACATAACGCTCATAATAGATAATCATATCTAATTTCTTAGATGGTAATCCAAGAAGGTAACCAATTTTGTTTGGTAACGAACGGAAATACCAGATATGAGCTACAGGCACAACTAGATTGATGTGTCCTACGCGATCTCTACGTACTTTCTTCTCTGTTACTTCTACACCACAACGGTCACATACGATTCCCTTGTAACGTATTCTTTTATATTTACCACAAGCACATTCAAAATCCTTTACAGGACCAAAAATACGCTCACAAAACAAACCGTCACGTTCTGGTTTGTGTGTTCGATAATTAATTGTTTCCGGTTTTAAAACTTCGCCACGAGATGCTCCTAATACTGACTCAGGTGATGCTAAACCGATAGAAATCTTGTTAAATTTCTGAATTGTATTCTTATCTTGTCTTCTTGCCATGTTCTTTAAAGTATTCAGTTAGCAGCAACAGTTTTAGAAAAACCAAAACTGTTACGTGCTCACCTAAATTTATTCTTCTAATCTAATATCTAAACATAAACCTTTCAATTCGTGCATAAGTACGTTGAACGATTCTGGTAGTCCTGGTTCTGGCATTGGCTCTCCCTTAACGATTGCTTCGTAAGTTTTAGCTCTACCAATAACATCATCTGATTTTACAGTTAGGATCTCACGTAGTGTACTAGATGCTCCATAAGCCTCAAGTGCCCAAACCTCCATTTCACCAAAACGCTGACCACCAAATTGTGCTTTACCACCTAATGGTTGTTGCGTAATTAATGAGTATGGTCCGATAGAACGCGCGTGCATCTTATCATCAATCATGTGACCAAGTTTAATCATATAAATCACACCAACTGTTGCTGGTTGATCAAAACGATCACCCGTTCCACCATCATAAAGATACGTATGACCAAATCTAGGAATACCAGCTTCATCTGTATATTCATTAATCTGATCTAAAGTAGCTCCATCAAAAATTGGTGTTGCATATGTTCTTCCTAAATCTTGACCAGCCCAACCTAAAACGGTTTCATATATCTGACCAATATTCATACGAGAAGGTACACCAAGGGGATTTAACACAATATCAACTGGAGTTCCATCCTCTAAGAAAGGCATATCTTCTTGGCGAACAATACGAGCAACAATACCTTTGTTACCGTGACGTCCTGCCATTTTATCACCAACTTTAAGTTTACGCTTTTTAGCGATATAAACCTTAGCTAATTTAATAATACCTGCTGGTAACTCATCACCTACAGAAATCGTAAACTTCTCACGTCTTAATGAACCTTGAAGATCATTTTCTTTGATTTTATAGTTATGGATTAAATCTGCCACCATTTCATTGGTGTGATCGTCAGTTGTCCATTTTCCTGAAGTTAAGTGCGTGTAATCATCTACAGCATTTAACATCTTTAAAGTATACTTTTTTCCTTTTGGTATAATTTCTTCACCTAGATCATTATAGATACCTTGAGCCGTTTTTCCGTTTACGATAGCAAACAGTTTATCAACTAAAACTACCTGTAGTTCGTCAAAACGATTATCATATGCATTTTCTAATGCTTCGATATCTTCTTTATCTTGAGCTCTCTTTCTTTTGTCTTTAACTGCTCTTGCAAATAATTTCTTATCTATAACAACACCGTTTAATGAAGGGGATGCCTTTAAAGATGCATCTTTTACATCACCTGCTTTATCTCCAAAGATAGCACGTAAAAGTTTTTCTTCTGGTGTAGGATCTGATTCACCTTTTGGTGTAATCTTACCGATTAAAATATCACCTGGTTTGATTTCTGCACCAATGCGAATCATACCATTTTCATCTAAATCTTTAGTTGCTTCTTCAGAAACGTTAGGAATATCATTAGTTAATTCTTCATTACCTAATTTAGTATCTCTAACTTCTAATGAATACTCATCGATATGTATAGATGTAAATACATCTTCTCTAACTACCTTTTCAGAAATTACAATTGCATCCTCAAAGTTATACCCTTTCCAAGGCATAAAGGCTACTTTCATATTTCTACCAAGAGCTAACTCACCATTTTCTGTAGCATAACCTTCACAAAGTACTTGACCTTTAGCGACTTTATCCCCTTTCTCAACGATTGGCTTTAAGTTGATAGACGTTCCTTGGTTTGTTTTTCTAAACTTTACTAAAGGATAAGTTTTGGTATCGCTTTCAAAGCTTACCATTCCTGCTTCCTCAGTACGTTCGTACTTAATAGTTACTTTTTCAGCATCTACATACTCAACAGTACCAGCTCCTTCAGCATTTATTAATACTCTAGAATCTGATGCTACTTGGCGTTCTAAACCAGTTCCAACAATTGGTGCTTCAGGACGTAATAATGGTACAGCCTGACGCATCATGTTAGACCCCATTAATGCACGATTGGCATCATCATGTTCCAAGAATGGAATTAAAGATGCAGAAATCGATGCAATTTGATTTGGAGCAACATCCGTATAATTTACACTTGTAGGTTCAATTACTGGGAAATCACCTTCTTGACGAGAGATAATTTTATCAGCTAATATTTTACCTTTTTCATCAACTTTAATAGTTGCTTGAGCAATTAACATATCTTCCTCCTCTTCGGCACTTAGATATATTGGTGTGTTTTTAATATCAACAACACCATTTTCAACTTTTCTATATGGTGTTTCAATGAAGCCCATAGGATTCACTTTCGCAAAACAAGATAAAGATGATATTAAACCAATATTTGGCCCTTCAGGTGTTTCAATAGGACATAAACGCCCATAGTGTGTATAGTGAACATCACGTACTTCGAAACCTGCTCTTTCTCTAGATAAACCACCTGGTCCTAATGCTGAAAGACGACGCTTGTGTGTAATCTCTGCAAGAGGATTCGTTTGATCCATAAATTGAGATAACTGATTTGTACCAAAGAATGAATTAATAACAGACGATAAAGTCTTAGCATTAATTAAATCAATAGGAGTAAAAACTTCGTTATCACGAACATTCATACGTTCACGAATAGTACGTGCCATACGCGCTAAACCAACACCAAACTGAGATGATAGTTGCTCACCAACAGTACGTACACGTCGGTTAGATAAGTGATCAATATCATCTATCTCTGCCTTAGAGTTGATAAGTTCAATTAAATATTTTATAATCGTTATAATATCTAGTTTGGTCAAAACTTGTTTGTCCATTCCGATATCTAACTGTAGTTTCTTATTCATTCTATAACGACCTACTTCACCTAAAGAGTAACGTTGATCAGAGAAGAATAACTTGTCAATAATACCACGCGCTGTCTCCTCATCTGGCGGCTCAGCATTACGTAGTTGACGGTAGATATGTTCAACAGCTTCTTTTTCAGAGTTTGTTGGATCCTTCTGCAATGTATTATGAATAATTGCGTAATCCCCTTGCTGTGCACCTTCTTTATGTAAAAGAATAGTTTTTACTTCAGCTTCAAGAATTTCTTCTATATTATCTTTATCTATTACTGTATCACGATCTAAAACAATTTCATTACGCTCAATAGATACAACTTCACCTGTATCTTCATCAACGAAATCTTCGTGCCATGTATTTAAAACACGTGCAGCTAGTTTACGACCGATAACTTTCTTTAATCCAGATTTAGAAACCTTTACTTCTTCAGCAAGGTCAAAAATCTCTAAAATATCTTTATCACGCTCAAATCCAATTGCACGAAAAAGCGTAGTTACTGGTAACTTTTTCTTTCTATCAATGTAAGCATACATTACCTGATTAATATCAGTAGCAAATTCTATCCAAGATCCTTTAAAAGGAATTACTCTTGCTGAATATAACTTTGTCCCATTTGCATGAAAAGACTGGCTAAAAAACACACCAGGTGACCTGTGCAATTGAGAAACCACAACACGTTCTGCACCATTGATGCAAAATGTGCCACTCGGAGTCATGTATGGAATAGTACCTAAATAAACATCTTGAACGATTGTTTCGAAATCCTCATGTTCTGGATCTGTACAATACAACTTCAATCTTGCTTTTAGAGGCACACTGTAAGTTAATCCTCTTTCGATACATTCTTCTATAGAGTATCTTGGTGGATCAATAAAGTAATCTAAAAATTCTAGTACGAATTGATTACGTGTATCTGTAATTGGGAAGTTCTCCATGAAGGTGTTGTATAAACCTTCAGTACCCCTTTCTTCTGACTTTGTATCTAATTGGAAAAAATCCTGAAAGGATTTAATTTGGATATCCAAAAAGTCGGGGTAATCTGTCCTATTTACAATAGAAGAGAAATTAATTCTTTCAGCCTTTTTTGCTAACATTGATGAACGAGATTTTTATTAAAAAAACTAATAAATGCATATAACGTTTATATACACAAAAGGGTTTAGGTCTTAGAGTATTACTCTAGACCTAAACCATATGTTGTAGCTTAAGTAAGCTTACTTAAGCTCAACCTCAGCTCCAGCTTCTTCTAAAGAAGACTTTAAAGCTTCTGCTTCATCTTTAGAAACACCTTCTTTGATAGCACTTGGTGCATCATCAACTAAACCTTTAGCTTCTTTTAATCCTAAACCTGTTAATTCTTTAACTAATTTTACAACTGCTAATTTAGAACCACCAGCGGCTTTAAGGATTACATCAAATTCAGTTTGCTCTTCAACAGCGTCTCCACCACCTGCAGCAGGACCAGCCATAGCTACTGCAGCAGCAGCAGGCTCAATACCGTACTCATCTTTTAATATAGTTGCTAACTCGTTAACTTCTTTAACTGTTAAGTTAACTAATTGTTCTGCGAAATCTTTTAAATCTGCCATTTTTTTAATGTTTTAATAATGTGTGTTATAATATAATTTTCTAGTGTGTGTGTGCTTCTAAATTATCCTTATCTCTCAGATAATGTTTTAACGATACCAGCGATTGTTCCTCCGCTAGATTTAAGTGCTGAGATTACATTCTTAGCTGGTGACTGTAATAAACCTACAATTTCGCCAATAAGTTCTTCTCTAGACTTAATATCAACTAATGCATCAAGTAAATCATCACCAATGTAAATAGACTCCTCTATAAAAGCACCTTTTAATAAGGGCTTATCAGATTTTTTACGGAATTCTTTAATTACTTTAGCTGGACCATTACCTGTTTCAGAATACATTACTGATGTATTTCCTTTTAAAATAGTAGGTAAATCACCGAAATCTCTGTCCGATGCTTCCATTGCCTTCTCTAAAAGTGTATTCTTAACTACGGCTAACTTAATGTTAGATTTGTAACATGCTCTTCTTAATCTTGAAGTCGTCGCTGCATCTAATCCTGAAATATCTGTTAAATAGATATTTGCATTATCTGCCAATTGAGTAGTCAACTCTCCAATTACTACGGATTTCTCTTCTCTTGTCATAATATTCTAAGTTTAACTACTATCCTATTTTTGTGTCTATTGCTATACTTGGACTCATTGTACTAGACATGTAAATGCTTTTTACATAAGTACCCTTTGACGCAGTAGGCTTCAACTTCATCAATGTAGTTAACAACTCGTTAGCGTTATCTAATAGTTTATCAGCAGTAAATGACGCCTTGCCTATTGGTGCGTGAACGATACCTGTTTTATCTACTTTAAAATCAATTTTACCGGCTTTAACTTCTGTAACTGCTTTAGCTACATCCATAGTTACCGTACCAGTCTTAGGGTTTGGCATAAGACCTCTTGGTCCTAATACTCTACCTAATGGTCCTAACTTACCCATAATGCTTGGCATAGTAACGATAACGTCAACATCTGTCCAACCTTCTTTTATTTTCTGTAAGTATTCATCTAGCCCAACATAATCAGCGCCTGCTGCTTTAGCTTCTTCTTCTTTGTCTGGAGTTACCAATGCAAGAACCTTCATATCTTTACCTGTTCCGTGTGGTAAAGAAACAACACCACGTACCATTTGATTGGCTTTACGTGGATCTACACCTAGTCTAACTGCTAAATCTACTGAAGCGTCAAACTTTGTGTATGTAATTTCTTTTAGTAAAGCTGTAGCTTCTTCTACCGAATAAACCTTGTTTTTATCAACTTTAGCTCTCGCTTCTTTTTGCTTCTTTGTTAATCTTGCCATTTCTAAAAATTTAGTTTGGAGCTTCTCCTCCTTTAACAGTGATACCCATAGATCTTGCTGTACCGGCAACCATTTTCATAGCTGATCCGATTTCGAACGCATTTAAATCTACCATTTTGTCCTCAGCAATAGTTTTTACTTGATCCCAAGTTACTTTTGCTACTTTACGTCGGTTTGGTTCTCCTGATCCTTTCTTTACTTTGGCCGCTTCTAATAATTGTACTGCTGCTGGTGGAGTCTTAATTACAAATTCAAAAGATTTGTCTTTGTAAACTGAGATTGCCACAGGTAAAATTTTACCTTGTTTATCTTGAGTTCTAGCATTAAACTGCTTACAGAACTCCATGATATTAACTCCAGCGGCACCTAAAGCGGGTCCAACCGGTGGCGATGGATTCGCTGCACCTCCCCGAACTTGTAACTTAACTATTTTGTCTAGTTCTTTTGCCATTTTTTAAAATTTAATGCTACTAACTAATTTTTGAAGCTTAGATAGTAACTCTTTATTTATTGTAACAATTATTATAATTTCTCTACTTGCATGTAACTTAATTCTAATGGTGTTTTTCTACCGAAAATCTTAACCATTACTTCAAGCTTACGTTTTTCTTCATTAATCTTCTCGATAGTTCCATCAAAACCATTAAACGGTCCATCAATAACTTTCACAGTTTCTCCTTTTGTGAATGGTATTGCAACATTAGCATCAGCTTCTATTGCTAACTCATCTACTTTACCTAACATTCTGTTAACTTCAGATTGTCTCAAAGGCACAGGATCACCGCCTTTTGTTTCACCTAAAAATCCAATTACATTAGTAATAGATTTAATTATATGAGGAACTTCACCAGCTAAATTAGCCTGAACCATTATATATCCTGGGAAAAACACTTTTTCTTTATGTACCTTCTTACCCTTTCGAATTTGAACTACACGCTCTGTTGGCACCAAAACCTGATCAACAAAATCCTCTAGTCCTAATCTAGAAATTTCATTTTCTATATAAGCCTTTATCTTATTCTCTTGACCGCTAACAGCCCTAACAACATACCACTTCTTATTTTCTGCTTTATCAGACATATCTTTGTTAATATATTGTTTAGTTAATCCAAGCAAAATAAGCTTTTACAGCTCTACTGAATACAGTATCAACACCCCAAATAGCTAACGAAAAAATAATTGAAAACACAGCTACAACAACAGTTAGTCTCTGCGCTTCTGGCCAAGGAGTCCATGAAACATTATTCTTTAATTCTCCAAAAGATTCTTTTACGTATGTTATTATTCCTGCCATTTGATTAAATTATTCTAATTAAAAAGACACATTAGATCTTTTAATATATTTTTTTGTAGCACGGGTTGCGAGACTCGAACTCACGACACCTGGTTTTGGAGACCAGTGCTCTACCAACTGAGCTAAACCCGTAAATAATAATCAAGGCATCCCGATTTTTCGGGACACCTTAAATAATTATTTATCTATAATTTGTTTAGTCTAAAATCTCAGTAACCTGACCTGCACCTACTGTTCTACCACCTTCACGGATAGCAAAACGCAAACCTACATTCATTGCAATCGCTTGAATTAAATCAACTGTAATTGTCAAGTTATCACCTGGCATTACCATTTCAACTCCATCAGGGAGCATTATATTTCCTGTTACATCAGTTGTACGAACGTAAAACTGTGGACGATAGTTATTATGAAATGGTGTGTGACGACCTCCTTCTTCTTTCTTAAGAACGTAAACCTCTGCTTTAAATTTAGCATGTGGTGTTACAGATCCTGGCTTACAAATAACCATACCTCTAGATATTTGAGACTTCTCAATACCTCTTAATAAGATACCTGCATTATCACCAGCTTCACCTCTATCTAAAATTTGACGGAACATTTCAATACCAGTAATAGTAGATGTTAATTTCTCAGCACCCATACCAATAATCTCAACTGGATCACCGGTATTACCAACACCAGTTTCAATACGACCAGTTGCAACAGTACCACGACCAGTAATTGAGAATACATCTTCAATTGGCATTAAGAAAGGCTTGTCCATATCACGTACTGGCTCTTCAATCCATGTATCAACAGACTCCATTAATTCTAATACCGTATCTACCCATTTTTTCTCACCGTTAAGTGCTCCTAAAGCAGAACCAGCTATTACAGGTCCATTATCACCATCATACTCATAGAATGATAATAAATCTCTAATCTCCATATCTACTAATTCAAGTAATTCTTCGTCATCAACCATATCCACTTTATTCATGAATACAACCATACGAGGAATACCTACCTGACGACCAAGTAAAATGTGCTCACGAGTTTGTGGCATAGGTCCATCTGTTGCCGCAACAACCAATATAGCTCCATCCATTTGAGCAGCACCAGTAACCATGTTCTTTACGTAATCCGCGTGACCTGGACAGTCAACGTGGGCGTAATGACGATTTGCTGTTGCATATTCTACGTGCGAAGTATTAATTGTTATACCTCTTTCTTTTTCTTCTGGTGCGTTATCAATTTGATCAAATGATCTTGCTTCAGAAAAACCTGCATCAGCTAATACTTTAGTAATAGCAGCAGTTAAAGTTGTTTTACCGTGATCTACGTGTCCAATAGTACCAATGTTTAAGTGTGGTTTTGAACGATCGAAAGTTGCCTTTGCCATGTTTAATTTATTTAATCTTATTTATATTAGTGTTCAATTATTAATTCTAATCTTCTTAGAAAAAAGAGCCAATGACGAGATTTGAACTCGTGACCTCTTCCTTACCAAGGAAACGCTCTACCCCTGAGCTACACCGGCGTAAAGTGTTTAAATTCTCATTATCAATAATGAGATTTCTGCCTTCGCAAAAATTTGAGCGAGAGACCGGGTTCGAACCGGCGACATTCAGCTTGGAAGGCTGACGCTCTACCAACTGAGCTACTCTCGCTTATTTATAATTAAGTCACCTTAATTAATGGTTTCAATATTTCAAATTTCATATTTTTTTCAACTCACTCTTAAAACTAGGCAAGTTTATGAAGATGACTCTTCAATTATATATTTTGATTTACCTCCCTAAAAAGGTAAGATTTCCAAAATATTAGTGGGGAGAGCAGGATTCGAACCTGCGAAGACGTAGTCAGCAGATTTACAGTCTGCCCTCGTTGGCCGCTTGAGTATCTCCCCAATTTATCAATATTTCAAATTTTAAAGTCAATTTTAGTTATTAAAAAAAAAACTTTAAAGAGCCGATGGAGGGACTCGAACCCACGACCTGCTGATTACAAATCAGCTGCTCTAGCCAGCTGAGCTACATCGGCTTTTATTTACTTTTTAGCAGTCAAAAAATGACCATAAAAAAGTCCGCTATTTCTAACGGACTGCAAATGTAGTGTTTTATTTAATTATTCAAAACATTTTTGAAAAAATTTTATCTAGCTATGTGCTCTTAATTTTTCTTTTCTTTTTTTGATTTGTCTTTCTAGTGATGCAATCGCAGAATCAGCACCTTCTTCAAAGGTTTTACATTGTTTCTTTACCACAAAGCTGTCGCCTGGAACACTTACTTTAGCTTCAAAAATTTTATTTTCTTTATCTCTTGTGTTCTCAACCTTTAAATAAATATCTGACTGAATTATTTTATCATAAAACATATCGAGTTTATCCATTCTCTTTTGAATAAAATCAATCAACTTCTGATCTGCCGAAAAATTTACGGATTGGGTGTTTACTTTCATAGACTTTATAATTTAAATTAAAAATTAGTAATAACCGGTCAGTTAAATACCACTCTATATTATATACAATAAGCTAACTTTCATTTCTTGGATGAGATTTAGCGTAAACCTTTTTCAGTTCTTCTATACTGTTATGCGTATATACCTGAGTTGCCGCCAAACTTGTATGACCAAGAAGTTCTTTTACTGCATTTAAATCTGCACCTCCATTTAATAAGTGTGTAGCAAACGAATGCCTTAAAACATGAGGGCTACATTTAATTTTTGAAGACACTACACTAAAATACTTATTTATAATTCTGTAAACAAGTTTTTCGTAAATTTTAAGACCAATTTTTGTTAAAAACAGACTATCCTCGTCTTTAATAATCGTTAACTGTGAACGATAGTTTATATATACTAGTATAGAATTTAACAAAACATCTATTATAGGAATGTAACGCTCTTTATTTCGCTTACCTAAAACTTTAAGTTGTTTACTTTGTAAATCAATATCTTCTAGCTTTAAATTAACTAACTCTATGCGCCTTATTCCTGTTGCATAAAATAACTCAATGATTAAATGATCTCTAGCACTTTCAAAATCATATATTTCAATAGATTCGTTAAGCACTTGTCTCAATTCTTCCTCAGAAAAAGGTAACTGTACTTTTTTACTGACTTTTAGGGCTTTATGCTGTTTTAATGGATTCGCTTTTATTACTTCTATTTTTAATAAAAACTTATAATATGCATTTAATGAAGATACTTTTCTATTGATGGTTCTATTTGATATTTTAGTATTAACCAATCCTACAATCCATTGTCTTATTTCGGAATAACCTGATTTAAAAATACTTATTGAATTGTGATTATTGTTTAAAAAATCTTGAAATGATTCTAAATCTCTAATGTATGCCAAAGCGGTATGTTTAGAGTATGTTTTCTCTAATAACAAGTAATCAGAAAATGCTTTTAGATTCATTTAATTGGCTTAACTTATTAAAAGTAGTAATTTGTTCCTAGACTAAACAGAATTACAAATAAAAAATCCTGCTTTGAGCAGGATTTTTTATTTTAAAATTTATAATACTAAGTCGCAGGCTTATAATCCTTTTCATCAATTACCATCTTGGCAATAATCTCTTTTAAGATTTCTGAAGTACCACCACCTATTGGCCCTAAACGACTATCTCTAGCCATACGCGCTAATGGATATTCTTCCATATAACCATAACCACCTAAAAACTGAAGGCATTGATAAATAACATCGTCAGCCATTTTAGTAGATTGTAATTTAGACATTGTTGCTTCTTTTACAACATAATCACCCATATCTAGACGTTTAGCAACATAGTAGTTAAATTGCTTACAAATTTCCATTTGCGTTTCGCAATCAGCGTATGTATGTCTTAATGCTTGAAATTTATTTATCGTTCTACCGAAAGCTGTACGTTCACTCATGTATTGTTTTGCATACTCTAAAGCATATTCAGCTCTTGCATGTGCATTAACGCCCATAATTAAACGCTCTAAAGCAAAATGCTGCATTATGTATGGAAAACCTTGATCTTCATCTCCCATTAAATTTGAAGCTGGGATTTTTACGTTATCAAAAGCAATCTCTCCAGTATCTGAAGCTCGCCAACCTAACTTATCTAATTTTGTTGCAGAAATACCTGGTGTATCTCTATCCATAACAAAAATACTAATCCCTTTATTTCCTAATTCTGGACTTGTCTTAGCAGCTACAATTAAGTAATCACTGTAGACACCATTAGTTATAAATGTTTTAGAACCATTAACGACGTAAGTATCTCCTTTTTTTACAGCCGTTGTTCGCATACCTGCAACATCACTACCACCAAAAGGCTCTGTAATACAAAGACATCCTATTGCATCACCTAACGCACTTGGTGTTAAATATTTTTCTTTCTGCTCATGATTTCCTTCTTTATTCAAATGCGTCATTGCTAAATAAGCATGTGCCCACATAGCTGCAGCAAAGCCTCCAGAATTGATACGTTGCATTTCTTCAAGAAAAATTACAGTGTAAAATAGATCTAAGTCTAATCCACCATAATCTTCTGGTGTTGCCAAACCAAAGTAGCCCATATCACCGAATTTCTTCCAGATAAAACGTTCTATATGACCTGTTTCTTCCCATTTATCAATATGTGGAACAACCTCTTTTTGAAGAAAATCTCTTAGACTTTCCCTAAATAAATTATGCTCTTCTGTGAAATATAAATTAGACATCTATTGTAGTTTGTTATAGATGCAAATATAACTTAATTATCTCGATTTTATTGATTGGAAAATCTTCAACTTTTGTTAAATCATTCAACTTTTTAAAACCACTTCTAAGTGTTCTTTCTTCGATAATGTTCTTAGCAATTTCGTAATCTATATACTGAATAGTAACCAACTCGTCGCGAGTGGCAGTGTTTAAATTATACTTTTTAATAACTCTTGGTGTTTTTACAGTAAAGTCATTTTTAATACGCTCAATAACTTCTGTTGTTAAACCGTAAACATCAATAAGCTGTGCCTCTGAAACAAAACCTCCTTTAAATTTATTTCTATAAACAATAATACGCTCAGAGAGTTTTTCTCCTACTCCATAGACTTTCTTCAATTGAATTGCTGTGGCAATATTCAAATCAATTTTTTGAGCATAAGTTTTTAGCGTTTTGGAGCTTGAATAAGAGTTACTATAACCTTGAGACTTTGGTTTTGGGTTTGTTACCCATTCTGGAAATTTAAAATACGGTGAAATCTTAGTTAAAAGTGAATCTGAAACTTCAGTAACCTTCTGAAAGTCTTTTGAAGAATTAACCCATTGATTAGTAGCTCTAAATTTATGCAACCTATCTATTTCTTCATTGGTCATACCTAGAGTATAACCTTTATAATCTGTTATGTAATTTGGATTAAAGGGATAAATTTTTGGTTTAGAATTTTCTATTTCTATTAGCCTTAAAGAATCTAATTCCTTTTTAAATATATTTAATTCATCCTCATTATTAGGAACTAAATCTTTAGAGAAATTAAAACCGTACAGATAAAAACATTGCAGAGCTACAATAATAAGCAGTAATAAAAAAATCCCACTTCGTTGTTTATTAGTAAACTGGAAGTGAGATTTCATATAACTTTATTTTTATGCTTAAGACTTTCTCGCTTTTATAGCATCCATATATTTTTTTAATTCTACTTTTACATTAGGTGCAAGAATTACTAGACCTATCATATTTGGCACCATCATCGCAAAAATCATTGCATCTGAGAATCCTATTACAGAACCTAAGCTAATTGAAGCTCCTACAATTACAAATAAACAAAATAAAACTTTATATGTATACTCCATTTTTTTTGTTCTTCCGAATAAATAAGCCCAACCTTGATAACCGTAATACGACCAAGAAATCATAGTACTAAATGCAAATAATACAACTGCAATAGTAAGTACGTACGGAAACCATGATATAACAGACTCAAACGCTCCTGAAGTAAGTAAGATCGCATCAGCATCATTTAAACCTGCATTAGCTGAAGTTACATTTCCTGTTATGACTAAGACTAAAGCCGTCATAGTACAAACCACAACAGTATCAATAAACGGCTCCAACAAAGCTACTAAGCCTTCTGAAGCTGCATATTTAGTTTTTACTGCTGAGTGTGCTATAGATGCTGAACCTACACCTGCTTCGTTTGAAAAAGCTGCTCTTCTAAATCCTTGAACTAAAACACCAATAGCTCCACCTGCAACACCTTCTGGGTTAAAAGCTCCATTGAATATTTGTGCAAAAGCATCTCCGACCATATCATAATTAGCTATGATTACAAAGAGTGAAGCTGCAACATATATAACAACCATGAATGGTACAATCTTATCTGTAACTTTCGCGATTTTCTTTATGCCTCCAATAATTACAATACCAAC
This sequence comes from Winogradskyella sp. UBA3174, assembly GCF_002364335.1. GTDB lineage: Bacteria > Bacteroidota > Bacteroidia > Flavobacteriales > Flavobacteriaceae > Winogradskyella. The sequence continues at coordinate 59,584 of NZ_DEXW01000043.1, read as the reverse complement.
TAGAACTGCCATCACCAAACCAAATACCCAACGGTATCCATTTATAAATGATTCTTCTCCACCAGTCATATGCTCAAATAATTGCGCTGCCTGATTTACTTGGAACATATTACCGCCTCCAAAAGAGCCACCAATAACAAATACAGCAAATACAGCTGCTAAAACTTTTCCTAAACCTCCTAAGCCTTTAGATTTTAATCCTTTAGTTAAATAGTACATCGGACCACCAAAGACAGTTCCGTTTTCATCAATATCTCTATACTTTACTCCTAGTGTACATTCTACAAACTTAGAAGCCATACCAAGAAAGCCCGCAACAATCATCCAAAATGTTGCTCCTGCTCCACCAATTGATACTGCTATCGCCACTCCGGCTATATTCCCTAGACCTACTGTTGCTGAAAGCGCAGCTGTTAAAGCTTGAAAATGCGACACTTCACCATCATGGCCTTCTACAGCAATTGTTTCTATATTATCTCCACCAGGTGTAGAGTCACCTGCAGCAACTAAAGATTCGTGATGATCTAATTCATCATATTTTCCTCTTACAATATTTACTGAGGTGAAAAATCCTCTAAAATTTATAAACTTAAAATAAAAGGTAAAATATAAAGCACCTAGAATTAATGGAAATAATACCCAAAAGATTTCTACACCACCACCAAAATCAATTTTATAAAAAATAAATTCAACAAACCATCCTGTTGCACTGCCAAAAGCTTCATCTATTTTTTGGTCAATACCAACTTCTTGAGCTTCTTTAGCAAAGTTTAATAAAGGTAATAATAATGCAAAGGTTGATAGAAGATATTTCTTCATGGGAATAGTTATTAGTTAGTTTATAATCTTAAGGCGACAAGATGCTAAAAAAAAATGAGTTTTTAAAGCCTTATGCGTTAAAATGGATATCGCAATTATTCTATGTTATAATGAGAATTTAACCGTTCTATCTGCTCTGGCCTACCTAAAACAATAATTTTAGAACCAGCTATAAGCCTTGTATCTGCTTCAGGATTAACAATGTATTCACCTTTATCATCCTTAAATCCGATAACAGTACAACCTGTTTTTTTTCTTAAATCTAAATCTTTTATGGTTTTGACCTCTCGGGAATTATAGAGTTGCTCTACTTTGACTTCCTCTATATTAATATTACGTTCGCCAACAATACCTAAATTATCAATAAACTCTACCAAATCAGGTATAACTACCAAAGATGCCATATGATCACCACCTATTCTGTCTGGCAAAATAACGTTGTTTGCACCAGCTAATTTTAATTTCTCATAAGAGGTCTCTTGAGATGCTCTACTAATAATACACATTCCACTATTTATTTGCCTTGCAGATAGTACTACAAATAGATTATCTGCATCGCTTGGTAACGCACAAATTAAAGTGCTTGCACGCTCAATACCAGCCTCAAAAAGTGTTTCATCTTCATTAGCATTACCTAAAACATAAGGGAAATTATCTTCTTGAAATTTATCAATAAGCTCTTTGTTTCTATCTACAATTACAAAAGGCTTATTATATGCCAATAATTTTTTGGCTGCCTGCTTTCCGTTTCGCCCATATCCACAAATGATTATGTGGTTAGACATAGCATCAATTTTCTTTTGCATTTTTCGTTGTTTTATATCCTCAAAATTATTTTTACTTAAAATGTGTTCTGTAATAATTGTTATGGCGTAACCTACAATTACAACGCTAGCCAATATTAAGAAGATTGTAAATATCTTAGACTGAGTATCTAAAGGAGTAACTTCTGCAAAGCCAACAGTCGTTATGGTTATTACCGTCATGTAAACAGCATCTACCCACTCATAACCTGCTATGGTTCTATAACCAATAACACCTACACAGAGTACAAATAAAAGTAGGATGAGTGCGGTATATATTTTTGATTTAAAAAGTCTTAATAACGAGTTACCCATAAGTTATAAATCGAATACTGATGAACGTTTGGTGTAAATGATATCTTTTATCCTAATCCAAAAAGCAAAAAATAAATATAAGGCAAATCCAAAGCCAACAGTTACAAATGTAAGATACATAAAAGAGGTTCTAACAATCTTAGCTCTTATACCAAAACGTTCTGCAATTCGCTGACAAACATAATAGCCTCGCTTCTGGAAGTAATGTAGTAAAGCGTAAAAAAGATTCATGATGGCAAGTTACTTATTTTTTAACGATTAGACTATTGCCTATAGCACATTGTAAGCACTTATTTACATCACAATAATGGTGCTTTAATTGCAATAATGCTTGTGAACTCAATGCAGATTTATCAATAGGCTTTAGATCTAAAAACTTAGAAACAACCCTATTATTTTCAATTTTTAATTCTTTAATGAGGTTAAACAAATCTTCATCAATGGATTTACCTAATGATTTAGCATAGCTAAACTTTAAAGGAATAATTGTGTTAATGATTAACAAATCTATAAATGACTTTGTTAAAAGTTTTTTAGACACTTTAGACGTCTTAGAAAATGTATAATGCGTCATCCAAAAACTGGATGTACCGTTTTTAAATAAATTGTAAAACTCATCTCGTTTGTTTAAACTCATGATTTTAGAGAACAACTGATGCTCTATTTTATAGAGGTTAGCAAACTGAGATAAACGAATTGTTGGAAAATTAGGAGGTCTTAACCTAAAGAACTGCATAGGCAATACACCTTGATTGTTTAACTTAAACTTCTGCTTTAAAAACCCATAATGCTGCTTTAAATTTATAAAATAACTATCTTCAATATCATCTTTAAGCAAATCTGATTGACCAAATAGCAAAGCTTCCATGTCAAAAGCATCTTTTTGAAGTTTTCTTACTACAGAAAAATCAATTGAATTCGCTAAGCTTAAGAATGATTCACCATTAATTTTTAGTCCGAAATTTTTTAGTAACATTTTAAACATTACAAACTCCCAATTATTATTAGAACTTTTCAAAAATGAATCAATAATCTTTGCTTTTTTCTCTAGACGTTCTATAAATAAACGTTCTAACCAATTATTTAATAAGAAATCATCAACGTCTGAAAAATCTTTTTCGCAATTAATCCAAGACTTAGATTGAATTAACTTTTGATAATTATTTTGTAAATCTTGGTTAACATAATGCTTTAACTCTAATGTCGGAATTTCTGTATTATCCTTTCTGAACACTTCTGTATCGTGTTCCCAAACGACATGAAGAATAACATTATCATAAGCAGAATCTACTTGATGGTTATGGACATACCAATCCGATGATTTTATATGAATTTCTACATTACCAGCCCATAGTTGATTATTAATAGTCAATGTCGCGTTGAAAAAATCTGGTCCTGCACTGTGATTATGTTGGCCTAATTGGCTTATAATAACAACCTCACCATTTGTAGTTTTGAGGTCTATAGCGTTAAAAGCTTTATGTTTCCAAATATAATGAAGAAAGTCTTCTTGCATCCACCGAAAATAATAAAAACTTTGAAGAAACTATTTATATTACTTGCTGTTTCTTTTTACTATAAAAAGTAAGTAATTTGTGTAATTCGTTTACATTAAATGGTTTGCTTAAATAGCCATTCATTTTATAACGTTTAATCTTATCACCTACTTCAGATTCTGAAAAAGCTGTTAAGGCAACAATAGGAATCATTGATTTACAACTATCTTTCATTTTTCTTATAACTCTAGTCGTATCATAACCATCTAAAATTGGCATTTGTAAATCCATTAAAATTAAATTAAAATCCGTCATAGAAAAAACATCTAACAGTTCTTCTCCATTTTTAGCTATTACATAATCTACATTCCATTTTTTAAATAACTTCCCTAATAATAATGCGTTAAGTGTATTATCCTCTGCGACCAATACTTTCAAATCAATTGGCTCTGTATTAGAAACATAACTTTGTGTATTAATTAACTCTTGGTTAGAATGCTTAAATGAAATATCGAACCAAAACTTAGAACCTTCACCAACATTACTTTCTAGTTTTAAATTGCTTTTTTGAATTTTCAATAACTCTTTACTGATGTATAATCCTAACCCTGAACCTCCATATAATGTTGATGTTTTATCACTAGCTTGAACAAAACTTTTAAATATATCTTTTTGTTTATCGTAAGACACACCTATACCTGTATCTATTACACTAAACCTAATTCTAGTACTATTTATTTTCGGTTCTATAACCTCTACCTGAAAGGTGACACTACCAACATGGGTAAACTTAAATGCATTACTCAATAAATTCTTTAAAACCTGCGTTAGCTTGAGACTATCACCTCTTAGAACTGCCGGAACAGTGCTATCCATTACAGTTTCAAAATTTAAATCTTTTTTTAATGCAATTTGTTTAAAGTGCAACTGAATGTTCTGAGTTAATTCAGAAAGGCTAAAATCATCTTCAGCAATTTTAATTTCTTCAGATTTAAATTTATTGAGATCCAATAAATCATTAATTAAAGCTAATAAATGCTCACTAGAGTACTTTAAAACTTTTAAGTTTTCTAACTGCTCTGGTAAGAATTTTTCCATTAACAAAATATCAGACATGCCAATTACTGCATTCAACGGTGTTCTAATTTCGTGAGACATTGTTGACAAAAACTCATCTTTAGTTTTATTAGCTTGGTTTAATTGTATCTCTGTTTCTTTAAGCAATGTCACATCAGACATTGTCCCAACGGTACCTGTAGGTATACCCTGTACATCGTAAGTTAAATCTAAACGTAATTGTACCCATATTTTTTCTCCATTAGATTTATAATACTTAAATAAAGTGTTGTAATTTTTCTTTTTTTCTCGCAAAAACTTACTGACGTTCCCTTTTTCCTTATTATTTACACCAAATAGTAAATCCCTGTAATTTTTATGAAGTGCTTTCTCAACAGGCATTCCCGTTAGCTCTTCCCAAGCTTTGTTAAGGTATTTAAAATTACCAGCCATATCTGTCTGAAAAATAACACCCTCAATAGTATTCACAATAGTATTTAACTTGTTTTCTACATTATCTACCTTAGACTTTAAAGCTTTATTTATTTTATATAATTCATTAGAACTTTCTTCAAATATGATTTCAATATGTTTTACATCTTCATCAAAACTCTTGTAAGCGTCATCTACATTTTCAAAAAAAGATTTAAATTTTTCTATATCCGAAGAGTCAAATCCTGCATTTGAGATTTGCCTTCGTAATAATCTATGTAGCTTAGCGTCTAACATTCAGATAACGTTGTTATTGTCATTGTCTGGTTGTGCAGTTCACAAGGAGAAAACTCACCGAAAGGGGCGATTTCGCCATAAGAATAGAAACCCGTAATTTTGGGTTTGTCACCGATAATATCTCTAACAACTTCCACTTCTTCTTCTACCAACTGTTTAAGCACTAATCTACGCCCTACACAACTAATTAAAATAGCTAATTCTGCATTTTCATTGGTTGCATTAAAGGCCTTTCTTGCTGAATCTTCTGCTCCATAAATTAATCTATTTACATTAGCTTTCATTAATCTTACGAACGCACCTTCTGGTATATTGCCAGCAAAGGTTAAACTTTGATTATCCTCATCTACACTCAAAATAGTTCTTACAACAGGAGCGTCATGTTCATTTACGCGCATATTTAAGGGAAATAGTAAACCTGAACTTGGTAAGTTCTTAGCATTATCTCCTAAAAATGATTTATAAAGCTCTAAGGCTGGTAAACCATCTAACTCAAACAAAATATTATTATCAGATTTGGTAACCAATCGGTCAATTCCAAAACTGTCCCAACCACCTTTTGAGCTATAGCCAATTTTTAAATGATCCCCATAAAAACCCAATCCTACAATTATCCTATCGGTAATTAAACCATTTGCAATAACAAATGTTTCATTAAAATCTGGACCATCCCCTGCTAAACCACCAGTAATACTTGTTTCTGGCAAAATACTTTTTAAACCAGAAACCAAATCTGCTCCATTTACATTAAGGCCATCACTAAATACTAAAACATGTTTAAGGTTATGAGCTTGTAGATTTTCAGCTAAGGCTACACCAGAATTAAAACTATCATCCATAGACTTTACGTCTACTTTTACTAGTTTACTAGCTGTTTTCTCTAACTTTATTGCTGTCATCGAAACAGATTCATCAATTACATTAATTCCAGATATTTCCCCAGCTGTAGAACAACCTAAAATTGTAGCCTCAGGAAAACGTCGAATAAATTCTGATATTAATATCTTTTTTTCTAAAAATAAAGGGGATACAAATAATAAGATAATATTAGGTAAAAACTCAAGTTTAGATATTGAATGTCTCCATCTAGTATGTGTAAGAGATAACTGTTCTAGTTTCATAAGGTTAACTTTCAATTAGGGGATAAATGCGCTTTATCGAATAAATACGCATTTAAATGAAGATATTCTTTTTTTTGAAGTAATCGATATTTATAGAAGAAAAAAGTTGAAATAACGTGTTTAAAGCTTTAAAAATTAACCTATGTTAATAATATATTTATTTTAATCACACAAATATGTCATTAATACTCGTTAACTTTAATAATTAGTAGTTTCTACTATTTTATTTCATATTTGGAAAAGATTAATTAGTAAACACCATTTATATTAAAAAAATTACTTCTACTAATCGTATTGTTAATAGCTATCTCTGCACAAACTATTGCTGGGCAAAATTTAGAAATAAATAAAAAAACTATAATTAAAGGTGTTGACGGAAAAACAATAAACATCGAGAAGTTTAGCAAATTAATGAATAGTATTGAGTGGATGCTAAACCAAAAACTAAAGATAAAGGCAACAGCTAAATACAGCTAAGAAAATCTTCAGAAGAAGAGAAGGAAATGATGTCAGAACAATTAAACAAATCTGACGTAAAAGACACAGAAGCATCCTCATTTTCTTTAACTGACATTAATGGCTACCCAACAAACATAGTTATTCTAAAGATGTTAACTATGCAAGTTCTATAACAAGCGTTTTACCTCAGATTGGTGAACATATTGAAACCCCATTGAAGCTGTACTAAAAATAAAATTATCGGTAATTTTAAATTAAAGGTGAAGCACATATTATATTTCACCTTTTTTAGACACTAAGTTTTGATTAACTTTTAGTGATTATCTCGTTAGTATCACCTAATAACTTTAAGAGATAAACACCTGCTTTGAGCGAGGCTAAAAAACTAATACAATAAATAATTGCTTTATTTAAAAGAAATTTACCCTGTAACAATAAGAAAAAACAGCTATTAATGTGTTAAAATCCAAAGCTCTACTTCTTCTGTTGTACGCCAATGCAAATCGCGTTTTGTTTTTTCCGAAGCGCGCTTAACACTTTTCTTATAACAACGTTCTAATTGAAAACGCCCTCCTTCAGCTAATTCTTCCTCTATTGGATTCGTCTTAGATAGACCTGTAATTTGAGCTAAATTAGAGAAGATGAGTACTAACTTACCCTCTGGTAAAAGCATTTCTTTTGCTGCTTCAAAAAAAGCAGGAAATAAATTTTTGTTGTAATAAATAGCTTCGTCTAAGTTTTCTGAGTGACGTGTTTCTGGTAACCAAGGCGGATTGAAAACGATTAACTCAGTTGGTTTATTCCACTTTCCGAAGAGTGAACCAAAATCTAATTCAATTTTTCGAGAAATCTTTGTGTCACCCATAGATTCTGTTAAACCAATAATAGCGTTCGGGTTTGTATCTGTTCCAAATACTTTTTGAAAGCCATATTTAACCATTTGCAATGCCAATATACCGCTACCAAAACCAACATCTATAGCATTCTTTTTAGCACCCTCATAACGTTTTATCCAATTATCAAAAAGTTCTAAATGCTCAAAACGTGTAGGGAAGTAAACACCATAATAGGGATGAATTTTGTTTCGCAATACAGGAATAGCAATACCGTTTTCATACCATTGCCAAGCACTATTTAAGCCTTGAACTTGCGGAAATGTCAATAAAAAATCACTGGTATCAGGATATAATTTTGAAAACCAACCTATGTTTGGAGATTTCTTTACAACTAGCTGGTATGCTTCAATCTCTATAATAATAAGATTAGAAAGCTTATGGTAAGCTGCACGATATGCGCGCTGCTCCTTAAAAGTATCATTGGGTAATTTTTTATTAAGATGGCGTTGTAATTCTTTAAGTAATACGGAACCATTATTATAAAATTCTGTTATGAGTACAGGATTACCAGCCTCTAAAACTTTTATAATACTTTTAATATCTTCTGCTCGATTATAAATCGCCATTTTTTCTGTAGACAAAAATGGCACAGGCTTATTTACTTTTATATCAGTCATTATTAGAGGTATCTTACTTTTTGGCGAAGGTAAACAATTGATTGACCTAATTGCAAAGAGGGCTTGCTAAATAACAGAATGAACTTGATCTCTTTTCGACACTTTTTGAGCCAAAGAAGACACTTTTAGGCAAAGATTAGACATAAATTTGCATAGAATATAAATCTATAAATCATAAAAAAACTACAAATTACTTTATTAGTATTTTTATTAACATCAACTTTAATAACGGCACAAAACACCTTTACACTAAAGAGCTCAGACCTTGGTGGTGAAGCAACCAAAATAACAGAATTTAACGGATTTGGCTGTACGGGTGACAATCAATCACCACAGCTATCTTGGGCTAATGCACCAGAAGGCACAAAAAGCTATGCTATTACTATGTATGATCCAGATGCACCAACAGGCAGTGGTTGGTGGCATTGGGTCTTATTTGACATTCCAACAACAGCGACACAATTAGTTGCAAATGCTGGCAACATAAACCTTAACTTAACACCAGAGGGAGCTATACAAAGTATCACAGATTATGGCTCTAAAGGCTATGGTGGTCCTTGTCCACCAAAAGGACATAGTTTACATCAATACATAATAACTATTTATGCACTAAAGACAGACAAACTGGGTCTAAATGCAGATACAAATGCAGCTATTGTAGGCTATAATTTATGGAATAACACATTAGCAAAAGCTAGCATTATCAATTATTACCAGCGCAAGAAAGATAAATAATGGCACACATTTAATAGTAAATTAAAGCGTAGGTATTTTAAGTTTATGCTTTTTTATACTTTTATAACTTACTCGATTCCGTATTAATTATTAGGTAATGGATATTAACTACTTACCTAAATCATTAAATCTAGATGACAACTTAGATATTCAGGTGTTCGCTTATAATACAAGCAAATCGTCTACTAAGCAGAAAATTAGCTTAACTCAAAATGTAATAAGTTTTTTAGTTGAAGGCGCTAAAGAAGTCACTTCAGAAAATACGCCTATTCATATCGAAAATTCGAGTTTTTTAATCATTAAAAAAGACCACTGCCTAATGACAGAAAAACTATCTTCCTCCGAAGCGAATTACCGTAGTATACTTTTATTTTTTTCTGATGAAGCTATTTCACAATTCATGAAAAAACATAACATTTTTAAAAAGAAAAAAGAACAATCACACTCAGTTACACCTATTGATTATGATAACTATACCAATGCTATAGTAAAAAGTCTATTAGAGATTAGTAAGTTAACTATGGGTACACAAAAAAAGATGTTACAAGTTAAATTTGAAGAGTTAATACTTTATTTAATAAACACTAAAGGTGCTGAATATATGTCCTCATTCTTTATGGATAATGCTACTATTACAAACAAATTTATAAGTGTCGTAGAAAGAAACAAACTTAATAAGTTAAGTTTAAAAGAACTCTCTTTTCTATCGTTTATGAGTATTTCTTCTTTTAAAAGAGCGTTCAGTAATCACTTTAGTGAGTCACCAAGTAAATGGTTTTTGGATAGACGATTAGAGCATTCTGCCTATTTATTGTTGCAAAAAAAACAGAGAGTTTCAGATGTATATAATGAGGTTGGTTATAAAACCCTATCAAGCTTTATACAAGCATTTAAGGCAAAATATGGTGTAACACCGAAACAGTACAAAAGAGATTAATCTATATAACCCATTTCTTTCATCCATTCGTCGTTAAACATTTTACCTACATAACGACTACCATGATCGTGAAATAAAACTACTACAACATCTTCTGGTTTAAAATGCTCTTTTAACTGTAAAACTCCTTTAATTGCAGCACCTGCAGAATTACCTAAAAACATAGCCTCTTCTTTGGCCAGCCTTTGGGTATAAACCGCTGCATCTTTATCGGTTACTTTAGTAAAACCATCAATAACACCAAAATTTACGTTTAGAGGTAAAATATCTTCACCGATACCTTCGGTTACGTATGGATATATTTCATTCTCATCAAACTCACCTGTTTCATGGTATTTTTTAAATACTGAACCATAAGTATCTACTCCCCAAATTTTAACGTTAGGATTTTTCATTTTCAAATAGCTCCCTACACCAGAGATAGTGCCACCAGTTCCTACTCCAACAACAAAATGTGTTACTTTACCATCAGTCTGTTCCCAAATTTCTGGTCCTGTACTTTGAAAATGTGCCTTGCAATTACTAGGGTTATCGTACTGATTTACATACCAAGAATTTGGAGTTTCTTCACCTAAACGCTTAGATACAGAATAATAACTACGAGGATCGTCTGGCTCTACTGCTGTTGGGCAAACAATAACTTCTGCACCTACAGCACGCATAATATCTACCTTTTCTTGAGATTGCTTATCTGCCATTACAAAAATACATTTATAACCTTTTATCACTGCAACTAAAGCTAATCCCATACCAGTATTACCAGAGGTACCTTCAATAATAGTTCCTCCTGGTTTTAGACGACCATCTGCTTCTGCATCTTCTATCATTTGCAATGCCATACGATCTTTAACAGAATTCCCTGGATTAAATGTTTCGTATTTAGCCAATACTAAACAAGGTAAGTCTTCCACTAATTTGTTCATTTTAACCATTGGTGTGTTCCCTATTGTACCTAATATATTTTCTGAATAGTTCATTTCAATTTATTATTATTTTTAAAGGTGAAATATGTTCGCCTTTAAAACATTCCCCTAATTACTAAGCCTTTTTTAGGCTAGTTTCATAGTATTGTTTTCGCTGCAAATTTAAGTGAATTGTAAAGAATTGAAACTTAAAAGTTAGTTATGTTTATTAAAAGCTCTAAGCTTAATCAAACCTAATCGCTTTAACTGGTGAAATTTTTGAAATAATTACTGAAGGAATCAACAACATAAGTAGACACGCTATAAAAGTACCTATGTTTAATACTAATATATAATCTAAACTAATATAAACAGGTGCTTCTGTAACATAGTAGGTATCTGGATTGAGTGGAAATAACTTGAGATACTTCTGAGTAAACAGTAATCCTAATCCTATAAGGTTTCCCCAAAACAAACCTAATCCGATAAGATAAGAGGCGTTGTATAGAAAGACTTTTCTTATCGTCCAATTAGAGCTTCCAAGTGCTTTTAAAACGCCAATCATAGTGGTTCTTTCCAAAATAAGAACTAATAATGCGGTAATCATATTAATGCCAGCAACAAGAATCATAATGGCAATAATACCATAGGTATTATTATCAAAAATCTTAATCCACTCAAAAATAGCACTATATTTTTCATCTATTGGAGTGGCATCTAACTCTGATGGGATTTCTTTATAGACAGCTGCATAAGTTTCGGGCAAAGCTCTAAAATCATTAATAAAAAGTTCAAAACTACCAACTTGGTCTGCTTGCCATTTATTGAGACGCTGAATATGCCTTAAATCTGCTAAACAAAATTTCTCGTCTAATTCTTGAAAACCTGAATTGTAAACACCTACAATTTCATAGTTAAGTTGTCGTGGTAATTTATTCAAATTTTCACTGAACAAGGTCTGAAATTTTTCACCAACCTTAAACCCTAAGCGATTAGCCAAATACTTAGAAATTAAAATTTCTTCGTTGCGTTGTTGGGTAAAATCAGGCAAACGGCCATCTATTAAAAATTCTTCAAAATACTCCCAATTAAAATCAGCTCCAACACCTTTTATAACTACACCTTCAAAATCTGTTTCTGTACGAATTATAGCAAACTTAGTGGCAACACCTTGAATATGTTTAACTCCCTCAACGTTATTAAATTTTGGATAAAAATCTTGATTGGTAGAAATTGGAACTAGAGATTCGTCTGATGCATTATTGTCGTAGTTGGTAATTTCTATGTGACCATTAAATGCAACAACTTTATCTCTAATTTTTTGTTGCAGGCCTAAACCAGTAGCAATTGCGATAAGCATTACAATAACACCAATAGCAATTGCAGCAATACCAATTTTAATTATTGGTGCTGAAACACTACTTTTATACGCTTTATTGCCAATAATGCGTTTAGCTATAAACAACTCAAAATTCAAACCTATATATGCGTTTTAAAGTTTTCAAAAATACAGTTTTATTATTTGTCTTAATAGCGATTTCTTGTGGGAATCAGGTGAAGCAGGAAGTTTTAAGCTCGAAGCTTGAAAAGCAGTCTTCTAATGAGATCTTTAATAAAGTTCAGTATTACAAATCAATTATTGTTGGTGCAAACAGAACGGAACAGTATTTATCATTATTGCAAGGAAAGCGCGTTGGTGTTGTAGCGAATCAGACTTCTGTGATTTTTAAAGAGATTGCTGTCGTTTCAGAGACGTCTAAAAACGAAGTTTCATATACGCATTTAGTAGATTCACTCTTAAATCTAGATATAGATATCAAAAAAGTATTTTCTCCAGAGCATGGTTTTAGAGGTAATGCTGATGCAGGAGAACTTGTTAAAGATGGGAAAGACACCAAAACAGATTTACCTATTTTATCACTGCATGGAAAACATAAAAAACCCACCAATGCAAAGCTTAAAGGTTTAGATATAATGATTTTTGACATACAAGATGTTGGTATACGGTTTTACACATACATTTCTACATTACACTATGTAATGGAAGCTTGTGCAGAAAATAATATACCCCTTTTAATTTTAGATCGTCCAAACCCAAATGGCTCTTATATTGATGGTCCTGTTTTAGAAAAAGAATATAGTAGTTTTTTAGGCATGCATTCTATTCCTCTAGTCCATGGAATGACAATTGGTGAATATGCAAAAATGATTAATGGTGAAGCTTGGTTAAACAATGGTATGACTTGTAACATTACTATTGTTGAAATGAGAAACTATAATCATGATAGTACTTATAGCTTACCTATAAGACCTTCTCCAAATTTACCAAACGACAAAGCTATAATATTATATCCTAGTTTAGGTTTGCTTGAAGGCACAAACATTAATGCTGGTAGAGGTACTGAATTTCAGTTTCAACGCTATGGCGCACCATTTTTAGATAAGAATCACTATCAATTTAGTTATACTCCTGTTGCAAACTTTGGTGCTAAGTATCCAAAACATAAGGATGAAGTTTGCTATGGTGTTGATTTATCTTCGATAAAAGCAGATAGACGTTTTACGCTAAAGTACATAATGGATGCTTATAATAATGCCACTGATAAGTCTAAGGTTTTTAATACCGCTAACTTTACTAAACATGCAGGAACCACGAAATTACAGCAACAAATTGAATCTGGACTTAGTGAAGCAGAAATTAGAGAAAGTTGGCAAGACGGTTTAGATGCTTATAAAAAAATGCGTAAAGGGTATTTGATTTATGATTAATTATTCCCTATAGCAACCACTTTAACCGTTTCTATTGCTACAATTTCTTCTTTTGCTACTTCTGCTGGCTTTTCTTTTGGAATATCTTTTAAAACCCTAACCACAAAGATTATACGTTTAGGTGATTGAACAGCAACTAATACATGTTTACCTTTAGTTAGCTTGTTAAGTGGAAGCCTATAATAGGTAGTATCTATATAAAAATCAAATTCTCTTCCATATTCTTGATTGATAGAATAGAGGTAGTTGATTTTTTTATCGCTTCTAAGTGTAAGTGTATCGCGTGTTTTATTTAGCTCGTGAATTAAGCCTTTAGCTTGAATATTTCTATTCTTTTCGAGTTTTGCATAATGCTCTTGTGCGTTGAGTGTAAAACTCAATAAAAATACAAGAATAACTACTAGGCAAATACGTAACAAATTTTTCAATGTAGCGGTTATTATTAGGTTAAACGTTTAGTTATTTCCGCAACAGTAATTAATTAATCCGAAATAAACATAAGTGGATTTGACTGAATCAAATAAGAAAACCTATCAACTACATAAAAATTAGAGGAACGACTTAATTGTTAATAAGATTGTTGAAAACTTAATTTCTTCTGATTTATTTAATTTACCTGAGTAGTCTGTAATAATGCCTTCTATTGCCCAACGCAACAAACGTCTCATATTTTGTTCAGATTCACCATCCATGTAATAATTTTAAAACCGTCATCATGGTAATTATTAATAATCTCTGACGTTAAGAGTTTAAAATAGGGACTGATAATTTATAGCAGTAAACCTCTGTGGCCTAAAAAGCCTAATGGTGTACATTTGTATTAACTCATTAATATTATAGCTAATAAAACAATAAGTCTAACTTTCAATATTAGAAGAAAATGTTGGTTTTTCATAATTCTGAAAAGGTTGCTTAAGTAATTCTTTAATGCTACTATTCTTTTCTTCATCTGGAAAAACATCAACACCATAAACCAAATCCTCACGATTCATATACATATAAGTCCCAAACATACGATCCCAAATACTAAATATGTTTCCGAAATTAGAATCTGTATAGGGTAATCTGTAATGGTGATGAATTTTATGCATATCTGGTGATACAATAAAATAACTTAAAGCTTTATCTAAGCCTTTTGGCATTTTAATATTCGCGTGTGTGAATTGTGTAAATATTAATGATATGGCTTGGTATAACATTACCAATGCTATTGGTGTACCTATAACAAATACACCAAGAAGTGTAAACGAAAATCTTATTAAACTCTCGATAGGATGATGTCTATTTGCTGTTGTGGTATCTACATTATGATCTGTGTGATGGACCAAATGCACCATCCAAAGTGGTTTTACTTTATGCTCTACATAATGCGCTAAATAGGCACCAAAGAAATCTAATAACAGCACACCCAATAAAGCATAGAGCCATAAAGGCATTGTTGGCAACCAATTTATAACACCAAAATTATTTACATTTACCCAATCTGCAGTACCTAAAAGTAAAAAAGCCAATGTAAAATTGATAACTATCGTAGTTAGTGTAAAAAACAAATTAGGTAAAGCGTGCTTCCATTTTATATACTTAAACTTAAATAAAGGTAAACCACTTTCTAAGAGCAAAAAAAATGTAAGTCCACCAACAAGAATTAAACTTCTGTGTGATGAAGGAATGGTTTCAAAATAATTAATAATTGTTTCCATATCTAATGTTCGTATTCTCCAAAAATGGTAATAATGTTATTACCATTGACCTCATAAGTATTATTATGAATTAAGTAACAAACTATTTTTGTTCTTGACATAAATCTACGCTATACCATTGACCATATAATAAATCTAGGTATAACATTCTCATCATCAAAAGAACAACTTACAGCCGTCATTATCATTGAAAATAAAATTACTTTTTTCATAAGCTAACTTTTCTTAATCATTAAGATTAATAATCCATTGTGCTTTATTCAAATTTACAGAAGAAACTTTAGATTTAAATGCATTCATGTTCTCCCTATCTTTTAGTAATGCATATGCAGTGAAATACAAAAAATTAATATAAGGCCTATTAACATCTATAATAGAGTCTTTTTCCATGCGCTTTAGTTGCCTAATCACCTTTTTTGGTTTATTATAAATTAAATATTGGTGTAGTTCTAACAATTCTAATCTCTGACTTAACTTAGGCAAGTCTTCTTCTTTTTCATCTTTTAGAAAACCCTTAGCCTCGTTTATATAAATATTACCTAAACCAATTACTTTAGATCTTACTTTAGATCTAGAATAAAGCGCTAAATCCATATATTTTGAAGCCAAATAAAATGCCGAATAAAAATTCTTTTCCTTTCTATAACCTGTTAACTCTGGTGTAACTAACACTGTATTTAAAGCATAATTCTCAATAAGCTCTGTTATATTAATAAAATTTGTATAAACTATTGACCTATTTAAAATATTACCATTTACATCCATAATTTTAATAGAATCATCATTAAATTTATCGATATAATTAACTGGTCGTCTTCCTTTTATTTTGTCATACATTTCACCATACCTATCTTCACTTACAATAACAGGCACAAAATGTTTCCAAATGAGAGGACTTATATATTCATTTTCAAATAAATTTTTAATAATTATGGTATTACCCTTATCGTCATTTACAGATACTGGATACGGATATTTTGTAGTTTCTTGCCATACCATAAGTACCATTTTATTTTGAACCAAAGCCAAATCTTGAGCAATAGGTAATGAAGTCATCCACTCCTGAGCATAACTCACAACTGAAATCAACAATGTAAATAGAACAAGCATGACGTTTTTCATAACTGTTTTTTTATATAATTTAGTATCAAAAATTATTCCGAACATAGCATAATTACAATTGAATTCTCTTTTTCATTTCTTCAACAATATTATAAGCTGCAGGACAAATAGCTACATTCTTCATGGTTAAATTAGAAATTTGCTGAAACTTCTTTCTATTTGTATGCGGAAACTCACTACAAGCCTTTGGTCGTACATCGTAAATAGAACAATAATTATCATTACCTAAAAACGTGCACGGCACAGATTTTAGTACATAATCATTTTCTTCATCTAAATGCAAATACGTTTCTATAAACTGCTGCGCTTTCATTTTAAAATGCTTTGCAATCCGCTGAATATCTTTATCTGTAAACAAAGGCCCAGTCGTTTTACAGCAGTTTGCACACTCTAAACAATCTGTGCGCTTAAATTCTTCTTCATGCAACTCTTGCATTAAATAATCTAATTGCTTTGGTGGCTTTTTTTTAAGTTTAGTAAAAAAGCTTTTGTTTTCCTTATGCTTATCTTTGGCGAGCTTTGAAATATTATTAATTTGATTTTGCATAAAGTAAAATTAATAAAAATTGTATTAGGTTACTACTCAATTAATATCAAAACATGAAAGACCTTTTCGGGAAAGCATTATTAGATTACCAATCAGGACATTATTCTGAAGACCTCATCACTGCTACCAATATTTCGGATGAAGACACCTTACCACTTCCCTATTTATTTAGAGGGTATGATGAAATGCCAAAGCTTGAGCAAAAAGCATTGCAATTAGCTAAAGAATCTATTTTAGATGTTGGTTGTGGCGCAGGTAATCACTCGCTTTGGTTACAAGAAAAAGGCTTTAAGGTAAAAGCTATAGATAGTTCTAAAGGAGCTGTTGAAGTTTCCAAAAAACGTGGTGTCTTAAATGTTGAATTAAAACCCCTTTTAGAAGAGACCGAAACCTTTGACACTATTTTACTTTTAATGAATGGCACAGGGATTTTTCAAGAATTAACTCAGGTTTCTAACTATTTGAAGCATTTAAAGTCACTTTTAAAACCTAATGGACAACTACTAATTGACTCTTCAGATATTTCATACATGTACCAAGATGACGATGGTGGTATGTGGTTAGATATTAATAGTGGTTATTCTGGTGAACTCGATTATTACCTCAGCTACAAAGGCGAAAAAGAAATACCAATGAAGTGGCTCTACCTCGATTTTGAAACTTTAAAAACCGCTTGTTTAACTGTCGGTTTACAATGCGAGAAAGTTATGGATGGTGCGCATTTTGATTATTTGGCTAAACTGTCATAAAATTTGTTATCCTCAACTTGATTCAGAATCTCAAATTGATTCCGCATTAAATAAAAAAAGAGAAAAGAGATTCCTGCTTTCGCAGGAATTAAAAATCAAACTGATACGTAGCACCTGCTAAAAACTGAATACCTTGTACTTGGAAGTTTAAAAACCGATCATAATCTTGGTTGGCTATATTATTAACCTTAGCAAAAGCAGAAATTTTATCATTTATTTTGTAACCCAGATGCGCATTAGCATCAAAATAACTATCTAACGTTATAGGTGTTGGATCTGGAAAAACCAAAGCACCAACTAACAATTGCTGATCTTTACGTTCACCAACATAAAAGGCACTAGCACCAGCATACCATTTCTCTGAAATTTGAAAATCTAAAAATACAGAACCTGTAACATCTGGTAAATTCCAAGCTTCTGCCTGCGTATCTGTTGAGTAATTAAAATACTCTCCTTTAATTCCTAAAGTAAAATTCCTATTAATATCTATGTTTAACTCACCTGCTACTGAAAACGTAGTAACATCATCGTAAACCACACCAAATGAATTACCGAATTGATAATCTTCTGTTGCAAAAGTTTGCGCATCATTAGCTTTAAATAATGCTTTACCTTGTTCAGCGTAGTAATTTCCTTTAACGTTATAACTTACATTATTAGAAAGCTTTCCCTTTAATCCTAAAAATCCTCTATAAGTTTGATCTGTTGGAGCAATAAATAATGTTGGAGATACAAATGGATTTTCATTAACAAAATCATAATATGAATTCTGAATTAAATCTCCCTTAACACCACCATAAGCAATTAAAATTTCATCTACTAAACGGTAAGATGCTTCTATATTAGGATAGATAAAAAATTTATTATCGCCTAACTCGGTATCATTAAGGTAGACTAACTTTAAGCCTAAATCTACTGTTAAGTCATCTTGTTTTAATTGATAGCTAGGTGCCAAACCGAAGATGACATTGCCGTAATTAATTTCACCTACATCATTAAAATTTTTATCAAAACTGCCACCTATATAATCAATTAAAATTTCAGTATTTATGGACTCATCTCGGATAGGAATATCAAAATTAGCCTTTGCTATAAATCTGTTTTCTCCAGAATCTTGGTTGTCTCCGAAACGTCTAAATCTAACACTACCGTCTTTTATTATAGCATCTTCAAACCTTAGCTTCCCACCTACATTAAAACTAGTAAAAGAATGACCAGGATCGATCATATCTGCCTCTGCTTGTCCAAAGAAATTTTGAGGAAGCCCATACCAGTTATAAGTTTGCAAATCGAAACCTGCATCTACTTTCCATGAAAAATCTCTTAGCTTTTGAGAGTAATGTGCATTTAAGCTTGTTTTTGTAAAATCGTCATCTAGCAATAAACCTTCAATTCCACCAGCAGAAGAATGATGACTAAAATAACCACCTACATTTTCATTACTACTTAACTCATGGTTGAGATAAACTTCACCTAAAATTGTTGTATAACTACCAAAGCCTAATGACGCATAGTTGTCATATAATTTAACCGTTTTTGCTTTATCTACAGTAGCTGCTTTTCCTTTTGCAGGCGTAAATGTTGATGCCACAGGTATTGAAAAGATATTATACTTAACTGCCTTCTTCTTAGCCGAATTAGAATCAGACAATTTTGGTGTATCCTTTATTTTAAAGGCATCTGAAATTATAGGAGTATATGGTTTTATAACATTTACCACTTGGTCATCGATAGTATCTTTTGTGCGCTCTTGTGCATTCACAAAAAAGAAAGAACTTGATATGGTGATTATAAAAATTAGAAATTTGATTTTCATAAGTAATATTTTGATTAAAAATATTTAGACAATTTATTAGATTCTTTTTTTAAAGAGATTCTAGTTATCGTCAGTTTCGATTGATGAATTTGTTTTAGCTTCTTCAGCTTTAATTTTATTTAATTCTGTTTTAGCTTCTGTTACAACATCATCAAAACCTGGGAAATTGGAAATAACACTTTCTAGAATATATGTGGCTTGAAACGCGTCACCCAAAGCATAAAAATTCTTTGCCATAACAACGAGTCCTTTTGCACTGTAGTATTTATAACTGCTATAATCTTTTGCTAATTTCTGAATCGTACTATTTGAAGCTTTGTATTTGCCATCTTTATTTTTAAAATAAGCATTGTAGAATAAGGCTTCTGCTGCCAAACTGCCAGTTGCTATTTTCTCAACAACAGCATAAGCGGATTTTGCTTTGGTTTCATTTCCTGTTTTAATCGCTGAACGTGCAATAATTAATTGTGCATCACTTTTCACCTTATTGTCTAAGTTTGAATTGGCTAAAACTTTCTCAGCATACCCTTCTGCTTTATTATAATCTTCCGTTTGATAAAAAGCATTCATTAAATTAGATTCTGCATACAATACATTTTGAGGATAATCAGCTTCAGCTTCTAGCTTTTCTAAAGCTGGTATGGCTTTAGACCAATTTGAATTGGTTAAATAAATCTCACACAACTTAACTGTTGCCTGTTCTGTATATTCACTTTTAGACCCATCTACAACATATTTATAATGCGGTTGCGCATTATCAAATAAGTCTTTTTTATAATACATCTGTGCCAAATAGAAATGCGATTTTAAAGCATGAATACCATTTGGGAATTGATTGAGATATTTATTAAACTGACGGATAGCTTTGTCTGTATCGTTATCTAAATAGGGTTTCTCTGCTGCTAAATACGTTGTGTTATCTAATTCTACATCTGTAACCTCAACATAATCTAATGTTCTTACCCAAGCCGCATAATCGTCTACACGACCTAAATCTATATAAATTAAACGTGCTGTAGAGACGGATTGTACAGCTTCACCAGAACCTGGAAAATCTTTAGCTACTTTTTTAAATTTAGTTAAAGCACGCTCATTATCATTACCATTGTAATACACCAAACCTTGGCGCAAGAGTGATTTAGATGTGAATGCACTGCGACTGTGTTCGGAATTTAATCGGTCGTACATCTGCATTGCTTTATCTGTATCATTAGACTTTACATACAAGTTTGCCAACTCATACATTGCATCGTCTCGCAAAGCCGATTTAGGATAACCTTCAATAAATGTATTTAGTTCTGATATTTTAGCTGAACCTTTCCCCAAATACCCTTGACTCATTGCTCTTTGAAATGCTGCATAGTCGGTTTCAATTTCATTGAGTTGAATTGCTTTATTATAAGCATTTATAGCACTTTGATAGTTGCTAGACACAAAAAAACCATCTGCTAATCTTAAATATGCGTCATTTCTACGCAATCTATCATCCGAATTCTTGTCTATAAATTTTTCAAAATAAGTTGAGGCACTTGCATAATCTTTCAACTTAAAATAAGTGTAAGCTAAATTATAATTTAGATTCTCATTCTCTGGTAAACTTGAAGCTTCTGACAACCCATTAAACTGCTTAAAGCCAATTAAAGCATCATTATAATTTGATAAATTATATTCAGTTTCTGCTTTCCAAAACGTTGCCTTAGCTACAAAAATAGGGTCTCTTGGTTCTTTAAGGGAACTGTTAAACAAATCTAAAGCATCGTTATACTTCGTTTCATTATACAATTCAACTCCTCTAAAAAAAGCAACTTTCTGATAGGCTACTTTATTTTCAAAACTGTTCTTTCCTTCTAAAAGCACTAAAGCTTCTTTATAATTTTTAGACGTAATATAAGAATCTATTAATAAGGTTTCTACCTCTTCTCTGTAACTTGTTTCAGGATATTTATCTAAATAACCAGCCAATACTTGTGGTACAGATTGGTACGGATTACCAATTTCATAACTAATCTTAGCATAATTTAGCCATGCATCTTCTTGAATTTTCAAATCGTAATCCATCTGAGACGCATTCCTAAACGCATTTAAAGCTTCTTGTTTTTTATCTAAATTGATATAGCTTTCTCCCAAATGATAATAGGCATTTTGTGCCACAGAATTATTACCATCTATAATTTTATTGAATTCAGAAATGGCAGCTTCAAAACCGTTTTGCTTGTAATGCGCATAACCCAATTGATAGTAATCAGTGTTATTCCACTTCCCTTTCTTTCCTTTGTAAGCTTTTAGATAAGGAATAGCTTCTGCATATTTCTGAAGGTTAAAATAACTCTCACCAATGATTTTAGAGAGTTCAGATTCTTCAACTCCTCTAGCCTTTGGCAACTGTTCTTCTGCGAGCTCTATAGCCTTTTCAAATTTTCCTAGTTTAAAATTTAAATCAGCCTGGTAATACGATAACTTCTCTTTATACTTTTCGTTATCGCTAACTTGTTCAAAATACTCATTAGCTTTATCGTAATCATCACCCTCATAAGCCATAAAACCAATATAGTATTTGGCTTGCGAACCGTATTCCTTAGAACTTAGAACACGGTTTAAGTATTTAGTAGCTTGCTTTTCACTTTTTGTAGAATACAAACTGTACCCATAATTAAAATTATAGCGATCGCGTTCAGAACGTGCTATACTCAGCTCATCAACTTTCTGATACCATTTGCGCGCGTAACTATATTTACCATTTTCAAAATAATAGTCGGCAACATCTAAATAGGCTGTATTTCGTTTGGTGCTTGTAGGATAATCTTCTACAAAATCAGCGATTAAATCATCTGCATTATTCTGATTTAAACGTACTGCACAATTAGCGATATAATAGGCGCAATCTGACTTAATTGTAACATCTTCCGTGTTATATTTAATATCGTCAAATAACGACTGCGCTGCTTTATACTGCTTGTTATTGTATAAGGTTAATGCTTTCTGATAGTCTTGTAAATCACTGGTGTAAACTGCTGATTTCTGAGCAATACCAAGTAATGAAAACATAAGAAAAACGATGATGAATTGTTTCTTTAGTACTAGCATTAGTTTCGTTTTATTATTGATGATTCAAATATAATTCAATACAAAACCTATAACGATAGAAATTCTCTATAATTATAAACACAGGTACTAAATGTTAAAATTGATTGTATAAATAATATCTAATTTTAAAGTATAACCTCTATTTAAATAATATTTTTACGCTATCGAAAGAACATATATATGAAGCGTATTATAACGTTAGATGACTTTATAGAAACCTATACCAAGTTACAGCAACGTGGTTTAAATTTTATTACTTCTAAATTTAACCTTAATGACATAGCGCGTGCAAAAACGGCTTTCAATCATTCTAATATATCTGCTGCTAATTGGTGGATAATACCAAAAGTTACTGAACGCTGGCACAAACTAATTACAAGAACAAGCATCACTAACATTGAAGACTTTACAGTTAAGCGTTTTTTAAATGACCAACAACATATTAGAATGTTATCTCTTGGAAGTGGAGACTGTTCATCTGAATTGGCTTTTGCTAAACATCCAAATTTTAAAGATATACTTTGCACAGATATTGCAGATAAGCGTCTAAATAAAGCGAAGCAAATTGCTAAAGAAAAAGGTTTAAATAACATACGCTTTGAAATACAAGATGCCAATGACTTAGCATCTTTAAAAGAAACCTATGATATTGTCTACTTTAAAGCGTCGTTGCATCATTTTAAGTCTATAGAATCTCTTTTAGGAACCCATATTAAACAACTATTAAAACCAGATGGGCTTTTAATTATTAATGAATATGTTGGTCCAACAAGACTACAATTTCCTAAACACCAATTAAAAGCAATTAACAAAGCGCTTAAAGGCATACCAAAACCCTATCGCAAACGTTATAAACTTAACTTATACAAAAACAAAGTCTATGGACCAGGTTTAGCTCGAATGATTTTAGCAGATCCTTCTGAATGTATCGACTCAGCTAGTATAATGCCAACATTACATAAGCATTACTCTACGGTTTATGAGGTTGGTTATGGAGGCAACATCTTAACTTTAGCATTAAAAGATATTGCGCATCATTTTATTGAATTAAATGATGAAAAGGCAGAGATTCTAAACCGTTTATTTGAATATGAAGATAATTATTTGAAAAAACACCCAAGTGACCATATCTTTGGTATATACAAACCTAATAACGCTTAAAATTACTACGCTAAAATATGTCTGACTCAATTTTAAAACTTAAAGATGCTAACATTTACCAAGGTGATAGTATGGTACTTTCTAATGTTAATGTAGAAATACAAAAGGGTGAGTTTGTATATCTCATTGGTAAAACAGGAAGTGGAAAGAGTAGTTTTATGAAGACTCTCTACGGAGATCTAGAATTGACTGAAGGCGAAGGTTCTATTGTAGATTACGACTTAAGAACACTCAAAGAAAAAGACATTCCATTTTTAAGACGAAAATTGGGTATTGTTTTTCAAGATTTTAAGTTATTACCAGATCGTACGATTAATGGAAATTTAGAATTTGTACTAAAAGCAACTGGCTGGAAAGAAAAAAGCGAGATTAAAGAACGGATCGAAAAAGTACTTGATAAAGTTGCCATGAAAACTAAAGGCTTTAAATATCCACATGAACTTTCTGGAGGAGAACAACAGCGCATCGCCATAGCTAGAGCCTTACTTAATGACCCAGAACTTATTCTTGCAGATGAGCCTACAGGAAATCTAGATCCGCAAACAAGTATTGAGGTTATGGAAGTCTTACAAGACATTAATAAAAATGGTAACACTATTTTAATGGCTACACACGATTATGCTTTGCTTTTAAAATATCCAAGCAAAACGCTTAAATGTGATGAGAATAAGGTATTTGAAGTTGTACAACGAAAAAACTAATTAACGTGTACACAACTTTAAAAAAATTAGCCAAAGGCATTATTCCTGAAAAATTTCTACAAAAAAACGAACATTTTCTCAGAAGAATAATAGCCTCAAAATATACTGGTAATAAGGCACAATGTAATATTTGTGATTATAAACTAAAGCATTTTGTGACTCGTGCTAATGGCGACTTATTATGTCCTAATTGCGGAAGTTTATCTAGAACGAGACGTTTATATCAAACACTTACTGAGTTACCATTAAACGGAAAAGTACTTCACTTTTCTCCACCAAAACGCTTTTCTTCAAAACTAAAAGACATAAAATCTATAGACTATTGCACATCAGATTTTGCTGGAGAATTTGAAGCTGATTATCATTATGATATAACAGCTATTTCTGCAGTAGATAATACATTTAACACTATTATATGTTATCATGTTTTAGAGCATATTGAAAATGATATAAAAGCGATGAAAGAGTTGTATCGTATTTTAACACCAGGTGGCTCCACTTTTATACAAACTCCGTTTAAGCAAGGTGATATTTACGAAGACTACAGTATTATTTCTGAGGAAGATCGGAAGGTTGCTTTTGGGCAAGAAGACCATGTACGTATATATTCTGCTGATGTCCTAAACAAACGTTTACAATCTGTAGGCTTTAAAACGGAATTAGTTGAATTTAAAAATGAGGCTAATTCTTATAATGGATTTAAACCTGAAACATTTATAAAAGCAACAAAACAAGAATAAATACTTAGAAATTTCAAAGTGATATCTATCTTAATCCCAACATATAACTATAATATTACAGCACTTCTTAAAGCTCTGAAAGTTGAGTTAGATGTGTCGAAATTAATATATGAAATCCTATGTTATGAAGATGGTTCTTCAAAATATGTAGAAGAAAACAGCGCTATAGCTTCCTCAATTAAACATGCAGAACATATTATATCCAAAGAAAATAAAGGGAGAATAACCACACGTCAATCTCTTGCTAATATGGCAAGATACGATTGGTTACTATTCCTTGACGCTGATGTTATTCCGAAAAACTCATCCTTTTTACAAGCGTATTCAAAATACTTAAATAGTAATTATGATACTATTTATGGTGGTTATTTTTATAATTTATCTCCACCGGAAAAGCAGTTTTCTTTGCGATGGCATTATGGTAAAAACCACGAACAAGTAGAGGCTAAAAAACGTAATAAAAACCCCTATAAAATTATTATATCTGGTAATTTCTTAATAAAAAAACAGATTTTTTTAGAGATAAATTCTCAGATAGAAAATGATGGTTATGGTTATGATAATTATTTAGGTGCCTTAATGAAATTAAATAACATCAACGTATTTCATATTAACAATAATGTTATTCATAATGGCCTAGACACCAATACTGTGTTTTTAAATAAAGTAGAAAGAGCAGTTGACACCGTTGTTCAACTAAATGAAAATTATAGGGATTTAACTACTGAAAACACTCTCTTAGAGGTTTATAAAAAAACAAAATCAATGGGGCTTTCTATACCTATCGCATGGGTTTTTAACCTGTCTAAATCAGCAATTAAAAGACAACTCTTA
Source organism: Winogradskyella sp. UBA3174 (assembly GCF_002364335.1). Lineage (GTDB taxonomy): Bacteria > Bacteroidota > Bacteroidia > Flavobacteriales > Flavobacteriaceae > Winogradskyella. The sequence continues at coordinate 33,476 of NZ_DEXW01000043.1, read as the reverse complement.
GGTGCTAAGCCCAATTTAAAATTACTCCAATTTTATAAATTAGGCTACCTTTGCACCACAATGTCTAACAACATATGATTCCTTTTTTTTCTGTCGTAATTTCAGTTTACAACAAAGCCCATTTTGTTGCACAAACTTTGGATAGTATTTTATCTCAAGATTTTACTGACTTTGAAGTGCTAATCGTAGATGACGGTAGTACTGATAATAGTCTCGAAATTCTTCGTAGTTTCAAAGACGAACGTATTACCATATTACCAACTAAAAATCAAGGTGTTTCTGCAGCTCGTAATTTCGGAATGCTAAAAGCAAGAGCTAACTATGTTGCATTATCAGATGGAGATGATATATGGCTACCAAATCACTTAAGTGAACTAGAATCGCTTATAGAATCGTTTCCTGATTGTGGGATTTATGCAACATCGTATGTAAAGAAATTCTTTAATAGCTATACGACTTCACCAAAATTTAAGAATGTAGAACCTCCCTTTTTTGGGATTGTAGCGGACTATTTTAACACAAGTATTATTGATAATATTTTATGGACATCTGCCGTTGTAATTCCAAAATCTATTATTAACCAAGGTTATATGTTTGATAAAGAATTGGGTTGTGGAGAAGATATAGACCTTTGGGTTTCTATTGGTAAAAATTTTGATATTGCATTTTCAGCTAAAGTCACAGCCCATAAAATGATTCATGCTAAGGATAACCATTTGTCTTTGACTAAAAATATTCCTGATTTAATTAAAATGATGGATAAACACAAAGGAGATGAAAGCATCAATAATTCCTTAAAACACTACTTAGACCAGAATAGATATGCAGCTGCATTAGAAGCTAAAATATTGGGTGATTATACCAACTACAAGTTACTTAAAAAAGATATAGATTTTGAAAACTTAAATTCAAAATTAAAATTTCTTTTAATGCTACCAAAGTCAGTTTTAATTGGACTTAAAAAGTTGAAATTTATTTTACTAAAAAAACGATTATACAACTCACCTTACAGATAAAATAAAATCTTTGTAATCTCTTATGTATTCGTTTTCATCATAGGTTGTAGATGCTAAAACTAGACAAACAGCACCAGATGAGAAATTGTCTATTTCTCGCCAAATATTGGTTGGAATATATAGGGCTTGATTTGGCTTGTTCAGCATAATTCGCTTTTTCGACTTACCATCATCTACAATAACGTCAAAACTACCACTTAAAGCAATAACTACGGATTGCTGATCTTTATGTGCATGACCACCCCTGAAACTATCACTTGGCACATCGTATAAATAGTAAACACGTTTTATATTAAAAGGGATAATGTCTTTTTCTATCACTGCCAAAACACCTCGCTCATCGTGTACTTTAGGGATTTCAGTTATACTTACATCGTTAATCGTATTCATAAAAATCGTATTATCATTTTAATAAAGATTGCCATTGTTCAGCAATTCTATGTTTAGAAAATTGTTCTACACTAGCTTTAGCATTCTGCTTACACTTTAGATATAATTCTTTATCATTATAAATTGTATTCATGGCTTCTGCAAAAATTATAGGCTTATGGTTTTCTACTAATAATCCATTATGTTCATTTACAATAACTTCGCTAGGACCAGACTTGCAATTTACAGAAACAACAGGAATACTTAGTGATAATGCCTCTGGTATTACCATTGGAAAACCTTCAAATCTACTCGTTAAAACCATAAACAAACTATGCTTTACGTATGGATATGGGTTTTTCTGAAATCCCTCAAATACAATTACATCTAAAAGCTCTAATTCTTTTGCATATAATTTTAACTGCGCCTCGTCTGGTCCATTTCCTAAGATTAATAACTTAACATCATGTTTTGGAAGATCTGACAGTTTATAAGCTTCAAAAAGAAGTTTCAAATTTTTGTGATCATCATCTAATCTTCCATAAAAGATAACATAATTTTCAGTTTCAAAATCTATAGGTTCATTTGCTTTAACTGCAATAGCATCAAAATCGAATGCATTATAAATAGTTCTGGTATTATTAAGTTGATATAAGTCCTTAAACTTGGCTTCAGCTTCTTTAGAAACAGCAATCATCGGTTTATTTTTATACAGCGTTTTATTCAACCAACTAAAGGCTGTAAATGCTTTCTCTCTATTATAATTATGAATCACATAAATGACTGGTACTTTATAAACCAGTTGACTTATAATAATTTCTTTATAAGCTTGTATGCGTGTTCTTCCGTCAATAACAAGGTCTATATTGTTTGTTTTTAAGAATTTTTTAAAGATTAATAGTCTATTAAATCTACCAAATATGGTGTCATTTTTTTTCTTTATTTCACCAAGGTTAAACAAGCTGCCTTTATAATCGTAATCTATATGATCTAAAACTGTGACTATAAAAATCTCGTAACCTAAATCACTTAAGATGATAGACAATAATGCCGAAGATTTCTCTGCACCACCTTTACCTAAGGAAGACGCAACAATACAAATCTTTTTTTTATTGGCTTTTGTCATTAACTAGTATCTTTGAAGCAAATGTAACGATATAAATGAAACATCTATATTTGAAATATTATCACTTATTGGAAGTATTATTAAGATGTTCTATGTCTCAGAATAAAACAATAAAAATTAACTAATGAAAATTTTATTGGTTGGCGAATATAGTAGGTTGCATAATTCTTTGAAAGAAGGATTAGAACAATTAAGCCATGAGGTGAAAATTGTTGCTAATGCGGATGGCTTTAAAAATTATGACGTTGACTATCTTATAACAAAGAAATATCGTAGTGGCTTTTTAAAGCATTTTAAAAATTTACTTTACAAAGTAAGCGGAGTTGATTTAGAGTCACTCCATTCCAAAAAGCAGATTATTAATTTTAAATCAAAAATCAGCAATTTTGACATCGTTCAGTTTATAAACGAAGCACCTTTTGGTTGTACCGCAACTATTGAAAAAGATATTTTTGAAATGATTTCTAATTGGAATAAAGATACATTCTTACTGTCCTGTGGCACAGATCATATTAGCATAAAACATGCTTTTGAAGGTGAATTTAGATATTCCATATTAACACCTTATCTAGAAGGAAAAGACAAAACTTTTCTGAGTGCTTATGGTTTAAAATACTTGCAAAAAGATTTTGAAGCACTTCATCATTATGTTTTTAAGACAATTAAAGGAGTCATTGCATCTGATATAGATTATCAGATGCCTTTACTAGATCACCCTAAATATTTAGGTTTAATTCCTAACCCTATAAACACTACTAAATTAGAATTTGAGGAGTTAAAAGTTAACGGTAAAATCATAATCTTTCATGGTATTAATTCAACCAATTATTACAAGAAAGGAAATGATATTTTTGAACAAGCTCTAGATATCATTAGATTGAAATTTGAAGATAAAGTTGAAATATTAACCATAAGAAGCTTGCCTTATAAAGACTATATTACCTCGTATAATAGAGCTCATATTTTGCTGGACCAGGTTTATGCATATGACCAAGGCTATAATGCCTTAGAAGCTATGGCAAAAGGGAAGGTTGTATTTACTGGCGCAGAAAAAGAGTGGTTAGACTATTATAATGTAAAGGAAGATACGGTTGCGATAAATGCGTTACCAGATGCTAGTACAATCGCCAAAAAATTAGAGTGGCTTATTTTGAACCCAGATAAAGTGACTGAGATTTCTCGCAATGCCAAAGACTTTATAGACACGCATCACAACTATATTAAAAGTGCTAAAAAGTATCTTGAAACTTGGAAAGTAAACGCTTAGACTAAGCTTTACTATCATCTGTATTACTGTAATATGCTCTAACCACAAAAACAACAATAATGAAGTAAATAATGTAGCGCACAAAATGAGCTATTACAACACCTTCTGTCCCATAATATTGAATAAATACCTGAGAAAGCACAAAAAATAAAACCAAAGAAATAATCTCAGTTATTACAAAACTCTTTACTAAACGTTTTGCCAAAAATTGATGTGCTAAAACCAAAGCTAATAGTCTTATAAAATCTCCTAATAGTTGCCATTTAAACAGAGGCTCCATACCTGTGAATTCAGGATATACAAATTGAATAATATAATTTCTAACTAAATAAACAACTAACATTCCCAATGCAAATATTGGTAAAATTGTTTTATAGATATTTAATACTTCAGTTTTAAAATCCTTTTTATTGTGGATACTTGCAAATTTTGGTATCACATATAAAGAAAATAGTCCTGAGGCAAATACCATATAATTTTTTGAAATAAACATAACGGCTGTCCAGTTTCCTGCTTCTCCTAAACTAATTTCATTAGAGATGAGATTTCTTAGTTCAATTTCAATATAATTAAGTAAGAAAGTAGAGACAAAAGACATTATCGTAAATGCCAACAACTGATTTTTATAAATTAAAGAGAATTTTAGTTTTGAAGGTTGTACATATAGAACAAGTCTTTTACCAAAAACAACTAATAAAATAATAAGTTGTATTAATGGTGCAATAGCAAGGGCGACCAATACACCATCTAAATTAAAATTGAATAATCCATAAAGTAAAATTGCAGTACTTAATAGGTAAGATACCAACTCAACTTTTGCATAACTTTTATAATCCGACAAACCATTAATGACTCCGCTAAAAACTCGGTTTACAGCAATAAAAGGAATAATGAGCGCTAATATTTTTAAAACATAATCATAAGATTCATCCTTAAATAAACTAACAGATAGTGGTTCTGCAAAAAAGTATAATATAGCACCAGAAATGAAGCTTCCTATTAAAATGAATACTGATATAGTAGAAAATATTTTCTGAAGTTCACTTTTGTTATCTCTAAACTCAGAAACATATTTGACCGCTCCATTAAAAACGCCTAAAGTAGACGTACTGGTTAACATAGCGGTAAGGTTTCGTATCTGCCCTACTAAAGCATAGCCAGCATCACCGACCATCGCAGCTAATAGTTTTTGTACAAAAAACGAAACGACAAGTCTTACACTAATCACAGCTGCATTAAGCGATGTAATCTTTAGTACAATATTGCCACTTAGAAATTTTGGAAGCTTCACGTATTAGGGTTTATTAGTCGTCTGTGGTTTCTTCACCTAGCACACCAAATAAAGAACTTCCAAAGATTAACAATATTATACTGAAATACATTAAATAGCTGATACAATGTCCCATAACGGCTCCTTTTAGCCCAAAAATATCAATTAAATAAATGCTCGATAAATACATAATTACAAACAAGAATATCTCTAGTATAATAAAATGACTAAACATTTTCTTGGCTAAAAACTGATACGCAATCACCATAGACAATACCCTAATGAAGTCTCCAAGAATTTGATATCCAAATAAATCTTCTACAGGTGTAAACTCTTCGGTAAATAAAAACGGTACTAACAATGATCTTGTTAAATAAATAATTAACAATAAAGTTGCAAACAGAGGCATTATCGTTTTATAAAAACCAAAGACTTCTTTTCTAAATGCTTTTTTGGTGTTAATTTGAGTAAAACGAGGTAAAATATAAAGTGCTAATAACGAATTAATAAACATTAAATAATAGTTTGAAACACGGTTTATAGCTTCCCAATAACCAGCTTCTTTAATTCCTATTTCATCAATGATATAATTTCTAATTATTATCGTTACAATTGGTAAGGCAATAGAAGATACTAACGCCATAATCATGTAAGGACTTAATTTATTTAAAATAGAAAAGCTAACATTAGATATTTTTATAAATGAGACTAAGTTCTTTCTATACAAAATACCAACTATAGTAATTAATAAGGTTAAAGCTGGTGTTATTACTATAGCTATTAATGCTCCATCAATATTTTCTTGTTTTATGAGTACTAATGTCACCAGCAACCCTAAAACCTGGCCTATAATATTTATAATCAGTAGAATTTTATGCTTAGAAAAGCCATTCATTATAGAAAAAATAAACATGTTTAACGCATAAAACGGTAACACGATAGCCAAAACTTTTATAATGTAGGTGTAGTTGTAATTAGATGAAAAAATTAAATCATTAATAAACTCTGCATTGTAATAGCAGAGAAATGCCAAAATCAGAGATGAAAAAAAACCTGAATAAAAGACTGTAGATAAAGTTTTTGAAAGCTCTAAAGCATCATTTTTACATTGGCTAATAAACTTTACAACACCTTTATACAAACCTGCTATAGCTAAAGATTGTATAGCACTCATAAAGTTTCGTAAATTCCCAATTAGTGCCATACCATAAGGCCCAATATAAACCGCAATAAACTTAGAAATAAGTATACCTGTAATAATTTTAATCGTAATATTAGCAGTATTAAGACGTGCTGCCTTTACTAAAACTTCGGTATTTATATAATGAATTAAACGTTTCAATTAATACTTATTTAAAACTTGTATAACATTCTGAACATCTTCATTAGACATTACTGGACTGATTGGCAAACTTATAATTCTTTTATGAATCTTCTCTGTAATTGGAAGATTTAAGTGAGAAAATGATACTAAGGCTCTTTGCTTGTGTGGTGGGATTGGATAATGTATTAACCACTCTACTGCATTATTATCTAAATATTTACTAAAATCAGCGCGATCATCTACTTCTACAACAAAGGCATAAAAAACATGATTCTTAGAACCATTATAATTTGGCAATTGTATTTTATGATTTATTATACTGTCTAAATACGTTTTTGCAATATGTCTGCGCCTTTGGTTATCTGAATCTAAAGTGGATAGTTTTATATTTAAAAAAGACGCTTGGATTTCATCTAATCGGCTATTAAAACCAACAATCTGGTTATTGTATTTTTCTTTACTTCCATAGTTTCTTAAAAGCCTAATAGCATCATTTAAAGTACTATCATTTGTTGTAACCGCTCCACCATCACCAAGCGCACCTAAGTTTTTACTTGGATAGAAACTAAATGCTGCGGCATTAGATAAATTACCAGTTCTACCAGTAACTGATTCTGCACCATGTGCTTGTGCTGCATCTTCAATAAGTAATAGATTATTTTGCCTAGCAAACTCAGAAATATTTTCCACATCTGCTATTTGCCCATACAAATGCACCATTATAACCACCTTAATCTTTGAGGTGTAATGTTGTTTTATATTCTCTAATGACAAATTATAAGTCTGTGAATTAGGCTCAATAAAAACAGGCTCCAAACCTGCATGAATAACTGAAAGCACTGTAGCAATAAACGTATTTGCTGGCACAATAACTTTATCACCTTTTTCTAATTTCCCTAAATGAATGTATCCCTTTAAAATAAGGGTTAATGCATCTAATCCGTTGGCTGTACCAATACAGTATTGCGTACCACAATAATTAGCAAAAGCATTCTCAAACTTGGTAACGTTTTTACCTAATATATAATGAGACTCCTTTAAAGATTGCTTAAAAGCTGCTTCAAATTCGGTATGAAAGCGTTGATTGATTTTATGTAGATCTAAAAATTTAATCATACCAATATATCTTCCATTAATTTATAATTTAGTGTTGGCACTTCGTAAAACCCTTGGGTTATAGAGCGTGCACCAAACCCTTCTTTCCAAAATTGTAACCCTTCGTTAATATGCTCTCCTTCTTTAATATTAGACGTTCCAAAATCAAAATACGATTTATTTTTAAATACGTTTTCAATAAGAAAATGATGTAAAAAATCTAAACTTCCTAATTCATTTTTATCAGCGTTACCAGATATATACTGACAATGCGCAACGTTATCAGTTTCAAATATTGTAGTACCACCAACAATTTCATTATTATAAAACACATTAAATTGTCTGATATGTTGCGGGAATATTGACTTTAAAAGTGTAATCTCTTCAAGACTGTGAACAGGCTTAACATTGTGTTTACCTAGCAGATTCGGAATAAGAATGGTATTCCAAAATACATCAAATTCATTAGATTCTTTAACTTTTAAATTGTGCTTCGCACCTCTTTTAAAGCCTTCTTTTCGGCTACTAGAGTATTTTTTGTGCTTTAAATCTAAAACCGAATGCATATCCACTCTTTTCAAATCCGCATTACATTTAAACAATAGATAGTTTAACGGATTATTGACCTGATTATAAAGATAAATATGTGGTAATTCTTTAATAGTTAAGCTAGCGATACTTTGCTTATTTAAGTACTTTAAAATACTACTGAATGCACTAATAGCATCAATTGTTTTTAGATCTTTTGCACACACCAATCCACCATAAGTTAAACCTTGGTGTGTGTATGCCAACTCACCATTTCTATTTATAGGCATTACTGCTACAAGCTTTTCTTTCTTATAAACCATCAATGAAAAATCGCGAAATCTATCGCTGTGATAGTCCATAAAGTCACGTTGAAAAAGAAAAGTGTCTTGATTACTTTTCTTTACAAAATCATCCCAAAGGGACTTATGATTGTTCTGATATGGCTGAATCTTAAAAATAATTATAACTTTTAATTGGTTCTATAGTGTGAAGGTACAAATTTTGATTTTTTTTAAATCAATTCAAAGGTTTAGAAATTAAATCATCAACTAAAATACTTAATTTCTTTGCTCCGTTAGCGTTAGGGTGATCTGCATCATAAAAGTCTGCATCATTAAAATTTGGATCTTCTAACAAATTTAAATAGATGCAATTATCGTATTTAGATTTCATTTTCTCACCTGAACTGATGACCAATTCTAGTTGGTACTGATCTAAATGAGCTACATAACTTTGGTGTGCTGGCAATGTAATTAAGAGTAAAGCAATGCCTTTTTCGTTACACAACTTAACTATATTTTCTAGATGATTAATATTTTCAATTACTAATGCATCATCATCTGCTGTATGTCTTTTCGCAGCTATTGGTCCTAAAACATCAATAGATTTATTGGCATGAGGCTCGTCAAAACTAGCCCAACCCGTGTTTTCTACTGTAATCATATTAGTATTATCTAAGTAATAGTCTTTAATTCTAGCAACGTTATTCTTCAATTTAACACTTAGTACTTCACTTTTATATTTCAATTTATTAGAAATATGTAAATCGTAATAAAGATTGTAATCCTTTAATCTCCATGATTCTAAACCTGTTTCAATTTGCTCGTGTAGAGTCGTATAAGACAAACGCAAAACGACCGTTTCTAATTGTGGTAATTCTTCAATATACTTTTTGAGCAAATAATAATCTAAATCTATAGTTTGTGACACATGACCCAAATTATAAGCCTTATCTGAAAAATAATCTGGGTTAAAGCCATACATACTGTGAGAACTGCCTAAGATTATCGTCTTAATAGATTCCTTATCTAATTGAATCTGTGTGTTTTTGAACCTATAATCATTAGGAATATGTCTTATTGTGGCTTCTAATACAGCAACAATAATTAGTAGTGGTACTAGGAAAGCAATTGTTTGTGTTATAAACTTTTTCATACCTAGAATTGAAAATAAATAAATTGTTGTTCTTCACCATTAAAGTAGAATATTAAAACTACAATAGCGTAATAAAATGCTACTCGATACAATCGCTTCGATTTAGAAAATAATTGTTCTAACGCATGTTCTTTGTCTCTACCAAACCATTCAACTATAAAAAATGATGCAATAAGAATAAGTAGTACTAAAGCCTCAGACATATTCGGAAATCTGGGCAGTGTAAACAAGGATGACGAAAATATAGTATTAAGATAGTCAATAGCTATTGTTAAAGAATCTGCCCTGAAAAATATTCTAGCAAACACTAAAAACAAGAAGGTATGAAACATACCAAAAAATTCTTTTGCATTAGGTAAATATCTATTATTAGCTATTAACGTGGTATACTTGGTATTTTTTCCTCGTATGATATAAGGCACAAAATGAAGTGCGTTTATAAAGCCATAGACTACAAATTTCCAGTGTGCACCATGCCAAAGCCCTATTACCAAAAATATGGCAAATGTATTTCTTAATTGTATCCATTTACTACCTCTACTGCCACCAATAGGAATATAAAAATAATCTTTAAACCATGTGGTTAACGAAATGTGCCAACGTCTCCAGAATTCTGCAATGTTTCTTGAGAAATAGGGGAAAGCAAAGTTTTTCTTCAAATTAAAACCAAACAATCTAGACACACCAATAGCGATATCTGAGTAACCGGAAAAGTCGCAATAAATCTGAATGGTAAATAAAAAGGCTCCAAAAACCAAAGTACTTCCAGAATAGGTTCCATAATTTTCGAAAATATCATTGACAAAAACTGCGCAGTTATCTGCAATTACCATTTTTTTGAATAATCCCCAAAGTATCTGTTTTAGTCCGTCTGTTGCTTTTGAATAATCAAAAATACGTCGCTTTTGTACCTGAGGTAAAAAACTAGAAGCACGTTCTATTGGGCCTGCCACCAACTGCGGAAAGAAACAAACGAATGAAGCAAATGCAATGAGATTGGTTGTGGGTTTTATTTTTTCTCTATAAATATCAATAGAGTAACTCATAGTTTGAAATGTGTAGAAACTTATCCCAACTGGTAAAATAATATTAAGATAATTAAGATCTAATACTCTTCCAAAGAGCATAAACGCTTCGTTAAAATTATCAATAAAGAAGTTGTAGTATTTAAAAAAACCAAGAATACCTAGATTGAGCGAAACACTTAAAGTGAGCAGTAATTTTTTCGAGGTCTTTCTTTCTTCTTTATCAATAGCCAGGCCGATACAATAATCTATTAATGTACTAGCAACTATTAATCCTAAAAAGCGCCAATCCCACCAAGCATAGAATACATAACTAGCAACTATTAATAAAACATTTTGAGATCTTAAGGTTTTAAATACGAACCAGTATAGTATAAATACAATAGGAAGAAAAACTGCAAAATCTATAGAATTGAATAGCATTGAATCGCTTTAATAAATAACCTGTGAAATATAAAACAACTAACGGTTATAATAAAACTTATAGCAGATAGATGTTTCTGTTGAATAAATTAATCTGTTATAAACGGTTTAAAAACCGCATTATTATCCTCGTCAATCACCTCATAAATACCTAATTGAGCACCTTCGTTAACCGTTAAGTAACTTGCATTACTTTGAGCATTTATTAGAAGCGATTTATCTTCACTTAAAACAGAAAAAATAGTTCTAAATAAATTAACACTAGACTTTATATCTTTATCAATTATATCTGTATGCTCTGGCCATTTAATAGCTAAGAGCGATGAAAACATTGAAAATGTGTTATCTCTACTTTTTGGTTTTTCGTGCGATTGACCAGAGTAATCATAACCCACAAAACCACCGTGATCTGCCACAATAATAATTAATGCATTAGTATCATTTTTATTAATTAGATTAACCGTTTCCGTTAACCAAATATTCGCTTCATCTAAACGCTCCATATATTTTGAACGCTCTAACTGCTTACCTCCTGAAGACGATTTTTGAGTAGTAATATGACCTGGAAGAATTCTTTCTATAAAGTAAAAATGAGGACCTTCTTTATTCTTTTTTAATGCAGATTGTAAGTCTTTAAGAACATCTTTTTTAAATTCAAAACCTCTTGAAACTACTGGTAAATTATTATAATCTATATTACTAAAATCAAATCCCATTTTAGGTCTGCTCGTAAGTAAATAAGAATTCTCTAAAATTAAAGATGTTGAGTACTTATTCTTTTTAAGAATTGACAGAACAGAATTATCTGATATAATAACATCTCTTGCAAATAAAAGTTCTGAACCAACCTCTGCTCTTCGATTGTAATAGTGATGCTTCATCATAAACATAGAACTATTAGAGCTTAATGTCGAATAATAGTTACTCCTATAATTAGGATAAAGTTTAAAGTTATTTTCTAATAAAAATGAATTAAAAATTTTGTTTTCCTTTCTATAATTATCTCCTCCTATTTCGGATAACCCAACATAACCATCTGGCTGAATAACATAAATGTTTGGTCTATTTTTAAGTTTCACAGCTTCTATAGCGTCTGGTTGCTTTTGCCAATCGTTATTATATGAGGTATATTTTAATAGTATAGGTATAAGAAAAATGAAGCCAACAATAGCTAATAAAAATTGAAATTTTATAATTTTTTTTAAATACTTAAAAAGCAAAAAGCCTAAAACAAATGCGATAAAAAAAGTTAATAGTAACATTTTCTTTTTCAAACCGTAACCGCTATAAACTAATAAACCAGTAAATACAGAAAAGTTTAAAAACAATAAAATCTGAGAATTATATATTTTTAAAATAGATACCTGCTTAGATAGCATTGAGAAAACAAAAAACACAATTACAGGCAAAACAATAAATAGCAGAGTTATGTAAAGTAACTGACCCCAAGATGCAATTAATGTATGATTAGATGTGTATAAGTAAATTAATGGGTATAAACCTGCTGATAAAGCTGCTGTAATAGCTAAACCATATTGACTATTTAAATATGATTTGTTCGATTCTTTCAGTCTTCTAATTTTTAGTTTCCAATAAGTACATAACTCGATCCGAATCTTCGATATGTATTTTTTCCTTTACAACAAATAGCTCGCTATATGCACTTTCGAAATTCTCAATAGTATAGAAACCAAAGTAATCTTCAAAATCGGCTTTAGACTTTAAAAGGCGTTGCACCCAAGAGTCATTTCGCTTTGGAAATTCTATGATTAGGTATTTAGAAAAAGATGCAAAAAATTTAGCTGATTCTTTAAATGGTACATTACCTGATAATGACATGTGATGTATCACTGCTAAAGCTAAAGTAACATCAGGAGAATAAGACGCCATACGTTCTAAAAAAGATGAGCGTTCCTTACTATTTAACCCTATAGCTGCAGATGGATTTAAAACGTCTAAAACAAAAGGAAGCATTCTATCCTCTTTATTTCGTTTAATTGTTTTGTAATTAAAATCAACAGCATTATTATCTATATCACAAACTAAAGATTCGGTATACGGATAATTAATTTGCCTAACAAATGTGCCATCATTTCCGCCTATATCAATTAAGTTAGAAGGTTTTATTTCGGATATCCAATTATTAATAACAGTTGCTTTTGTCTTAAAAGCTGAATCTGTATAATTGGTTTTATTATAATAATTTCCCCATTCTGAGGTCTCTTTTAACTCTAACTTTTTTATATAGTCATAAAGACTCATAATAATATTTAGTTGTCCTTTTTTAGATAAGGTAGCCGTCTTTGTTTTACCCTCATAATCTTCATTATGCTTGTCCTCTAATTTTGCCAAAAGGTGAATATTGGTATATAACAATGGACTTAATTTTGTTTTAGAAGGCAACATAGAGCTCACCATTTTTACTGGGATACCATCTATAAAGTTACTCAACAATTTTAGCTGTTGCGAGCCATGATAGCTTGCTAAGAGTAATGGGCCAAAAAAATGTGTTATAAATTGTTTATAAGCTCTCCAAGGTGAATTTTCTGTATAAAAATCAAAAGATAGCGTATCTATAAATACAGCTTTACCTTTATAAAACGTCACATTAAATGCTGAAGCGTCTTTTAATGAAAACCCATGTTCTAAAGAGTACTTCTGAATCTTTAACGTTAGCAAAGCAGCCTCTTTATACATATTAAAACTCCACTCGTAAGGATACGTTATAAATGAAATTTGTTCTGGCTCAATAATTATTTCATCATCTGTATTAGAAACTTCAGTATGACTGATTAATAATTTATTTTTAATGAGGCTATCAAAAAAACCAGAAGACATTAAAGCTTTGTATTGCTTAAAATATATAGGGTTTATAACCCTTTTAATGGTATTGTTATCTGTAAAAATATAACCTGAAGGATCTCTAAAAGAGGAAGAGTGAGCGTTTTTGGATTGCACTTTAGTTTTTGTTTTCTACATCAGAATCTTTAATCTCAATATCATCAAAAACATCATCTTTATCTTCTTTGGCTAGTCCTAGAAGTAACTTAATTTTATACATAACATTTTTAGAAAATAATATAAAGCCAGCAACAGCTGCTATTATTGCCTGTATTATCATGGCTCCTAAACCTGGATCGAAATAAAGAAAATGCATTATAATTTTTTTGTAAATATATAACTTTCTTAGACGCTACTGTAAAAAAGAGTGACTTTTACTTAAGAGACATCATCGAAAATAATAGATCTTATACATCTATTCTTTAGGCTCTAAGTCTTTAAATACAGTCTCATCATTCTCGTTAATAAATTCATAAACACCAGTTGGTGCGCCTTTTCTAATGATAAGATAACTCTTATCCTCCTGTTGGTTTTTTAAGTATGTTTTATCATCGCTTAGATACGAAAACAATACTCTAAATAGATTTACAGACGTCTTTAAATCCTTATCAAAATATTCGTGTTTTTCATTTGTCCATTTGATTGCTAAAACTGAAGAAAACATCGATTTCACAAGTAACGGATCGGTTTGTTTCGTTTGGTTTTGCTTCATAAAATCGAGACCTACATAACCTCCGTGGTCAGCGGCAATAATTACAAGTCCATTAGGATCTTCCTTTGTTATAAATTCTACAAGTTCCTTTAACCAAGTATTGGCAGCTTTAATTCTATTTAAATAAAGTGTTCTCTCGTCTTCTACAGTGGTTGAAGAATCATAATGTGTTACAATATGACTTGGAAGCATTGACTCTATAAAGAAAAAATTATGAGTTGTTTTATTAGTCGTTATAGCTGTTTTGGTGTCTTTTAATAAATCTTTTTGCAAACTAAATCCTCTAGAAATATAAGAAACTTCGTCTATTGATATATTACAGTAGTCAAAATCTATAGCTGGTCTATTGGCTAGTAAATAAGGCACTTGTAACATAAGAAATGTCTTATAACCATTATTTTTAAATACTCTTAAAGCCGGATTACTACTTACAATCTCATCTCTACTATTGTGAGAAGGATTAATTCCTAAAGTTTTATTACCGTAGTAATGGTGCTTCATATTAAACATTGAGCTATTAGAACTCAATGTTGATGAATAGTTACTTCTGTAATCACGATAAGCAGTAAAACCTTCATTAGCTAGAAATGTTTCAAATGCACTATTGTCGAAATTATAAATTGAATTACTTAAATCAGAAAAATTGGTATAGCCATCTGGTTGAATAACATAAACATTGGGTTTTTGCTTAAATTTAACTACGTCAATATCATCAGGTTGAATAGCCCATTCTTTAGAATAAACCAATTCTCTGTATAAATCTGGCATAAGCTTAGGTAATACTAGACAAGCCAAAATAAACTGAAACACAACTAATTTATTAATGTGAGTCGCTAGCAACTTTCCTAATACCAAACCTAAAAAAAGGGCAATTATAATTTTTATAGTATCAAAACCATAGAGTGTAATTACGATGAGTAAAAAAAAGCTAATACTATTACATATTGGGAGCACTAAGCCTTTAAACTTATGTAATGATTTAAAACTGATGCAAACAAATAAGATGATACAATAAAAAACTATAGGTAAAATTATATAGCAAAACACAAAAAAGAGGAATTGTGGTTTTGAATTTATAATCGCATAATTTTTATCATAGTAATATAAAAGTGGATATAAGCCTGATGCTAAAACAACTAATAGCGGATGAATACGGCTGCCCTTAAAAATAATTTTCTTTAAGTTTTCTAACATTAGAATGAAATAATAATTTTCAATAGCTTAAAATAATAAATTCAGTTATCATTTAATCAAAGCATAATTTTTATTTCTTCTTTTTAGTCAAATAATAAATATTAACTATAAAGATAGCTGCATTCGCTATAATTATTGGTAAACCTATGCGAAGTGTAGGCATTAAAAAACCATACGTAATAAACAAAACACATCCCGTCATATTAACAAGTCTTAATTTTTTTACATCCTTCATTGTAAATGATATCAGTACCATTAATGACGCTAAGTAACCAATATACTCTGTTGCTGTGATTCCAAATAATTCCATAATTTTTATTTTAGGCAAAAAAAAGAAACACTTTTCAGTATTTCTTTTTTTATAAATTATAAATAACGTTAATCGTTTAGATTCTGAAGCAAGTTCAGATTAACAAACAATTATGTTATAACATGTGCTTATTACGTTTACGATCTACTTCATTTAAGAAGACTTTACGTAATCTAATATGATTAGGTGTTACCTCAACGTATTCATCTTTCTGAATGTATTCTAAAGCTTCTTCTAAAGAAAATTTAATTGCAGGTACGATCTTAGCCTTGTCATCTGCACCAGAAGAACGTACATTACTCATTTTCTTTGTTTTGGTGACGTTAACCGCCATATCATCTCCACGAGAGTTTTCGCCAATTACCTGACCTCCGTAAATATCTTCACCTGGATCAACAAAAAACTTACCTCTATCTTGTAATTTATCAATAGAATAAGGAATCGCTTGTCCGTTTTCCATAGATACTAAAGATCCATTTTGACGTTCTGGAATTCCACCTTTTACAGGTAAATATTCTTTAAAGCGGTGCGCCATAATAGCTTCACCAGCTGTAGCTGTTAGTAATTGATTACGTAAACCAATAATACCACGAGATGGTACTAAAAATTCACATACCATACGGTTACCTTTAGCTTCCATACTTAACATATCACCTTTACGCATCGTTACCATTTCAATAGCTTTACCCGAAACGCTCTCTGGTAAATCTATAGTCATTTCTTCAAAAGGCTCACATTTAACACCATCAATTTCTTTAATGATTACTTGTGGTTGTCCTATTTGAAGCTCATAACCTTCACGACGCATCGTTTCTATTAAAACTGATAAGTGTAATACACCACGACCAAATACCATGAATTTATCTGCACTATCAGTTTCTTCAACTTTAAGCGCTAAATTCTTTTCAAGCTCTTTAGTTAAACGATCCTTAATATGACGAGATGTTACATACTTTCCATCTTTACCAAAGAAAGGTGAATCATTAATTGTAAACAACATACTCATTGTTGGCTCATCAATGGCTATTGTCTTAAGTCCTTCTGGATTTTCAAAATCTGCAACAGTGTCACCAATTTCAAAACCTTCTAAACCTACGATTGCACAAATATCACCTGTTTGTATTTCATCTACTTTTAAACGGCCTAGACCTTCAAACGTATGTAATTCTTTAATTCTGTTTTTAACAATAGAACCATCTCTTTTTACTAAAGAAATTTGCTGCCCTATCTTTAAACCACCACGAGTTAAACGACCAATGGCAATACGACCTGTAAATGAAGAGAAATCTAATGATGTAATTAACATCTGTGTTGTTCCTTCTACAATTTTTAATTCAGGAATATGCTCAATAACCATGTCTAATAATGGCTCTACATTGTCAGTTTCATCTTTCCAATCATCACTCATCCAATTGTTCTTTGCAGAACCGTAAACTGTTGGAAAATCTAATTGCCATTCTTCTGCACCCAATTCAAACATTAAATCAAACACCTTTTCATGTACTTCATCTGGCGTACAATTTTCCTTATCTACTTTGTTTATAACTACACAAGGCTTTAAACCTAGATCAATGGCTTTTTGAAGTACAAAACGTGTTTGAGGCATTGGACCTTCAAAGGCATCAACTAAAAGCAAAACACCATCAGCCATATTTAAAACACGCTCAACTTCACCACCAAAATCGGCGTGACCAGGAGTATCAATAACATTGATCTTAGTACCTTTATATACAACTGAAACGTTTTTAGATGTGATTGTAATACCACGCTCACGTTCTAAATCGTTATTATCTAGAATTAGGTCTCCAGTATTTTCATTTTCGCGAAATAATTGACAGTGATACATAATTTTATCTACCAATGTTGTCTTTCCGTGATCGACGTGTGCAATGATTGCAATATTTTTAATCTTAGCCATAATTGATGCTGATTTTAAGCGCGCAAAGGTAACTCATATTATCCTCATTTCGTTAATTATATGTTATAATTTAATTGTTTAGCAATTTGAATACGTAACTTAACGTTGTAGAACTTATTAATAGTAAAAGCCTATCCTTAAAAACCAACCGCTAATTGGGCTATTTACATCTGAACCTTTAAAATTATAACAGATGAATTCCATTAGTAAATACACAAAGTTTGTTCCATACCTTTATTTTTTATCGGTAATCAGTTATTGGTTTACAGATATTAATAGACATGAAGGTATTTCTGCATATCCAATTCTATTATTTGCTATTCCTCTTATATGGCAACTTATTAAGCCTAATAGAAAACTGAATTTTTCTCTAGGAATTATATTTGTCTGCCTATCCTCTTATTTAATTCTAGCTTATTTATCTGACTTGCTAAATATTGTGAATTGGACAGAATCCTCTAAACGTTTTTTATTTTATGGAGGACTGCTTGTTATCGGCAACTTTGTAATGTCACTTTGGATTGTTAGAAATAGTATAAAAAAGGTGTTTTAAAAGAGATACTAGACCGCTTTGCTTTTAGAACCAAGAACGAAGACTGATTCGCTTTTTCATAACAAAATATGTATTAAAAAAAGAACAAAGATTAATACTATCTTTGTGGCTTAACTTTTTAAGTCTAAAGCTTTGATTACTATTCCGAAATTAAAACACACAGATTCCGATAATTTCTTTTTGCTTTGTGGCCCTTGTGCCATTGAAGGAGAAGATATGGCATTACGTATTGCCGAAAAAGTTATCACTATTACAGATAAACTTCATATCCCTTATGTTTTTAAAGGCAGTTTTAAAAAAGCCAATAGAAGCAGAATAGATAGTTTTTCGGGAATTGGCAATGAGAAAGCACTAAAAATATTAAGAAAGGTTTCTGAAACTTTTGATGTACCTACAGTGACAGATATTCACGAAGCTTCTGATGCTGCTATGGCTGCAGAATATGTAGATGTTTTACAAATTCCTGCGTTTTTAGTAAGACAAACAGATTTAGTAGTGGCAGCCGCCAAAACGGGCAAAGTAGTCAACTTAAAGAAAGGACAATTTATGAGTCCAGAAGCCATGAAACATGCGGTACAAAAAGTAAAAGATGCTGGTAATGACCAAGCTTGGATTACAGACAGAGGTACTATGTTTGGCTACCAAGATATGATTGTAGATTTTAGAGGTATACCAACCATGCGCCAATATGCACCAACAGTTTTAGACGTAACACATTCGCTACAACAACCCAACCAAAGTATTGGTGTTACTGGTGGACGACCAGATATGATTGAAACAATTGCCAGAGCTGGTGTTGTAAATAATGTTGATGGTTTATTTATTGAAACACATTTCGATCCTGCAAATGCTAAAAGTGATGGAGCTAATATGTTGCACTTAGATAATTTGGAAGGTTTACTTTCTAATTTAGTAGCTATTCGTAAAACAATAAACGTATTATAAAAACTAAATAAGCACCTAAACACATGACGAACAAATAATTAAGTGTTAAATTATTTTTAATTTAAATTTTTAATTTTATTATCATAATCAAAAAAACAAATTATGAAAAAGTATTTAGTGTTCTGTTTAGTTTTAATGCTATTTCTTTCTTTATCCTGTACAAATGAAAGTGATTCTGAAGAATCATCTGCAAGTAAAGTAGAGAACATACAACAAAATGAAATTACGGAAGATACCTATAAGAATTGGGTAGAAGTTGGGAAAATAGAAGACGGTGTTGCAGTATTAACGGCAGATAAAAATAATCTGATTAATTCACTTAACCAGAATCTTTTTGTAACTACTGGCAAGAGTACAAGAATGACTGACGTTTCACTAGAAAGGATTGAAGATTTCTTTTATCTATTATTTACAAGCGATAAGCAAAGAGTGACTTTTTATGTGCAAAAAAGTAAGGATAGTAATATTTTGAGAGCTGCAGCAACAACAGTTTGCACAACCTCAGAATGTACGCAAGAACCGTTAGGATGCATACCAAAGTACGATATTACTCCGGCAGGTCAAGAGGGTATAGGCACTTGCACACCTTGTGCAAATGGAGGTAAGTGTACCAAAACAGTATCTGGAAGATCCCTTATATCTAATTAAACGAACCGATTCTGAATTTTTAAATTAAAAGCATATTACAAGTTCAGTTCGAGTGATTTTGAGGGATGAAAAATCGTATCGAGAACCAATTAGAGTAACAAATTCTATTCTCGATACAAATTCTACTCAGTTTCAATCTTAAAATTCCCTCGAGTAGACAAATTTTATCAAAATTCAAAACAGGTCAGAACAATTACTTTTACAGAAAACTTACTGTAGAAATCAGAAGCACTATTAAAGTTGAAAATTTAAGATCGTCTTTTAGGTTTTAAAATTAACTTAAACGGATTGGTGTTAATTTGTAGTTGTTTCTGAATCACATAAACCACCACGGCATCATTAATATCTTCAACAGCCTTGTACCGTAATGAGCGTATAGATTTTCGGTTGGCATCTACAAAATGCTCAGTAAACTCATTCATTTTATCGAAATGCCAAAAAGCCAAATCAACATAGTCTTTAGACTGATTGAGATAACATAACGGAATACCATTACAGTAATAAAAAGGGATTCGCCATTTAAACAACAGTTCTGTATTAGGTGCTACTGCTTCTATTATCGCTTGAAGATGAAAAAACATAGACCTAAACGGTTCTTCTTGTTTTAATATGTAAGCTTCAGCAGGATTCAAAATCAATTTAGAATATTCCCAATACACCAACAACAATAAGTGCAATACCTATTATAGCTTTAAACGGCATTAATTTATCTGAAATTTTATGCAAACTCTCTTCTAAAGCAGGTACTTTAACAAATACGTGAGTCAATAATAAAAGTCCACCTAAAATACGTAGAACATTAAAAAGTATTTGACCTCTAAATGTAATAATTGCTAAAACAATTAGTGCACCACCAATTACAGTTTGAAATGGAGCAAGCACACCAGCAATTTTATTAAAAAAGTTTTTATCACCATCCCATTTATCTAGTGTAGCTAATCCAAGTAAGACTCCTCCAGAGATACTAAATATTATTAGTAGTAATCCAATCATAATAATTTAAATATTAGTTCATAGATTATAAATTTAACTATATCTGCAAAATAAAGTTGCTCAATTCAATTATTTTATTTTACTTTGTAATTCAAAGTACTTTTTATTATGAGCAATGAGGATTATTTAAAAGACATCAACGAGATTAAAAATCTAATGAATAAATCGTCTCGTTTTATTTCGTTAAGTGGCTTATCTGGAATATTAGCAGGAGTTTACGCCTTAATTGGTGCAGCTGCAGCTTATTGGATTGTTATAGAATATAGCGATGGCAGACTTATTTTAGACGGTTGGGTTTTTAGAACGGTAATGCTTATTTTATTTCTAATTGCTTTCTTAAGTGCTGTTACTGGTATCTTTCTTACAACTAGAAAGGCTAAAAAAAATAGTGAGAAAATTTGGGATAACTCATCGCGTCGTTTATTATTTAATTTCCTAATACCTCTAGCAAGTGGTGGACTATATACACTGATTATATTAAGTCAAGGTAAATATGGACAAACAGGTGGATTGATGCTTATTTTTTACGGATTAGCATTGGTAAATGCCTCAAAGTATAGTATTGGTGATATTAAATATTTGGGTTTTATTCAAATTGCATTGGGTTTAATAGCTGCAATATATCCTGGATATGGTTTCTGGCTTTGGGTAATTGGTTTTGGAATAATGCATATTATTTATGGCACTTGGATGCATTTTAAATATGATGTGAGCAAGTAAACAGTTCTCAGTCGCAGTTTTCAGTAACTTTGAGCATAAATTTAAATTTTGAGTATAATAACCAACATAAATAAACTTTTTGATCACAGAATAAGACTAGGCATTATGTCTGTTCTTATGGTGAATGAGTATGCTGATTTTAATATGCTAAAAGAATTATTAGGAGCAACAGATGGTAATTTAGCAAGCCACACTAAAGCCCTAGAAAAAGCTGAATATATTTTAGTAGAAAAACAATTTATAGGTAAAAAACCTAACACAAGATATAGCACTACTAAGCTTGGTAAAGCTGAATTTAAAAAACACATTAACGCTTTAGAAAAATTAATAAACAAAACTTAAATCTATTTTTTTAATCTTTTACTTTGAAAAACAAAGTACTTTTAAATAATAAATTATGAAAAAAATAATAATATTCATCGGAGCATTTTTATTCAGCACACTATTCTATGGCAAAACAATTGGTCTCAACCTATTATTATTTAGCCTACTCACAATCGTTGTACTATTAATTAATAATAAAGATGATTTTAAGAACAGGAAAACAATAATTTATTCTGGACTTTATGTTATTACTGGTATTGCCGTATTCTTTCACGACTCTTCATTGGCTATAATAGCAAACTGTGTTTCATTCTTTACATTAATTGGCTTACTCTCTGAAAACAAATCATCTATTTATATCAATTGGCTTAATGGACTTTACACTACTATTGCTGGACTTTTTCATCGTAATTTTTCTATAAATAAACAGCAAAAAGTTGTTAAAGAAAAAAGCACTACAGATTACTTTCATCTTATAAAAATCATTGTAATTCCTTTAGTCATTTTTATAATTTTCATTGGACTTTATAAAAATGGTAATCCTGTTTTTAATGACCTTATTTCAAAAATAGATTTTAGTTTTATTAATATACAATGGGTTTTATTTGCAGGTTTAGGCTACTATCTTTTTTCAAATATTCATAAACCTATAGAAGTTGAACCTGCGACGGAATTAGATTTACAAACAGGTAATATTTTAAACAAGAGTGAGACATTTTCAATTCCAAAATTAAAGCAAGAGAACCAATTAGGCATTATACTAATTGCTATGCTTAATTTGTTAATTGTTCTGTTCTTAATTACAGATGTATCATTCCTCACTTCTACCGTAGACTTAAGAGCGTCAATATTTTCTGCGCAAGTTCATAATGGTATTAATGCTTTAATAGCTTCAATTGTTATCGCCATAATTATTTTACTCTATGTTTTTAGAGGGGATTTAAACTTTTACAAAGCCAATAGCACTTTAAAGAAATTAGCAATTACTTGGATAATTCTAAACTTACTACTCGTACTAAGTATAGCAGCTAAAAATAGTCAGTATATCTATTACTTCGGCTTAACCTATAAGAGAATTGGTGTACACATCTATCTCATATTATCAATCGTAGGTCTTATTACAACGCTTTTAAAAATTAGCAATATCAAAAATATTTGGTATTTGCTCAGAGTGAATACACAAACTGCTTTTGCTATTCTAATTATATCTAGCACTATCAATTGGGATAATCACATCACCAATTACAATTTAAACTATGCGCAATCGATGGATTTTAAATACCTGATTGAACTTTCAAACAACAATACAATTCTATTAAAAGAACAGATGAAATCAAAACCATTAGATGACGATACTACGCGTTTAGTAATAAAGAAATATAGAAAATACATTACTGAACTCAGAGCAAATGATTGGCAAGAACTTCAATATGATAATTTTAAACTAGGTTCTAAATAGCATGGTAGCATTAGCAATTTTCGGATTTTTATTTGCGTGTTTAATTTATTTTGTAGTAATCAGAATTAGCATATCGGCAATCTATTGGTCATTAAGCGACCCTAAAGATAAGGCGTGGGCTTTTAGGATTTACTTTCCGTATTACATCATCATCCTTTTTGGGATATGTATTGCATTTATAATAAAATCTGACCTCGATCCGTTCGCTATTCTCTATTTCAGTATGCTTTACACGACGGCTTTGATAGTTTGGAATCGCGATTTAAAAAAAGATTTAAAGCGCAAACACACCATTAAAAAATACAATAACCCAGATATTAAAAATCTACCATGAACACTCTATTCTTTAATAAAATAAAATCGTTGCGAAAACAACTTATTATTTGGCTTTTTGAACATTCGCAACGCATATACACGTCTTTGTTTAAAAATCATGAGTCTTGGAATCTTACAAAAAACGATTTACTAAATCTACCAGAACCTACTTTCGGAAGACACCTTGGTGAATTTTTAGACGAAAATAATTTTGAATTAATTCCTAAAGTTGAGCGTCACGATTGTTACCATGTTTTATGTGGTTACAATACTGACGTTGAAGATGAAATAGCATTACAATGTCTTTGTTATGGCAACGGCAAACGTAGTCCGTATTTATATGGTGCTATAATTCTTGGAGTGACTATTCTACCCGATTACTATACCTACTATTATAAATCTTACAAAACAGGAAAGTCTGCAAACCCGTTTCATCATTTCGATTATAAGAAAATTTTAAACATATCTATAGCAGACTTTAGAAGTGTCATATTTCCGAAAGCAGAATTAATAAAACTTAACCTATACGCGTAATGAAAAAACTAAAAATATTAATTCTAATTTTTGTATTTATAACCTTAGGTGTCTTTATAACCCACCATTGGATGAGTTTTAAATCTAAAGACTACATCTACAGTGATACAGATTCAATTCCAAAAAACAAAGTCGGTTTAGTTTTAGGCACAGGGAAATATGCTCCAAGTGGTAATATTAAACAATATTATAAATACCGTGTCAATGCTGCTGTAGATTTATACAAAGCACAAAAAATAGACTACCTATTAATAAGTGGCGATAATAGCAGAACTGACTATGATGAGCCAACTGATTTTAAAAATGATTTAATTGCTAGAGGTATTCCTGAAGCTAAGATTTTCTTAGACTATGCAGGTTTTAGAACGCTAGACTCTATGGTTAGAGCTAAGGAAATATTTGGACAAACATCTATTACGGTAATCTCTCAAAAATTTCATAACGAACGTGCTATTTATCTCGCCAGTCATTTTAACATTAATGCCATAGGTTTTAATGCGAAAGATCCAATAAGAGGAAAAATAACACATCTGCGAGAATATTTAGCACGCTCAAAAGCAAGCTTAGATTTAGTCTTTAATGTCTCACCAAAATTTTTGGGAGAACCCATCTCAATCCCATAAAAATGCAAATCAGATGAAACTACATTTTAATAAATACTACTTAACACTAGCGCATTCGTTATTCTTAATAGAATTAGCAATCGCTTTCATTATAAAAACAGGATTTATTCGCTACACATTTGGCGATTATCTCGTGGTAATTTTACTATATGCAATTATAAGAGGATGTACAAGGCTATCAGTGAGGGCTTCAGCTTTCATCGTCCTCTTTATTGCTTATGGTATTGAGCTGCTTCAACTCACACCATTCTTAACCTATTTTAATTTACATGATAGTTTTACCGCTAAGTTACTTTTTGGAAGCACATTTC
Organism: Winogradskyella sp. UBA3174; assembly: GCF_002364335.1. Classification (GTDB taxonomy): domain Bacteria; phylum Bacteroidota; class Bacteroidia; order Flavobacteriales; family Flavobacteriaceae; genus Winogradskyella. Next base: position 8,196 of record NZ_DEXW01000043.1, on the reverse strand, counting down.
GTTTAACCGACCTACTAGCCTATACATTAGGAATCATCACAGTTTTATTAACTGAAATGTCAATTAAAAAATTTCAAAACACTCAAAATATAAGATCATGGAAACACTAAAATCACTTATACAAACCAAGTTTAAAACATTAACACTAATTACAGTCGCATTAGCCTTTAGTGTTATTGTTCTTATGGTAAGAATGAAACTAAACAAGTCCTTTTTCTTTCTGTTTTTAGTGTGGAATGTTTTTCTAGCCATAATTCCGTACTCCATAACCATGTATCTTAGTACAAAACCAAATCTTAGTAAATTCAAATTAGGATTATGGTTTATCGCTTGGTTAGCCTTTTTGCCAAATGCACCTTATATTATAACAGATCTTATACATATAAGATTAGGTAACGACTCATTCTTATGGTTAGATGTCTTAGTTGTTTTGTCTTTTGCGTTGAGCGGTTTGCTCCTCTTCTACCTCTCGATTATAGATATGCAACACTTAATTTCTAAAAGTTTTAAACGTATTTCTATCGGAACAGTAACAACTATCATTTTGTTTTTATGTGGATTCGGAGTCTATTTGGGTCGTTTTTTACGCTATAATTCTTGGGAAATTGTCAGTGGACCTCAACATCTTATATCAGATATTATATCCATCATCATTTCACCTTTCCAAAATTTAGAAGCTTGGCTGTTTACATTGGGTTTTGGACTGTTTTTAGTGGTTGGTTTTTGGATGTTTAAGAATTTATTTTCTGCTGATAAGACAATATATTGATACAATTATTATTTATCTTTAAGCGTAATTTTTAATAAAAATGTATCGGATGAAAATATTTGGTTTTATTACACTACTATTATTCGTACTTTATTCTTGTAAAAATGAAACGAAAGCAGAACAGACTATAGAAATTGGAGACTTTAGTTTTTCTTCAAAAAATATAACTTCAAATCAGCCATTTACTATTACTTATAATGGTAGTGGTAATCTTGAGGAAAGTTTTTATTCAAACTTACATAAAAATAGATCTTATCCTTTTGATGTAAATTTTGAAAAGAATAATGCCACTATTACGGTTCCAGATAGTATTACAGGCGTAGCATTCAATTTTAAAGTAGATAGTAAATACGATAATAATAAGGAAAAAGGTTACTTATTTTCTGTTGTTAACGAGAAAGGAGAAGCCCATACTAGTGCAGAAGCTTCTAAACAATTCTACGCTATGACTTATGGAGAGAACTATGGTTTAAAAGTAGATCCTAAAGCCGTTTTAATGACTTTAGAAAAATTCTTAGAGACAAGTCCAGAATTAAATGAAGACTGGATCACTAATCATATTTATGTAGCCGAAGAAGTTGATGTAGAAAAAGGACAAATATTGAGTGAAGCTTACATAGCAGAAATAATAAATAAAAAAGACAAATCATATAAAGACTACGAAAACTTATCTAGCTTATACAACACCGTAAAAAATAAACCTAAGGCAGATAGCATTGGTGACATAATTACAGCAAAATATCCTTACAGTAATATAGCAGTTAATAAATTATACGGTCATATTTATGAAGCAAAAAGTCTTACCGATAAAGAAAAAATTTTTAATGATAATAAGGCTTCAATTTTAAATTCTAAAGACGCAAGTTTTTTTATACAGACCCTAGCCATGGAAAGTTATAACGCTAGTAATATGGAGTCTTTTGAGATGTATGCAGAAATGTTTAAAGACAACACAAGTAAAGCATCACTTTATAATTCTATTGCCTGGCCTAAAGCAGAAAAGGGTGAGGATTTAGATATGGCAGCGACTATTTCAAAACAATCATTAGAATTAACCAAAGCTGAACAAAATGCCTTAAAAGAAAAGCCAGAGTTTTACAGTCTTAACCAATATAAAAATAGCTTAGAGAGTACTTATAATATGTATGCAGATACTTATGCCTTAATATCATTTAAAAAAGGTGATATTAAAGAAGCAGTTAAGTACCAAGCCATAGCAGTAAAAAAAGGTGCTAACCCAGAGATGAATGAACGCTATATTGAATTTTTAATAGCTGACAATCAAAACCAAACAGCTATGGAAAACGCCTCTAAATTTATTAAAAATGGTAATAGCACTTCAAAAATAAAAGCCTACTTCAAAGAAGCTGCTAAAAAAGTAGATCCTAAAATTGATGTTGACTCTAGGATAGCAGAGTTTGAAGAAAAAGCAAAAGCCAAAGAATTTGAAAATTTAAGAAAGTCACTTTTGGATGAAGAAGCACCAAATTTTACTTTAAAAAATTTAGAAGGAAAAGAAGTAACATTAGCTTCTTTAAAAGGTAAAACTGTTGTCTTAGATTTTTGGGCTACTTGGTGTGGGCCTTGTATAGCTTCGTTTCCAGGAATGCAAGAGGTAGTGACTAAATATAAAGATGACGAAAATGTAGAATTTTTCTTTATAGATACATTTGAAGATGGAGAAGAAAGGTTAGACAAAGTCTTAAAGTTTATTAAGGATAATAACTACGATTTTAATGTTTTAATTGATCCTGTAAAAGAAAATAGCAGCAAGCACTTAGTTGCGGATAAATACGGTATAACTGGTATACCTACAAAAATAATTATAGGGCCGAGTGGAAGAATTAACTTTAAATCTATAGGCTTTAGTGGTTCTGCTGAAAAAATTGTTTCAGAAATTGACACTATGGTAGAATTATTAAAATAATAAGAACAATTTTAAAATAAAGAAAAGCAAAAACTTGTTTTCCTTTCTTTATTTTCCATCAACAAAATCCTGCAAATAAGAAAATCTAGAGGTAAGTTTACCATCATTGGTGGTCATTTGTGCACGTTCTAAAACACGGTCTTTATCATCATTAAAAAAGGCAGGTATCACATGTTCTAAAAACGAATCACCAAAACCTTCGCTCGCATCTTTTGGTAATTCGCATGGCAAGTTATCTACAGCCATAACTGTAATAGCATTTTCAGCATCAAAAGCCACTTCACTTTCAGTTTTAGCATCATAACCATAAAATGGATCAGCTATAGTAGAGGCTCTTAATGTAGATGCCACAGGACCATCTACATCACAAGATATATCTGCTACTAAGTTGATCTTAAAATCTATATGTTTAGCATCTTCTCTATTAAATAAATAAGGTGCACCATTCCCATAAAAATGGCCTGCTATAAAGTAATCTGTTTCTTTTGCATACGGCATAAAATTACTTTCGTAATCTGTAGGGTCTTTATAAAATTCCCACTTATCACCAACCTTACCATCAGTTCTTTTTGAGTACTCCATAACATCTACCATACAATATACTGGCTCAGTAAATTGCGATGTTAAATACAACGCATCACCTACTTCTTTAAGACCCAAATGATCTAATATTTCTTTTGCACCAAAGGCTACTTTACCAGTACCAGAAAGTAAAATCTTAATATTTGGCAATGTGATTTTATCGAGTTCAGCTTTAACAGCATCTAAATCTGCAAGTGTTTCTACTTTAGGTAAAACGAATAATCCATCGCGCAAACCCAATCCTCTAAAACCATTATAAGCACCAACTAAACCAGCATAGCGACCAAAACCAATAAGCCTGGCTCCGTTCTCTTTAACAATAGTTTCATGATCTAACATCTCAATATTTTTATTGAGCATAGCTTCGAGCAATCCTCTATTGTAAGGTTGCTTTTTTATAGTGTGTGAGAAGTAAAAATATTTTTTATTCGGAATAAGATTTTCAATAGGCACTTCCTTAACTCCTATCATTACATCTGCATCAGATACATCATCAGTAACCTTAAAACCTTTAGCTCTATAAGCTTCATCAGAAAATATTCTTATATCCGAAGATTCTACAATAAATTCCGCATCAAGAAATTGTGTTCTAGCTTCCGCTAGTTTTTCTGGTGAAAACACAACACGTCTATCTGGTGGATTTTTACGTTCTTTAATGATAGCGAATTTCATAGCTTTATACGATTAGGAATTTTGCCCGAAGATATTGGAATTTAAGAGTAATACCAATAGATTTTTTAGATATAAAAAGTTTTATAATCGTAGTCAATTTCGTCCTATAATTTAGTTTTAAACTTATTTATAATGAAAAAAATATTAATACTACTTTTAGTCATAAACAGTTACTCTTGCAATGACAATAAAACTTCTAAACCACAAAGTGAAATTATTAATACTAACAAACCTTTAATTCCTTTTGAGGATATAGTAACAGACTACAAAACCTGGTGGTCTTACCATTACTATAAAATTAATTTAACTTTAGATTTTATAGCTATTGGTGAAAATGATAATAAGATAACAAAAGACCTATTTCTTCAAAAACTAACTACAGGTAAGCATATTACCATAGAACTAAAGTATGAAGACGATTTCACATACTACAAACTATTTAAACTACCAGAAGATATTGATAAACCTATTGTAGCAACTATTAAAAGCACATCATCAGTTATCTATGAACATTTTAAAATGGAAGGCCTAGTATTTCCTAATTTTAAAGCTCAAGGTTTAAACGGTACAATCCATAATATTGAAACTTTAAAAGGAAAAACCACAGTGTTAAAAACGTGATTTATCGCTTGTGCACCTTGTGTTGCAGAATTCCCAGAATTAAATGCTCTAGTTACAGAATATAAAAATAATAACGCTATTCAATTTTTGAGTTTGGCTTTAGACACTAAAGAAGCGTTGAACAGTTTTTTAGAAAAAAACAGTTTTCATATGCTGTAATTGCAGAACAAAGAGATTTAATTCAGAATAAACTAAAATTAATGGCATATCCGACACATGTTATTATAAATGAAAACGGAACAATTGAAAAGGTGTTTGGAAAAGCCTCTCAAATGATTGTTTATTTAGAAGATTACAAACCGATATCTAAATCCTTTAAAAATAAGACTTCAAAGAACTTAATTCCTCCGCCACCTCCACCAATGTAACTGGTATACTTTTTGAAGTATTTAACTAGAAGTGTGTAATATTTACTAACTTTGCAGTCCTTTTTAAACAAAAGGAAATTATCATTTTAATGGGGTCGACTGGTTTTGACAGCGAGATTAATTAGATGGTAAGCACGTCGTGTAATGGCATTGAAACACGTAAAAGGCTAGACCAAATTTTAAACGGCGAGAATAACTACGCTTTAGCTGCATAATCTGAATTATAGTAAGATTAAGCCACGTCCTACTAGGTAGGAATGCTAAATGTCTCCTGAAAGCCTTGATTAACGGCGTTCGATTAGAGGCATCGTAAAAGTTAATATAGCATATATAATGCTTTGATGTATATGTGAAACTAAAAAAGATAAGTTATAAATGGGTTGTCTTTAACCAGCTTATAATCGAAAACCCAAGAAAAGAATAAACGTGTAGAAAGCTATTTCGTTACTTGTTTGGACGAGAGTTCGATTCTCTCCGACTCCACTCTAAAAAACCTTAGTTAATTGTTTTTCAATTAGTTGAGGTTTTTTACACTTTGATTTGTACGATTATTGTATTACAAAGTATTTATTGCCTTATTATCCGTACTTTTTTAATGAAAAAATAAAGATGTTTTTTCGGATGCATTTGTTGCATTGCCTGCATCCGTGATAATTAAAAAAGATTATGACTGATTTGAAAAAAAGTTGATTAATCAAAGTTTACAGAATACTTATCCAACAAACAACCAGTTTTAAAACTTCTTAATTCTTTAACTGTATTATGCTCACCGTCAAGAACTACCTCAACAAAGAACATATCTATTGCGTAGAGGTTGCAACGTTCTGTTTTGGTTAATAGTTATCTATGAAAGCTCGATGCTGATTAACAGCATCCATTCGTTCGTTAAGTTCTAGTAGGTTAAACTCGTAAAGTGTCAAATACTTAGAATTTAGTTTTTACTAAAATTTATTACTTTTGTAATGCTAGATTTGGCAAACCTGCAGTAGGATTCAAATATTCAATTTCTGTGTTTCATATTTTTATAAAGCTAAAACTTGTTGTCTGTCCTAATGAAGAATATGAGAAACTATAATTTGTTTCAGTTATAGTTTCACTTACTTCAGAGCTTCCCATTTCTATTGCTTCTGCTAAACAAAATTCTTTATTAGATGCTATGTTACAAATATCGTGTTGTGCAAATCTGAAAGCTGGTTGGATTATTTCTAGGTCACCAAATACTCTTGCCTAAGTTCCTAGAATCCAAATCGGTGGGTTTAGTTGTGAAGTATTATTATCATCATTATCATCCGATTAAGAACAAGAGATAAAAAGTATTGCGGTTGTTAAGATTAGAACAAGTTTTAAGCGATTTAATAAGTAAGGAATTTATCTACTAAATCATCTAAATAGTTATTATTGAACATCAAGTTTAAGAAAAAAACCAAAGTTTATATTGAAGATTCCCATAATGTGTTTTTTGTTCATTCAAAAATAAAAGTCAAATCAAAGTCTCGTTTACCTTTTTGATACGTTTTGTGGCTTGATAACCAAATTGTTCAATTCTTTAACTAATTCAAATTAAATGATAACAAAAAAATAATGAAAACATTATAATAATATTTCTGATTCAAATTGAGTAACAAAAACTCATTTTTATTATTCCAATATATTTGCTTTAAGCTAAACAGTCTTAACATATCTGTCTAAGTAAATGTAGTAACTCCAATTAAAAAAGAGGCTGTCTTTTCAGACAGCCTCTTATAACTTAATTAACTTAAAGTAATTAGTTCCTACGTTGAGTTGAAGATGAAACGATTTTCTTAAATAAAATTTCTTCTGCTGTTGTAAGTTTTACAATATACAACTGATTAGCTTCATTAGATAAATCAATTCGTATAACACCTTTGCTACCTTTGATATAATTACTATCAATATAACTTCTGATTAAAGTACCTTTTACATCAAGTATTTCAACTTTAACATTAGTATCATAACAAAAATTATAACTAGCAAATACTTCTTGATTAAAAGGAACTGGATACATCACGAATTTCTCTTTATCAATTGTTAAATTTAAATACGTAGTATGTGTGTCACCTTCATTATTTATAGTTTCGTGTTTATAAACACCACTCTTTTTGTAAGTTTCTCCATCTAATTCCCAAAAATAACTACCACAATTTTCTATATATAACCTTTCATTGGTCTCAGTGGCTAATGTTTTATTCAACCAATCGTCACAAGGAACTTCTTCAAACTCTTTACCAATAATAACAGATTGCCTTCCTTCAGGCACAAGTACAATAGCCAATAACTCTCCTACATCTGGTGTAAAACCGCCACCTTGAGCTAATGCTAAATCTCTAATTTCTTCTGCCTGTGCAATATCATTTCCATCGTTATTCCAAGTGCTTGTAGGATCTGTTAAAAAAGTACAAACTTGGCAAACAGAGTCATCAATTAATAACCAAATAGCATACTGAAAATGACCAAATGTATATTCACCTAAGCCGTTAGGACTTACTTCACCAATAATAGTTTGGTTTAATAACCAATTTACTTTATCAAAATTCTCTGGTTTTTCAAATCTACCTTCTGGTAATTCATCGTAACTTGAGTACACGTCAAAACTTGCTGTTTCGTTATTGTCCAAGCCTAAATCTTGGTCAGCGCACCATGCAGGTATCTCTGTGCCAGATAAAAAACCAGAACTGTCGTTTATTGTTAAATTAAAATAAGCATCGTCGCCTGGTTTTGCAGTCGTAGTTACGGTCACTTTACTAGGTAACATAGAAACCAAACTATCTAAATCTTGATCACAGGTTACAGCCAAACTTGTTTGTGCGTTATTCATATTTTGAGGCAATTCTACATCAAAATCATTTGTACTATTAGCATTTCCTTGGTTAGCATTTAGTGGAGCTGAATCTGAAGGACAATCTTCGCATAACAATTGATTTTTCGCTGTGACATATACAATATGTCCTAAAATTACATCGGCTTCACTAACCATATTACCTCTTACAGTCAGCAAAATGCGGCCAAGCTCAAACTGATCATAATCTCTTGTGTTTATTAATTGTATTGTGTTTGCAGAACCAGATGTTAAACTCAATAGATCCCAGCCGCTTCCTGGAGCAATTTCTAGAATTTCAGTATTGGCACCAACACTAATCGTAGCTTTTAATGAATTTGCAACTATAGTTTTGTTTCCATAATTACCAACAGTAGCAGTCAAAGTCCCTGTAGAACCTTGTTGCACACTTGATGGACTC
>NZ_DEXW01000079.1:436-2590 GCF_002364335.1 Winogradskyella sp. UBA3174 | reverse complement strand
GCCTTTAAAATCTGTAAATAATATAGATGCTAGATTAAAACCTTTTGCATCGGCTTTACCTTTTATTTTAAGTTCTTCTGCTATTTCTGCAGGTAATATATTAAGAAGTAGGTTATCCGAACGTTCTTTTTCTTTTTCAATGACGTTTTTAGATTTTTTAGTATAACGGTATCGCCAATAAAAACCACCAGCTAATATTAAAAATATAGCACCAACACCAATAGCAATATTTTTATTGGTATCCTTTTTACTAATTATTTTATTAGTAATTATTTCTTCTCTTAGATCTATTTCTACCTGTTTCAAACTGTCTGCCTCAACTTGTTTAGCAAACTCCATTTGTTGAAGTTTTACTGCAGTCTCATCCTCTTTAAGTTCTTCTTTTAAAATACTGAATCTTTCAATAAACGTTAAGGTTTTCTTCGTGTTACCTATCCCTTTATATGCATAGTAAAGGCACTCACAACTTTCTTCTTCAATAGATAGGGCTCCAAATTCTTCTGCTAAACTCAAACTTTTTAAGCAATTAATTTTAGCCTCTTTATAGCGCTCCATTCTCACATACAATTGCCCTATTCCCAGAAATTTAATCATGGCGTTGTAATAAATCTCAAACTCTTCATCAACTTTTAGACTTTCCTTGTAAAATTCTAGAGCTATTGTAAACTTTTCTTGTTCTGTATATACATTACCTTTTTCGTATAAAATATTTGATAAACCAACTTGTTCACCCAATTCTTTATAAATAGTTTCACTTTTATTGTAATAATCTAAAGACTTATTGTAATCTTTCTTCTTTAAAAAAATACCTCCAATATTATAGAGCGCATTAGCATAGTCTAATGAACCCTTATCGCCTTCAGTTAAAGCTAAACTTTGTTGATAATAGATTAGAGCGTTATCGTCATCCTCTTGATTTAAGTAGATATTCCCAATTAAATTAATAGTAAATATGGTTTGAATTTTATTATCTATTTCTTCTGCAATTTTTGCACTACGCTTAATGTAATCTAAGGCCTTTATATAATTTCCTTGATCAGAATAGATTTCTCCGATAAGAGATAACGCTTGAGAGATTTTTAATTGATCACCATGTTTTTCAAAAGTTTTTAATGATATATTAATATGTTTTAAAGCATTATCATAATCGCTGTTATAGTAATAAGAACGAGCGGTTAAATCTTGACTTAGTCCAAGAGAATATAAATCATTTTTACTTTCTGCAAAGTCTTTTAAATTTTCAACAAGTACCAATGCAGAATCGGGTTTATCAAACATGTATTCAATAAATAGATATGTATAGTAGGCCTTTGCGCGTGTAGAATCTGTTTGGGTCTTATCTTCCCATATTTCAAAATAATCACTGTCTTGAGCTGTTATATTTAAAAAACAGCCAAACCCAATGAATATGCAAAAGAGGTATTTCATGTAGAAGATATTCGTCTTAAAAAAATTAGAATAAAACGACTATATTTTTTAATTAATCCAACAGTTAACTTACACTATTTCAGAAATGAGCAAAAAGGGAATGTTGGTGTTATCTCACAAAATATGTCAAACCAAAAGAGATTCCTAATTTTTTACCATATTGTGTTCAATTTAGCGTTTAGTAGCACGCTTTAACCTATCGTTTATAGATTTACCTAAGCCATAATCTGGAAACTCTTCTGCAATAATTACATCTAAATCTTGATGGTCTAGTTGATGCAAAGCATCGTATAATTTTGATGCTGCTTCTTCCAAACTGCCATTTTTTGAAAGGATAATTTGACTGCTAATAGCTTCACTTTCAAATTCAGAATTAAACACTAAAAGTCCTATGCGCTTATCTGAATATTTCTTAATACTATCTAAAACGTTATCTGTTAAAACTGTGATTGTTTTTGGCGCATAATGTCGTTCTAACATGCCTGGTGCATCTGGTGTAACTTCTTTTTTATTTTTAATTTGAATTGTTCCAACTACAGCTTCAATCGCTTCAATAGAAGTTGAGCCGAGTCTGTAAATTATAGGCTCATCATTTTCAAAACCTATAATGGTAGATTCGATACCACTTTTGCAAGCACCTCCATCTAAAACCATTTTTATATTGTCCTTAAAATAAGTTTCAACGTGTTCCGCTGTTGTTGGACTTATGCTACTAAAAGGATTCGC
>NZ_DEXW01000079.1:0-317 GCF_002364335.1 Winogradskyella sp. UBA3174 | reverse complement strand
GGATTCGCACTTGGCGCTGCTAATGGGAATTTTAGTTGATTTAATAACTCTAAAGTTACAGGATGGTTTGGTACGCGTACCGCAACCGTATCTTTACCAGCTGTAATCAAATCAGGAATATTCTGTAGCTTCTTTAATACCAGAGTTATTGGTCCTGGCCAAAAGGCGTCTGCAAGTAGTTGCGCTTTTTTAGGAATATAGTCTACGATAGTAGAAAGAGAATCTACAGATGGAATATGAACAATCAACGGATTAAAAAACGGTCTTTTTTTAGTTTCAAAAATAGCTTTTATTGCTTTTTCACTATAGATATTTCC
>NZ_DEXW01000067.1:3797-6066 GCF_002364335.1 Winogradskyella sp. UBA3174 | reverse complement strand
AAATTCCGAAGGAATTTTCTAGATAAGCACTTGCCAAAGCAATTAATTATACACCGTGTTGTGGTGTCGTTTTTATTTTCCATTCCAATTTTTATACTCAGTTTGATATTTTTCTCTATCTGTCGAGTGGATTCCGAAAATTGTAATTCCGCTGTCAAATATTTTAATTTCAAAATCACGTTTTATTGAATATCGATCATCCAAGTCATTTGACAAGTAGGCAAACCCTAAAAACAATACAGCATAAACAATCCAAAATATTTTGGATATGCGTTTCGAAATATTGATTTTCCATATTCGGTTTAGAGTTAATGTTATAATTAGACAAAACGCAAAATAAGTCAACAAATTAATCGTCATTTCAATTAAGAAATATTGGGTTGATAAAGATGTGTGAAATCCTTCGCACTTATAAATCATTGGAAATCCATAAAAGAAAACATCCTTTGCGTCAATTGCTATTCCGTACGACCATTTTGTTATAATTCCGAATGAAATTAAAGTTAAAGGTAAGGTCAATCGGAATATTATTTTTTTCATTTATTGAATTCAGAAGTTTGAGTGGTAAATGCACCACAACGGCTAGTATATGAAAAGTAGCGGTTTTTAGGCACTAACTTTTTGGTTTGAGACTTACTTTATTATATTGATTTTCTTTTGTTTAAGCACTTAATCCGCTATTTTTTATATACAATGTTGTACACTGGCCTTTTACTTAATTGTAAATTCGTAAGCCGCAAGTGGTGCTGTTATCGGTCTAGTCTCTTTTTCTCCCGAATTTGAAACGGCTGAAATATAGTATTCAATGTTAGTTCCAGAATTATGATTTGGAATTTCGGCAAAGAAATGATTTTCATTGTCGGCTTGAGAAAGTGTAATAGTTTTCCATTCAATTTCTCCTGATAATCTCCAGAAGAGCTCACTTTTATTCTCAACAAGTCCTTTTTTACTATAGTCGATTATTGTTGCATATACTTTGTTCTTTTGATTTGAATCGACTTCAGATTTAATTTTATTTACACTTATAAAAAGCATCTCTGGATTCCAAATTGCTCTTGTTCGGCAATGCAAGGCATCTCCATTGTTCCAACCATAAGCTCGGTAATGCTTTCTTAATTCTTCCGTCACGAAAGGCTCATCATTCAAGGCGAATTTAAATCCTTTAACCTCATATCCAGGCATTGCATCTTCCCAAGTTTTTAATGCAATTGAATCTTGAGGAATATCAAAAAGTGGAACATAAACTACTTTGTTTAATATAAGAGAATTAGTGTAGGCAGCTAAACGCTCATCTTTGTATCGTGCAGTCTTGATTTTTAATATTTTGTAGGGTTTGTTATAGGGTGTTTTTAATATCGAAAGTTCTTTGGCAACAATTTCATTGTAGATGTTATAGAGTTCGTGGTCGCTTGGTGGCTCTGCAACTAAAATAGTTTCTTCGTCAATAAGTTTTAACAAGCAATCAATATGTTGAATTCCGTTAGTTTCAAAATTAGAAATGATATTATATCGTTGAAAACCTAGTAATGAATCATTTAGTTGCAGAAAATTTTCACTATCAATTCCGTGATGCTTGTTTTCATTAAGGATAATACAGGTAGAGAAAGCTGTTCCTAATCCATCAGTCAACACACTTCCGCCAGTATTGTTAATTGGCAAGTTTATAATCTCAAACCCCAATTGTTTGGCAAGGGGAATTGTTGCGTCATCATCAATTTGTGTTAGTTCTATTTTATTGTTTTCATCCATATATAGGAACTGCAATGAATCGTTACAAGCCAAACCAGTTACAGGTGTTGAATAAATGTATTTTCCATCTGCTAATTTGTATTCATTTTTGTTCGTGAAAACTGCACTTGGTCCCCAATCTCTCGTCCACCAAGCGTCAACTCCTTGTTTTGCATAAATAAAAGTTACGTTTTCCGGATTTATACGCCATTCACTAAACCATTTTTCAGCTTCTTTTCGAGAGTCCTCATTTTCCACCAAAGTGAATAGATGATTGTCATTCGCAAGTTCAATAACCAATTTATGTGGAATACTCAATGGCCAAACAACTAATGTGCCTAAAGCTGGTTCCCATTCTGCAGCAGTTCTATTATTAAGCCCTTGTGAATAAAAATTGGGTTCAACTGTTTCTGAATCCTTTTTGGAATTATTTGAACAGGAAAAGAGAAATAATAGGATTAATATATTTAGATAATTAAGCTTCATTTTGTTCATAGTTTCTCTTTTGTTCGGCTTGTGTACAACGTCTCGGCTATGGTTA
>NZ_DEXW01000067.1:2661-3650 GCF_002364335.1 Winogradskyella sp. UBA3174 | reverse complement strand
AAGATTTGGCGGACTTGGTTAAAAGCACTAAACTTTGGGTTAAGCACCAAAACCCGTATTAATTATAGCCATTGTTGTGCAACGTAATTTTATGAGCACTTGTTGTTTTTCCTTCACTATCTTTTGCTTTACTTTCTTCTAAATAACCAAATTTTGAGAAATGAAATTCTGTGCTTTTTTCAATCTCTCCATTCTTAAAGTACATTACTATTTTCGACTTGATTTGTCGCTTGTTGTGATACTCAAATATTGTGATGGTTTTCATATCGAATATTTTTGAGTTGTAACTTCTGTATTTATTCTCAATCCGTTTTGGTTTATCGTATCGACCAATTTCAATTTTATAATTGGAAACTAATTCCTTTTCTATATTGTATTTTTTTATGCCAATTATTTTGTCCTTTTTATATTGATAAGAAACGGAATCTGTCTTTCCAGAATCATAACTGATAGATTTTACTATTCTATTATTTTCATAAAATATTGAATCCTGATTTGTGCCAAATTCATAAACATCAAAATCCGCAATTAATCGATGTTTTTTGTCGTAAAAGAATTTTGTTGTATCGATGGTTTTATTTTCTCCCCATTTCCAAATTTCAACAGTTTGTTTATTTTTTTTATTGTATTTAAAAATTGCAGTATCGCTTTTCACCGTCTTGTAACTATGTATTTCAATTTCGGTTAATTTATTGGGATATGTGGTTGTGATTTGTGCAATCGTATCTCCATTTCTGTCAAATTCATAATCGACTTTATGTCTGCCTTTTTTGTCAAAAATTTGAATTAATGAAGTATATGGTTTTCCACCAGTCGAGTCAATTAATCTTGTAGTTTCAAGATTATAATTTTTCAATTTTGGTTTGTCACGAGTCATATCCGTATCATAATATTCTTGCGAAAATGATAGGCTGGTCACAAAGATTAATAAGATGCTAAAAGTTTGTTTCATTATGTTGCACAACGTTATGTGTATGGTTAGTTGCGTG
>NZ_DEXW01000067.1:0-2458 GCF_002364335.1 Winogradskyella sp. UBA3174 | reverse complement strand
TTAATTATACACCGTGTTGGCAAATCGTTTTTTATTTTTTAGTTTTACTTTGCTCTTTTTCTACAACTGCCCATTTTCTTATTTTTTCGTTCAAATTTCGAAACCCTATTCCGCCAAGTAACATTCCAATTGGCATTCCGATTATAGTTCTCCAAAACTCTTTAGGATTCCTTTTATAGTCAGGTAAATATGCCCAATAAAGAAAAATACCAAACAAGATTATTAAAACAGCTCTTACTATATATTTCATATTTTTTTAAATATTCCGCTAATCAATTCCAATTAAGTCATTTATTAATCTGTATTTTTTTTTACAAGTTTTAAATTCCGCATTGCGTAGAATTCAAATCCATTTAATGGTTTTATTTTCCGCCTTTTTATTCGGTAAATTAAGGTTGAATTAATTTTAGTCCATTTTTTGTCCGATTTACTTTTTTTCTCCAGCTTTATATTCAGAATTAGAGTGTCGTTTTCAATTTTCCACTTCCCTTTTAATTCCGAGTATATTATTTCGTGATAGTGATAGAATTTAATCCGATGAAAAGTTCCGTTTTCGGAAAGAACTAAACTGTCATAATCGACATAATTCCATTTAACTCCACTTTCCGATTTCTGTTTTGTTTTTTCCTTATTGTAGATGTATTCAGTTTGGATTTCTTGCGAAACCAAAATGTTAGTCAAAAGACCAAAAAGCAATATTAGAACTGTTTTTCTCAAATGTTTGCCAACGTCTCGTATATGAAACGTAGCGTGTAAAAAGGTACTACATTTCGGATTAAACACTGAGCCGAATTTTTAAATTTTTCTTTTTATCATTATTTTACTAAAAGCCAAATTTAAAAATTTGGCGGTCTTCGAAAATACACACAAACCTTTCGGAAAGCCTGTAATAGCTATGTTTTATATACATTGTTAGCAAATCGTACTTTATTCAATTCCGTTTTCAATAAGTAGTTTATCTAATGCTTTTCCTCCCCAATCTTCATTCAGATTTTTATTTCGTTTTCTAGTTTTTATAATTCGTTGGTTGATTTCTTCATTATCGTATTCAATTAATGTTTTAATTAAATCCAAATAAATGTGAGCATTCCAAGCGTCCTCTAATCTCTCAAACAAAGGTTCAATAAAAATTTTCTGTTTATTTACTTTGGAAGTGTATAAAGCTAAATTGTGAACGTTTGAATTTTGGATTTGCTCTGCAATTACTTTACTAGCAAGGTCTTTATCGTTTATAATTAAGACGTTTAACATTGTTTCGTAGATACCTTCGGTGAATTCAATTCCTTTTGTGGAAGGAACAAAATCAGATTTCTGTGGTTGATAGTTTTCTATCATTTCCATTTTAGTCAGTTCGTAGGTTTTTGAAGGATTTTCATTGAAAAGGTATTTATAAATTTCGGGTGAAATACTGCCTTCTTCTTCCCAAATTTTCCAATAAAGTTCATTGTAAATTGGGTCTTGAAATTCTTGAATTGCTCCGTAAACAAATCTTATGTGGTATTTTTTAATGTTTTGATGTTCAACTTTTGAAAACGGTATTTTAAGTAATTCTACTGCTTTATTGTTCTTGTAACTAGCAATAGCTTTATATAGTTCACGCCATTCATTACTAAAATGAGTATTGTCTAAAGTCTTGTTCAGATTGGTTTCTAATAACGGGATAAATTCTGGTCGTGGAAATTGACTTATAGCGACATAAGTATGATAATATCCGCTTTCAACCTTGTCATTTTCTGAACGGTTATTTTTTATAATTTCTATGTCTTGTTCTTTTTGGTATTTCGCCAACGTAACTAAGGCACTTTGGTTTTTCTCTTCTATTACAAGTTCTCTAATTTTTGGATAAAGGTTTTCTGTCGGTTTGGCTCGATTTATTGCAGAATATCTTGCAGATAATTTGTTTGGTTGATATATTAGTAAACTATCTAATTCTGTTAATTCTTTAGAATTCATTTTTTCTGAATCTAAATCAACGTACTCTGGTGTTAATACATCTATAAAGAAATCTCCAACTTTATCATTACTAATTATGCATCCAAACATTGTGCTTATTTCTTCATCATCGTTTATATGTTCTTTTACAATAGAAAATAAATCAACATTATTTTTATGAGATAATGCCCAAAAGGAATAACTTCTAACAACTCCATTTGGGTGATTTGTCAATTCAATAAGTTCATCCTTTGTTGCAGTTTTTTTCAGTTCTTCAAAATTGTCCCATTGTTTAGGACGCATTCCACCTGCACCAACTGCTGAACTCATTAATTGATTGACTTTTTCAATATTTTTTACTGCTTTAGTAGTCTTTTTTGAAATTGAACTTTCGTCAAAAGTTGTCTGTCCGCACGAATTAAGTGCAGTAAAAAGAATTATGATGGTAAGCAATATCTTCATTTCAGTATGTTTGCTAACGTGATGTGTATGGTTAGTTGCGTGATTAAGCAACTAAATTAGTAAA
>NZ_DEXW01000028.1 GCF_002364335.1 Winogradskyella sp. UBA3174 | reverse complement strand
GTTTTGTTAAATTTTTTTTTCATAATTCTTTGCTTTTCATTGCTTTTAACATTGAATAATAAGTTTTACTTAGAAAATAAGTATGTTTTGCTAAATCCTGAGCTTCTCTATTAATTGTTTGATAAGCACCAGTTGAAGCATTGGCAAGTTTAAGTTGATTTTTATGGGCTTTATTTATTAAAGAAACATTTTTAGTAGCATCTTTAATTTCATCAATATATTTTTTTTGAGCATTTATATAAGCAATGGGATCATTAGGCGCTTGCTCTATAATTCCCATTTTATTATTATTTTTTTCTTTTTTTTCAAATGCAGAAAAAGTAAAAACAATAGCCTCTGTTATCATACCTATAGTTAACAATAAATTACCACCTGGCCAATGTTGAATTTTAAACAAAGCTCCTAAAATAACTATTGCTGCTCCAATTCCATAAAGCATGTTTTTTAAACTTAAGTTTTTTAACATAATATTAGATTTAATTGTTGTAAAGATTCAATATATAATCTCTATATTAATAATATTACATGTTATTATAAAAAATTACGCGTTAGCTTGCATCGAATTAGCTTTTAACATATCAAACTTATTTTTACCATCAACGTCACCAGGATTATTTTGGCCAATCATTTTGTTTAATTCTTTTGAAAATTCTTTAAGATTTTTAGGATTATCAAAATCTACAATATCTTGAATCCTAATGTTAGGGGAAAACTTATCTCCCTTCATAATTCCACTTGGATTTACGTCTAGATATTTTTTAAAATCTTTAAGTTTTTGTGGCGTAACTTGATCCCATTCTCCGTTGGGGTTTTTCAGAAAATCATATTCTTTCATACCTTGCCTAAATTCAGCTGCAAAACCTCTTGGTTCACTTTCTCTTATGCGATTTCTGCCTGCCGCGGTGTATTCTCCAAACTCACTAGCAGAACCAGTGTTAAAATAATTTTGATTTATTTGAGCTCCTGAGCCCTCAACAGGTGCAACTTGATTTAAACGCAGCAAACGTTGATCTAGCCCTTGGTTTGTTTGACTTAAGCTTTTATTATTAAAACCTAACCCCGCAAATTCTTGACTACCGTGCCCGACATATTCATGAGCAGCAGTCATAGGGTTATTAGTGTTTGTTCCTAACCCCCATACCGGTTTTTTAAATTGTCCAGTTAAATCTCCAAAACTATGCGATGCATTGTCAAAAGAACTCATTCCAATAGCATTTCCAGAACCAGTTTTACCTTTATATAACGCATTCATAGCTGCAGATGGATTGTAACTTCCATCAGCATTATAAGTAGATAATAGGTTTTCATTAAGACTAGGACTGCTACTCATTTCTGTTACTTTTTCTTTTGCAATTTTTGTAGCATACGCTCGTTTTTCAGCGGCGGTCATTTTTGCTATTTCAGTTGTACCCTCAAAACCTAAGTTTTCAGTTAAAAAATTTCTAGTACCTATATTCTTTCTATTAATTTCATGACCTAAGTATTTAAAACTTCCAGCGTCCATTTCTTCTAAAATATTGCCAATTAATCTTTGTTGACCCTGAGGAGATGACATATTTTTAATTGTTTGTTTTCTTATAGCTTCATTAGTTGATGCATACGAAGACAACTCATCAATAAGAGGTTTTAATTGTTCACCTAAAGCTTTATCATTATTTGGTTTGCCAAAAAAGTTTGTAGATCTATCTGGAAGTATTGATCCATTTATCATACCAACATCTTCTGGTGATAAATTTGTTGATCCTGGTGAAACATTTGTGGTGTTATATTTTTTGTTTACAGTTCCATAATAATCATTCATTGCTTTTTGCGTTGCATCTACGCTAACGTCGTCAACATTCTTGCCTAAAGCATTGCTTATTGCGTTTACAGTAGGTTTACCAAGTCCGGCAAGAGGATTAACAGCATTGTTCACGACTCTTGCGCCATAATTAATTCCTCCTTTTAGTCCAGAGCCAATACCACCAGCGCCAAACATACCTAATCCAGTATTAACAGTTGCCATAGGAACCATTCCAAGACCTATTTCTGTTTTAGCTTTTAATTTCTCAAAAGTTGATAATTTTGGATCAAGTTCGTTTGCTTTTAGTTTTCGAGCTAATTCATCTGTGTTTCCAGTTTCAAAACCTAAAACAGATTCAACGCCTAAATCGCCTAAAATAGCAGTTGGATCAGCTAAATATGGTAACGGTCTTTCAAGAAGACTTAAAGAAGCATCGTTCATTTCATCAGTAATATGTTGTTGCTGTTCTTTTTTAGTAACCACTTTCTTAAGTTGAGGACTATAGACTTCTTCAGTAGTTGACTCGCCTTGGCTAAGCATTGGTCGAGTTTTATTTTCAATTTCAAATTTACGTTTTGCAATTGCTTCTTTTAAATTAAATTTTAATTGATTTGAAGATACATTTGATGGTTTTGAAATATTATTAATATTTAATCTATCTGTTGAAACAGACATATTTGCTCTTTCATCATTAACAACTGAATTATTATTGTTTACATTGTTTTTTTCACCAAGAAGTTGTTCTAAAGTTAATGGTTGTAATATAGGAAGTTTTTTGTCAACACCTATACCATTTTGTCTAATAGGACTGCTATTTACGCCATTTTGTAATCCTTT
>NZ_DEXW01000017.1:8031-75291 GCF_002364335.1 Winogradskyella sp. UBA3174 | reverse complement strand
GCTAATCCTGCAGGAATTAAAAATGTGAATTCTCCTTTGAGTTCATTGAAAAACTTAAAAGAAGAACCATCAATTGCGGTTAATAGAAATCTAAGGATTAAGACACTTACTGTGTAACTGATAAAAATGCTTCCAATCCTTTTAAAATATTTAATATTCTTATCGCTAAAATAATTTCCATTTTCTACTTCTTTCAAAATAGATAAGAAATAACTAAACCCGTAAATAAGATAGCCTCTCCAAAAGAACAGACCTGCACTTATGGCATAATAACTCCATTCAATGGCGTTTTTGGATGTAAACCAACGTTCATTTTTATCTGATGTTTTTGCCCAATTCTGAAACTTCTCAAACTGGTTAAAATCAAATTCACGCATATCATTTAAAAGCACCGAAACAGCGCCTAATAAGACAGCATAGGTTATAATTGTTAAAAGTGTTGTGTTGTCTTTCATGTGTTTATGTGTATTTTTTTTTCAGTGTTCACATGCTGTTCGCAAGTAATCATTTCATTGTGTGATAAAATTTTGAACGTGCTCGTTTCATAATTAAATCGTTAATTCATTTTCTTCTTTAGCTCGTTTTGCCACTTTAAAAACTTCACTCAATACCATAAAAAATAGGCCAAGACAGATTAACATGATGTAAGGACTTAATCCTAAATTAATTTTAAACTCACTTTTAAAAAATAAATGTGCTACAAAGAGTAATATGGAAGACAGAAGACCAATACCTGAGAGTAAGTAGCCTATTCTATAAAAGTTGTTTATAACATCGCTATGAAAAGGTTTTACCTTTTGGAAGTAGCGCAAGGTTTTTCTAAACAGATACACACAATAGATTGTGCCAAAAGCCAAAACAATAAATAGCAATCCAAAAATCTGAACTGCAATTGCAGAGGTGTCTTGTTTATCTATGTCAATATCAAAAACAAGATTCAAAGATTCTGGTTCAATAAAGATATAAGCAGCAAAAAAAATAAGCAATAGTGCGCTTGGAATACAGGTTACAAGCCAAATAAAATCTATTAAACTTTTTAGAATACTAAGTTTTCTCATTGTATTATTTATTTAGTTCTTCAATTAAGTTTATCACAGTACCGCTTTTATCAATCTCAATTTTTACCGTTTTATAAATCCAATGCTTATTCTTTTTTTCGGCAACAACATATAGACTTGCTTTACCTTTATTTCCTTTTACTGGAAGAATTAAATCGACGGCATCTTGACCAAAACTAAATCCATTAAAGTCTAACTCTAATTTGAACTGTCCCTTTTGCGTTTTATCAGTTTTAAGAGTGTCTATAAAAATTTCGTTTCCTATTTTATTAATGACTTCGGTATTACTTTTAGCCAAACCCAATGCATACGTTTTGGGCTCTGATGATTTAAACGCTTCGGACAGATGCGATGTTAAACTCACATAACCAATACCACATACCGCTGCTATTAAAATTATGCTGATAGAACTGATTAAAAGTCTTTTTTTCATAGTGAGATACTTTATTTAATTATTGTTTAACAATAACAAAAGTATGAAAATTATCGTAAAACAATAATTTTTTTTCAAAATAATTTTTTTTCACCAGATCTGTCAGGTTTTTGAAAACTGACAAATCTCAAAATCTTTATAGTATCTTTGATGCATGCAGAACACCTTCGTCACCATCGCCAGATTTCAATATTCCTCAGAAGCCCAAATTATAAAAGGGCGTTTAGAAGCTGATGGTATCGAAGTATTCCTAAGAGACAACATCACCATTGATACGGATCCCTTAGTAAGTAATGCTATTGGTGGTGTAAAACTAAAAGTACTCGCCAAAGATGAAAAAGAAGCCAGAGCCATTTTAAAATCTATTAATGCCTATTCTTTAGATAATGATGGCGAAGCTATAGTCTGTCCCAATTGTAAGGAACACCATATTGCATTATATTCTACCATTGCCGATTTTAAATCTTTAATGTCATTTATAATTGGTTTTGTATCAGGAACGTTACCATTTAGTACACGTTACCAATACAAATGTGAGGATTGTAAGACTGAATTTCCAATTAAAAATTAGAAACCTTATCATAGGCGCTTTTCAACTTTTTAATAACAATTTCAATTTCTTCTTCATTTAAATGTCCAAAACCAAAACGAATGGCGCAGGTATTTTTATCTTGATATAAAATGGTTTTAGGCAGAAATAAATCTAATTTTTCGGCTTCTTCAGCAAGTTTAACTAACGAAATTGTTTTCGCAAATTGTAGCCAAATAGCTAAGCCACCTAAGGGTTTTTCCCAAGTTATAATAGCTTCAAAATAATAGTTTAAATAATGGCATAAACTATCGCGACGCTCTTTGTAAGTGATGATGTTTTTTTTCTTAAGACGGTATATTTCACCTTCAGAAATAAGTTCTGATAGCATTTGCTCTTGTATTAAATCTCCTTGTCTATCTAATAATTGCAAGTAATTTTTTGCTTCAGAAATTAAGTTTTCGGGTGCTACCACAAACCCTGTATGAAAACTTGGAAATAACGACTGTCCTAATTTACCTAAATAAATGACCATGCCATTAGCATCAGCACTTGCCATAGGTAACATCGCAGAACCTTCAAACTGAAAATCGTAGTCATAATCGTCTTCTATAATTGCAAACCCATACGTTTTTGCCAGTTGCAACAATTGTAAACGGCGTTTTGCACTCAACATTAACGTTGTTGGATAATCTCTATTAGCACATATATAAACGCATCTTATACTGTTTTTTAAAAAATGGGTTTTTATATAATCGACATTTAAACCTTCTTTATCTAATGGAACTGTTCTAATAGTTGCACCAGCTTGTTGAAAAATCATGTTAGCCGCATAATTACTTAACTGCCCAACCAATACCAAATCATTTTGTTTAATCAACAGCTGAGACATTATATAAAGACTCATTTCTGTACTACGTGTGTTTATTAAATTACTAGGTTTTATATGGAAGCCACGCGTGGCATTTAAATAATTACAGAGCTGCGTTTTAAAAACCGAAGGTGTAAAAGCGCTTGTTCTATTCCACTTATTTATTAATGATTTTCGTTTCATGGCAGCACTATACCATCTCGAAAACTGATGAACAGGATGCAAACGTAAATCGGGCTTACCTTCATTAATCATATACTTTGCAGTAGTTTCTTGAGACGTTGAAGCAAGGTTAAATGATTTTTGAAAAGGAAAACCTGCTACTTTTGGGTAAGCATACGCCTGATGTAAATGTTGTGCCGTAGCTTTAATTTTTGCTGTGGTTGGCTCGGGTACCAAAACAAAAGTCCCTTTATTGGCTATAATATCTACCCAACCTTGAGATGCCAATTCGTCATAAATAGCAACGGCTGTATTACGATGAATGTTTAATAGTTGGCTTAAAATCCGAGTTCCTGGTAACTTAACACCTTTTTCTAAATACCCACGTTGTATTGCATTTATTATTTGCTGTGCTACTTGTATATAGACAGGTTGCACCACCGTTTTATCGAATGTAATAAGCTGTTTAATAATTTGATTAGCCGGACTACTCATTATTTTAAAACTGGACTACTTTAATCGTCCGGAAAGTTACGACTTTTGTAATGCTTAAATGCGTTCAATAACAAGTATTACATAACTTAAATAGATGAAAAACACAGTCTACCTTTTTACATTCATTTTAATTACCGTTTTTGAACTAAATGCTCAAGAACAAGAAATAAAAACCGATTCTTTACAAGAAATTGTTATTACCTCAACACGAATTGATCTTCCTTTTAAAGAAAATTCGAGAACCATAAGTATTATTACAGCTACAGATATTAAAAATAGTGCTGCTGTAAATATTGCTGATTTATTACAACAAGTTGCAGGTGTAGACATAAGACGTCGTGGCACAGGTGGTAGCCAGGCCGATTTATATATTAGAGGTGGTGGCTTTGACCAAACGCTTCTATTAATTGACGGTATAAAAATGGACGATGCACAAACCGGTCACCATACTATGAATGCTGCTTTACCAATAGAAGTCATTGAGCGCATAGAAATCATCAAAGGACCTGCTGCTCGTATTTTTGGACAAAATGCCTTTACAGGAGCGATTAATATTGTGACTAAAAAAACTCTAAATAATAGTGTTTCTGCAAATTTTGAAACCGGTTCTTTTGGTCAATTAAATGGAAATTTAACGGTTGGTACAGAACTAGACAATTCCTCTCATATTGTACATATTGGCAAAGTAACTTCTGAAGGTTATAGACCTAATTCAGATTATGATAATTCTAATATTTTCTTAAAAAGTGTATTCAATAAAAAGGATCAACCTATTGAAATGATCGCTACTTTTTTTGAACGTAAGTTTGGTGCAGAGAATTTTTACACCACTAATCCATCGTTTAACGAGTACGAAGAAACGCAGAATAGTTTAATCGCTTTTACAACAACCTTTAAATCTGAAAAACTAAAAATCTCACCTCGTGTCTATTGGAAACGAAACCAAGATGTCTTTTTACTAAGACGCTTTGAGCCTGAGTTTTTTAGAAATTTCCATATCTCAGATAAGATTGGAGCAGAAGCCAATGCCTCTTACACTTCTAAATTAGGTGTTACAGGTTTTGGTGTTGATCTTTCTAAAATTCACTTACGAAGTAATAATCTAGGCAATCGCAATCGCTTTATGACTAATATGTTTTTAGAGCATCGTTTTCAATTACTAGATAATAAGTTAGATATTACTCCAGGTGTTGCGCTAACTTACTTTTCGGATTTTAAGTTTCATGCATTCCCTGGATTAGACATTGGTTTTGATGTTTCTAACGACGTAAAAGTTTATGGAAATATTGGATATACTTATAGAATTCCAACATACACAGATTTATTTTATTCTGATCCTCGTACTAGCGGAAATCCAGATTTAGAACCCGAAGAAGCTTTTGCTCAAGAAATCGGTATCAAATACATCACACCAAAATTTAGAGCCACTTTAGCCGTATTTAATAGAGATGCTCAAAACTTAATTGACTACATAAGACCTGATGCAAGTGAAGAAATTTTCACAGCCACTAATATCACAGAAGTTAATACTCAAGGTTTTGAATTTGATGCTGCTTATAATTTTAAACACAAAGGCTTTACACAGACTTTAGCTTTTGGCTATGCGTTTTTAGATGATAATATTTTAGAGCAAAACGAAGAACTATCACGTTATTCTTTAAACACCTTAAAACATCAATACACAACAAGATTAAGCACACAGTTATTTAAAAATATGCGTCAAAATGTTGTTTATAAATATGCAGAGCGTACTACAGGGCAAACTTATAATGTTTGGGATGCGTCATTAGTTTACAGGTTAAAACAAATGGAATTTACCATTACTGCAAGTAATATTTTTGATGCAGATTATATTGAAACTGGCTTTACACCAATGCCTCCAAGTAATGTATTATTTGGAATACGTTACAGTTTTAAGTAATAATAAAAATATTTATTAAATTTTCTGTAACAAAATTCCTTCATTTGCTACTTATATATTGAAAGTAGTTCTCAACTCAAAACTTTTTGAGTATACAAAGTATAGAAACGAGCGTACTTACAATAACCATCAAAATACAGTTGACATTCGTTATTTGGATTATTCAAATCCAAAAAAAGATTTCAAATAAACCATGACTTTTCTTAAGTCTTACTTGGTGGTCATTTTATGCCCAATTTACTTTCAAAATAAGATTGAAAAATCTCATAATGGTCGTATATTTATTAACGCATTTTAAATCTTACAATTATGGTAGAATGGTTTTCAAATTTAGAATTTTTACCAAAGGTGTATTGGCTCGTCGCTATTATTGGCTCACTAATTTTTAGTATAGTTATGATTATGGCTTTTACTGGAGGTGATGCTGATGATCTTGGTAATTTTGACGCTGATATGGATGCTGATTTTGGAGCTGGTTTTCAATTTATCAGTTTTAAAAACTTAGTTGGCTTTTTTACCATTTTTGGCTGGAGTGGCATTGCATGTATCGATGCTGGCTTATCAAAACCAATTACAGTTATTGTATCTGTATTATGCGGATTAGTAATGATGACTGTTATGGCAGCATTATTCTATTTTATTAGCAAACTGACAGATAGCGGAACACTAAATTATAAAAATGCTATTGATGCTGTTGGCGAAGTTTACTTAACTATTGGTGCAGATCGCTCTAGAATTGGTAAAGTCACTGTAAATGTGCAAGGTACCATGCGAGAATTAGATGCACTTACAGATTCCTTAACCGAATTAAAATCTGGAACCATTATAAAAGTTCTCGATGTTACCTCAAACGGAATTCTCATCGTAGACAACACACGTAAGCCTATTAAACCTTCTCACGCAGAAAATGAACAACTGCAAGAGGGTGAAAATCGTTTACTAAGCAACGATTAAACTCAAAATAACTCAATACTAACTCTTAAACCCAAAAACATATGAAATTACTGAGCATACAAGAAACAATTAACATGGAAGGCATAGGAGGCCCTATGTTATTAATATTTGTCGCACTATTTATAGTATTGACATTAATTATATTGATAAAACGTTATAAACGTTGCCCATCTGACAGAATTTTAGTGGTCTATGGTAAAGTAGGTGGAGGCCAATCTGCAAAATGTATTCATGGTGGTGCCGCATTTATTATTCCTGTAATTCAAGATTTTGAATTTTTAGAATTAACACCAATATCTATTGAAGTGAATCTGGTGAATGCCTTATCTAAGCAAAATATTCGTGTTAACGTACCATCACGTTTTACCATCGGTATCTCTACTGAACCTGGTGTTATGCAAAACGCAGCAGAGCGTTTGCTGGGTTTAGGACAGAATGAAATCCAAGAACTAGCGCAAGAAATTATTTTTGGTCAATTACGTTTAGTCGTTGCCTCGATGGATATTGAAGAAATTAATAATGATCGTGACAAATTTTTAACCAATATTTCAGATAGTGTTGAAACCGAATTAAGGAAAGTTGGCTTAAAGTTAATCAACGTAAACATTACAGATATTGTTGATGAGTCTGGCTATATTGAAGCACTTGGTAAAGAAGCGGCTGCGCACGCTATTAATGCAGCACGTAAATCAGTTGCTGAAAAAACTAGAGATGGTTCTATTGGTGAAGCCAATGCTGTACAAGATGAAAGAACCCAAGTTGCTGCTGCTAATGCACAAGCTGTCGAAGGAGAAAATACTGCAAAAATTGCAGTAGCCAATTCAGATTCGTTACGCCGTCAACGTGAAGCAGAAGCAGAACGTGTGGCTATTGCCTCAGAAAAAGTACAAACTGCAAAAGCATTAGAAGAATCTTATGCCGCAGAGCAATTAGCAGAAACGGCAAGAGCAGAACGTGTGCGCTCATCCCAAATGGCAGATATCATTGTACCTGCTGAAATTGACAAAAAGAAAGTTGAAATTGATGCAGAAGCAGAAGCAGAACGTATTAGAAGACGTGCTAAAGGTGAAGCAGATGCGATACTATTTAAAGCACAGGCTGAAGCACAAGGGCAATTTGAAGTTCTAACTAAACAAGCAGCTGGTTTACAAGAAATTGTAAAAGCTGCTGGCAACAATAGTAGAGATGCTGTATTATTATTAATTGCAGATAAATTACCTGAGTTGGTAAAGATACAATCAGACGCTATTAAGAATATTAAAATTGATAAGGTAACTGTTTGGGATAATGGTGGCAATGGTGAAGACGGAAAATCATCTACCGCTAATTTCTTATCTGGTATGTACAAATCAGTACCACCTTTACAAGAAATGTTTAATATGGCTGGTATGGATTTACCTGAGTATTTAAAAGGTAAAGACAAAAAAGAGATTGAAGCAGAAGATGCTGAGATTTATAAGTCTGAAAAGAAATAGTTAAACTAGAAAAGTCCACTTTTAAAAAAGTGGGCTTTTCTTATATAATTATTTTATGAACACACTGCTATTTAAAAGAAAGCTTCCTATTTGGAAATTAATACTAGGTTCTATAGCCTTAACCGTTGGAATAATTTCTTTATTTTCTAGTTTCAAAGGATTTATTTTAATTGGTATGGGTATTTTTCTTCTTTTGGTAGAAGGTTCAGAATTCGACTTTAAAAATAAAAAGTATAGAGAGATAAAATCAATATTAAGTATTTCCGTAGGAACCTGGAAACCAATTCCAGAGACAGACTATATATCGGTATTTAGAACTAATGAAACAATAACCTTGAGATCTAGAACTGCTGAAGCAAATGTTTCTAATGAAATTATAAAACTTAATTTATTCTATAACACCAATCAAAAAATTGAAGCTTACGAAACCTATGATGAAAATGATGCTTTTATGAAAGCTAAAGAAATTGCAACAGTTTTAAATGTTGATATTTTGGATGCTACAGAACGCAAATCTAAGTGGTTATAACACAAATTTTGAACGGCATAATAATTATGTTCTCGTAACGTTTTATTAACTTTAGCTTACTAAATTTTTAACTTTTGCAATTAAATCTACAACAAATTCCTCGTGTTAAAACCATCACGAAAGCGGATTTCATAAAACACTATTTTAAACTACAAAAACCGGTAGTAATAGAACGTTGTATAGAAGATTGGCCTGCATATTCTAAATGGAATTTAGACTACATAAAAGATATCGCTGGTGACATAACTGTTCCACTTTACGATGATAGACCTGTAGATTATAAAGATGGATTTAATGAAGCACATGCCACCATGAAGATGAGTGATTATGTAGATTTATTAAAAAAAGAGCCTACAAAATTTAGAATTTTTCTTTGGAATATTTTAAAAGAAATCCCCCAACTTCAAAAAGATTTTAAGTACCCGGATTTTGGGTTACGACTACTTAAAAGTTTACCAATGCTATTCTTTGGAGGAACCAATTCACATACGTTTATGCATTACGATATTGACTTAGCTAATATTTTTCATTTTCATTTTGAAGGTGAGAAACAATGCATCCTATTCGATCAGAAACAGAATAAATATTTATATAAAATTCCGTATTCCTTAATCACAAGAGAAGATATTGATTTCTCAAATCCTGATTTTAAAAAATGGCCCGCTCTAAAACATGCAAAAGGTTGGGTCTGCGATTTAAAACACGGCGAAACACTCTACATGCCAGAAGGGTACTGGCACTATATGAAATATATTACACCCGGATTTTCTATGAGCTTACGTGCCATTGCAAGACATCCTAAAAATCTAAGAAAAGCGATTTACAACATATTTATAATGCGTAATTATGATAACTTAATGCGTCGTATAAAGGGCCAAAAATGGATAGATTGGAAAAATAAAAAAGCCATATCTAACACCAATGGTTTCATTTAATTATTGTGTAATTTTAGTTTACAATTCGTATATTTGGTAATATTTTTTTAAAAAAATCATGAAAAAAATCATATTAATAACAGCTTTATTTGCATTCATATTTGGCAATTCTCAGGCATTTAAAGGTAAAGGAGATAGCAAATTTCAAGCAGGTGCTAACTTCCAAAATAACGGTACAGGCTTAAATTTGTCGTATGATTATGGTATTGGAGAAAACATCTCTTTAGGATTATCGTCTACTTATCTTTTGGGTGTCGATGAAAAATTAGATCCAGATTTTAGTGATCGCATCGATATAAGAGCACGTTTTAATGCTAATATCGGAAACGTTTTAGCCATAGACGAAAATTTTGATTTATATCCTGGCTTAAGCTTTGGTTTAAAGAATTTTGGTGGTCATATAGGTGCACGTTATTTATTTACTACTGGCTTTGGTATTTACACAGAATTAAATGCACCTTTAGCAAGTTACGATTCTGGTAGTTTATCACCTGTAGAAAAATTACACAATCAATTTACCATTAATTTCGGAGCTACTTTTAACTTATAGAATCTAAGTTTTTAGAATTAAAAAAAGCCTTTTCGCTATGCGAAAAGGCTCTTTTTATAAATATTCATTAAGTTTTTCATAAATGAGGTGGGATTCCCAACCGCGATATAAAAGATAATCTGCCACTTTTTTTTTCTTTTTGTATCTATTTTTCTCGGTAACCTGTTCTATTCGCTTATTTACGAGTTCATCAAGTGTATTATAATAGTCCTCTAAATCAATTTCCTTTAGCGCAACATCCATACTATATTTTGATATATCTCTAAATTTCAACTCTCTGATTAATCTGACTTTTCCCCATTTTTTTATCCTAAATTTACCTCGTACATAAGCTTTAGCAAAGCGTTCTTCGTTAAGATAATTGTGCTGAATTAAATGCACCAAAATAGTATCAATTACATGCGGTATCATTCGCATCTCTCTAAGCTTAAATCGCACCTCCTTATGGCATCGCTCTTGATATGCGCAATAATTTTCAAGCTTTTTTTGCGCTTCGTCGACAGAATAGGTTTTTTCGGCGTTCATATAGCAAAAATAATAGCTAATTAATTAAGTTGGCAATTATACCTATAATATTTTTTCATGAAAAAAAAATATTCCATTTCGCTACTTATACTATTAGCGTCCTTTTACTTTGGCTATTGTCAGTTGTTAACCTTTGAATTTAATGGTAATAATGGTGTAGCTGATGCTGTAGTATCAAATTTTAATAACTTTGCACTAACATCTTCTACAATATCTAGAGGAGCAGGTTTAAATGCTTTAGAGAATAATAATAGTTTTGCATCAACCAACTGGACTACTACAACCATTTCAGATGCAGTAACTAATAATGATTACTTAGAATTTACAATAACACCAAATGCTGGCTTTCAATTTGATGTCACTACGATGCTATTCAAAACACGACGTAACAATAATGGTTTTACATCTGTAGCCTTAAGGAGTTCTTTAGATGGATATGCTACTAATATTGATGAAATTATTCCCATAACAGCAAATTCTCAAACAGTAACGTTTAATGTTGGACAAACTAATAATGCTTTTGCAGTTACATATAGACTTTATGGTACAGCCAATACGAATGGAGGTAATGGTAGACTAGGTGCTAGTGGGGCAAACAATGATATCATTGTAAATGGTTCTATTTCTGCAATAGCAACTATAACGTGTTCAATCTCAGATAATTTTTCTGCAACAACAATTGATGCTCAATGGAATTCTGTTGGTGGCGATGTATCTATTGTAGCTAATGAATTGTCGATTAGTACTGGCGGAGTAGCTGGTTACGATTATGTTTACCAGGATGTATCTGCATTTTATAATACAACATTGAGTTCTCTTGCAAACCCTATTACTTGGGAGTTTAATATGAGATCAAGTGTAGGAAACCCGAATGGATTTAATGGTAATGCTAATGGTATAGCATTTGTATTAGGTAATACTGAATCTGATATGTTAGAAGGAAATGGTTACGCAGTTGTACTAGGTACACCTGGCAACAATACCGTACCTGATTTTGTGAGATTGGTTAGGTTTACTAATGGAATAGATGGCAATGCTAGCCATACCAATATAGTTGCAGATATTACTGAATATGATAATGACTATTTAAGTATGCGTGTTGTGTTTGACCCAGTAACAGATAATTGGGAATTATATGTTAGAGATGATGGTGCCTTTTTTAGTAATCCAATATCTTTAAATGCAGGTAATCTTATTGGTAATGCAATAGATAACACCTATACAAATTCTAGCTTGGATTTTATTTCTGCACTTTGGAAACATAATGCAAATGCAGGTCCTACAGCAACATTTGACAATATTTGCATCTCCTCAAGTACAAGTTGTACTGCCACCACAACTTGGGATGGTTTAGTCTGGGATAATGGTGTGCCTAATATTAATACTACAGTTATTATTGATGGTAACTTTGATACTTCTGTTGGTAGTTTGCAAACCAGCTTTAGTGCTTGTAGTTTAACAGTAAACGCTGGCAACTTCATAAATATTCAAAATGGTACTTTTATTGAAGTACAAAATGATATTATTGCTAATGGAGATATAACTGTTTTTCCAGGAGGTTCAGTTGTTCAAGTTAGCAATTTTGCATCAACAGTTGCTGATGGAACAATTACAGTTCAAAAAGAAACATCACTTCTAAACAGTTATTTTGAATATACATATTGGAGTTCACCAGTTAACGGTGAAACTATTGAAAACACATTTGCAAACGTACCGGTGAGTAGACGATTTGTATTTAATGCCGCTAATTTTGTAGATCTTTTTGCGGAAGTAAATAATACAAATACTTTTGCCCCTGGACAAGATGATATTGATGATGATGGTAACGCGTGGCAGGCTGCCTCTGGTGTGATGACAGAAGGTGTGGGTTATGCAACGACTGCAGTGCCTGCTGGTATGCTTCCAGCACCTCAACAATTTACATTTGAAGGCCCATTTAATAATGGTGTTATTACTCCTGCTATTTCTAATGCAAGTGGTGGAACTTATAGTGATTGGAATTTTATTGGTAATCCTTATCCTAGTGCTATAGATGCAGCGATATTTTTTACTACTAATGCTGGTATAGTAGACCATCTCTTTTTATGGAGCCAAGCAACACCTTTAAATGCTAATGCTTCTGGTAATGGTGAAGAAAATTTTTCTGTTGCAGATTATGCTATAATTTCTGCTAGTGGAGTTAGTACAGCTGGTGCATCTGGTATAACACCTAATGGCTTTGTACCTTCAGGACAGGGTTTCTTTGTTGAGGCATTATCAGGCACAAATGTTACATTTAATAATGCTATGCGTGTTACAGGTGATAATAATCAGTTTTTTAGAAATTCAAACGTTACAACGACTAATCGTGAGGTACTATGGTTAAACCTAACATCAGACAATGGTGTGTTTAGTCAAATTGCTGTGGCTCATATCGATGGAGCGACAGACAATAATGACGGTTCATTCTATGACGTTAAACGAAATGTGTCTTCTGAAAACTTTGCAAAACTTTATTCTATTATAGATAATAGTACGGATGAATTTGTCATACAAGGTAAAGCAATTTCTGGTTTAAATATTAACGAAGTTATTGAGCTTGGCTTTAATGCTGTAATAGAGGTGCCTACTATATATAACGTTTCAATCGCACAATTTGAAGGTGCTTTTTATAACGCTAATACTATTTACTTAAAAGACAATCTGCTAGGTAGCATTCATAATCTTAAAGATTCTAATTATAACTTTACATCAGAAGTTGGTGAGTTTAATAACCGCTTTGAAATTGTATTTAACAACAATATACTTTCTATTGATGATAACCAAGTTGACTCAAATGATTTAACTCTTGTTGAGCTAGCTAATGGTGATGTTGAAGTGAAAATAACAAATAGCTTAACAATAACTAATGTTAAGATTTTAGACATGTTAGGCAGACGCGTGTATAACTTAAGCGGAAGCAACTCAACTGAAGTCTATAACTTATCTAAACTAAGTAAAGCAGCATATATTGCTAGAGTTACATTGTCTAACGGACAAGTAATTAGCAAGAAAGCTGTAAAGCAAAAATAGGCTTACTACACAAAATAGAAAAAGCTTAATTTATAAAATGAAGCTTTTTTTAAGCAAATATTTACAGGGTATATTTTAAAGCTAAAATTAAATTTCTACCTGCAGCAGAAATACCAGAAGAATAGGGTCTGTAACGTTGATCTGTAATATTTTCTAAGCTTGCTGTAATACTGAAATTATCAGTCCATTGGTATTGTGTACGCAGGTTAAGCGTTTGCCATGATGGAGCATAAGGATTTCCGTCTTCATCAGAAGCATAGATGTAATCTTTACCCACTTCAGAAGGTGCTAATTGATTAAATGACAACTCATTATTATATACTAAGAATGCATCTAATTGAAGTTTCTTCTTTTTCCAAATAAAATGAGTCCTACCAAAATTTGGTGCAATATGTCTAATTGGGACTTCAATACCTTCGTTTTCTTCTGTTCCGCCAATGATATTGTATTGAGAACGCAACTTTAAATACTCAGTAAAGTTAACCTCTACACCAACTTCAAAACCATAAATCCAAGCCTGTGATGCATTTTGTATGGCCTGAATATTACTTAATTCACCATCATATATAATTTCAGTTTCTCCATTTAGTTCAAAATCTCTTCTAATTAAAGCATTATCTAAGAACGTATAATAGGTCGCTAAATCAAAAATAACTTTATCATTAAAATTCAATTTTAAACCCAACTCACCTCCATAAGCATACTCAGCTTTTAAGTCTTTATTAGGAACAACTACAGAGCCAGGCTCACTATCAAACACCTTACCAACATCATCTATATTTGGTGCTCTAAAAGCTGTAGACGCATTAAGTTTCCATTGTATCATATCACTTGGCGACCATGTAATACCAGCTGTACCAGTTAGTGCTCCTGTATTTACTTGGGCATCATCAAACGGAAGATTTAAAAACACATTATTTTCTGTAAAATCTGCATTTGCAATAACTTGATTATATCGTAAACCCGATTGAAATACAAACTTTGGATTTGGTTTGTATTTTAGACTTGCGTAACCTGCTATAGATTGCCATGTTGAGCCATTAGGATAGCGTGTAACAGTAGCAATACTTGTATCTGTATCTATATTATCTTCTTGTCCTTTAGAACCTACAGTGTTATATAAATACTCTAGACCATAAAATAAAGTGG
Source organism: Winogradskyella sp. UBA3174 (assembly GCF_002364335.1). Taxonomy (GTDB): domain Bacteria; phylum Bacteroidota; class Bacteroidia; order Flavobacteriales; family Flavobacteriaceae; genus Winogradskyella. The sequence goes on along the minus strand of NZ_DEXW01000017.1, from coordinate 60,654 downwards.
TTTTAGAACTTAAACTCTTTTCTAAATCTAAATTGAATGATATCGCATCTACATTTTCAGCTCTAACCTCACGCAATGCCGATTGAAAATCTCTATCGCTTCTACTTTCTTGGAAATTCTGGTATGCTGCTGTTGCTTGCAGCTTATCGTAAAAGTTAGAACTACTACTAACTTTGGTTACTTGAAAATTTCCCATAAACCACTGTTGTGGCCCATATTCCCATTCTGCTGAGCGTAATGATTCACCTCTTGGCCTTATTAATCTATCATATCTAGGATAATCAGATGTTGTAGAAAAATACAACCCTATATCAAAATTGAGATTATCTGACGGTTCATATCTTACTTTTTGCATTAAATTAATTTGGCTATATCCTGTTGGCACTTGTACTTGCGGATTAGGATTTAATCGGATAATGTCTTCTCCATTCTCTCTTACCACATATTCATTTCTAAGATAATCACTAGGTCCATTACTTCCCATTCTTAAATCATCAAAGTCTGTATAGCTTACGCTTGTTAAAAAAGCCCATTTTTTATAACCTAAGTTAAAATCAAAATGACCTGTTTTCTCAGTATTAGCAGTTGCGTATCTTGTTAAAACATTAGCACTTAGAAACAAATCATCTTTATAAGACAATTGCGGTTTTTTAGTATAAAAACTCATTACCCCACCTATGGCATCACTTCCGTAAACCACAGAACCAGCCCCTAGAGTTACTTCTGTATTTTGAACTGTAAATGGATCTACTGAAATTACATTTTGTAGATTACCGCCTCTAAAGATGGCATTGTTCATTCTTACACCATCAACAGTAATTAATAATCTGTTAGTAGAAAAACCTCTAATCATTGGACTACCTCCACCTAACTGACTCTTTTGTATATAAATATTACCTGTATTCTCTAGTAAATCTGCACTTGTTTGTGGGTTTGCAAACGCTATTTCTTTAGCGCTTACACTTACGATTGTTTGAGGTATATCGCGCTTACTTTGTTCGAATTTAGAGGCAGATATTACAATCTGATTTAAACTTTCTACACTAGGGACAAGATAAACGATGTAATTATTCTGTTCTATTTCTGATTTTTTTATTTGTGTTTTTATGTATAAAATACTTTGAAAGAAAATGGTTTCATTACTACCAAACTTTTCTAGCAATGCTTTTCCATTAATATCTGTTACAACAGATTTATTTTTCTTTAAATTATATAAAACTACTCCAGGAATAGGCTCATTTGTGAGTTCCTCTAATACCGTAATTGTTTGTGCAGAACTAATTAACGTAAAAAGAAAACAAAAAAAAGGTAAGACTATAAAGTACTTTACTTTCAAATTAGTAGACATAAAATTCTTTTCTTATAAATTGACTTAATGAAATACATCATTGAGCACTTGTAAAGATTTCGGCTTTTTAAACCCCCCCAAATGTAATTGAAAATAATGCAATAACATATTCAAGAAATCTTGTCTTTGCTTTGCGCTAATTTTTATTAAAGAAAGGGCGTCAAAATTTATGCCTAACAAAGATTTTAATAGTGTTAAATTTTCGCCAGAGATGGAATAAATTCCACTTTCGACATTTTCAAATACCCCAGATTCTAAATTAAAATAGTCAAATTTATTAAACTGACTCTCAGGCTGAAAACCAAGATAGCGAGTCAATTTTAAAAGAAACAATAAATGAAAATTTGAGAATTTATCTTCATTGTCTAAATACTGGAGTGCAGTTTCTATATAATTATATAAATCTAAATTTTTTTCTTCCTCCTTAAGAACGGTCGAAAGAATCTCGGATAGAAATAAAACAATGGCACTTTTATAGATATTGGTGTGAAGGCTCTTATAAATATAATTAAGCTTTATATCTTTTATAGAATGTAACGATAAATTTGGCTTATAACTTTCTTCGATTTGTAATTGAGATAATACCTGAAAATAAACAGTTTTGGCTTGGCTTTTCTTAGACCTCAAAACTCCTCTTAGAATATAACTCACAACACCACGCTCTTGCGTATAGCATTTTACGATAAGATCATAATCTCTATACTTTAACTTTGAAAGAACAATACAATTATTTCTTGAGTGCATGTCTACTACTACCTAACGATAAGAACTTTGATGACTTTAGTTTCAAAAGATACTAAATCTGAAATCATTACTAAATATACGCCTGTTCTAACTACAGCATTTCCAAGATTCTTACCATTCCATATCGCTGTACCTCCATCTATAGCAAAATTATAATTTGCATTAGAGGATCTTAGATTAATATTAGACTGTGCTTCTGCAACTAAGTTACCTTCGATATCTGTTATTTTAATATTAACTCGGTCTGTTAAACCGCTTATCTTAACTCCCTTATTAATATCGTTTAAATCATTAAATCCAAGAATATTATACTCTGGTCTTACAGGGTTAGGGTAAGCAAAAGCATTTTCTAAAGTCTCTTCTGGTTTTGAACCTCCAGCTTTAAATGCAACTAATCCTCTTGTAGTTGCTATGTATACAATACCATTATCTGAATCTATTGCGATATCATTAACTCTATTTGACGGTAATGGAGAGTTATCTGTTGTAAAGTGATAAATTGTATTCTGCCCATCTGATGAAAAGTAAAATGCTCCTGAATCTGACGTGGCAACCCATTTATTATTTGAACCGTCTACCTCAATATCTGTAATAGATTGTCCTTCTAACAACTCTTTAGGGATACCATCTTCCAAAATAATAATTCTGTTTAAACTTGGATTAGGGTCATCATAAAAGCCTGCAGTATTAAATAACACTCGTAGTCCCCTTGTTGTTCCAATCCACAATTGATTTCTATCATCTAAAGCTAAAGCAACAAACCTAGCAAACGGAGGCACATTTTGTGCTTCAGAATTTATATTCCGTAAAGGGATAGATGCTATATTCTCATTATATGCTAGTAATCCGTTAGAATAAGAGCCTATCCATTTAGTCCCATTATTATCTATTTCTATTTCAAAAAAACCAAGGTCATCTAATAATGGATTCTCAATTAAACTAGAAAAACTATAACCTTGCCAATTCCCTGTTATTGGATCATAGGATTTTAGAGCTCTATCTACCCTGCTGGTTACAGACCACAATAAGCCATTAGTATCAAATTCTGTATCTGTAACTCTTATACTGCTAAAATTTGGCGAACTAGGCACAATTAACGATTCTAATCCGCTGTTATTTTGGTTGTATAATACAGTAGGTTCAAAGTCATTAATTTCTAGCAGACCATCATGTACAGCACTAATAAAAACCTGATTTGGATTAAATACATTAACTGAAATCTCAGATAAGTTACGAGCTCCTAAAACACTATCAAATGGTATATTACCCCATTCTTCATCATTTAAATAACTAACTCCTCGACTTCTGAATGGAGATGGATTAATTGACGCTGTATAATCACCAAAGGACGCCCAAACAGATTCAGAATCCGCATCGATTCTAAACACACTATTAAATAATGGGCCATTAGGTTTAATCTCAGTATAAAGATTATTTTCTGTTATTTGAATTTCGAGAACTCCCAAATCTTCTGTTCCTATATAAACCAAATCGTTGACTATTGTAGCTGACGTAAAACTAGTATCAAACTCTGTATTTGGTTCAAAGGTATTGACTAATTGTATATTAGTATCATAAACTCGAGTAGCGTTTGTAAACGTAAATATTAAATTTGAATCTGTTGTTTTTGCATCTATTGGTGATTGTGGTAAACTAAATAGTATATTTATATTAGTCTCATCTATTTCGTAAAGCTGGTTATTTGTCCTTACCGAATACACTTTACTATTTAATGTATTGATGGTGCGGTAATTACCTGCTAAAATAGTTTCCCATTGCGCAAAATCAATTAAATTAGGGTTTGTAAGCTCCGCTTTTTTAATCCCATTGTTATTACTACAAGCCACATAAATTTCATTATTTAAAAGAGCAACCTGATTAACTGTTATTTGTGACCCTCCATTACCCAAAAAATAGGTGTCGCCAAATTCTAGACGTTCTAAGTCATATACAGAGACCCCAAAATCTGTTGATATATATACTAAACCATTATTTTCATAGAAATGATTTATACGTTTATTCTCTGGCGTTATATTAGTCTTGTCTACTATATCTACTATCGTTAGTACAGAACCGTCTGTTTCTGAGTATAGTTCTATTAAACCACTGCCATAACCAACAAGTACATATTGATAGATTTCACTATAATAGATAGTTGTAATATCCTGACCAGAAAGTCCCTCAACAGTAGTAATCGTATTTAATTCTCGGGAAAGTATATCGAATTGAAAAACTGTATTCTGTGCCGCAGCATAAATTTTATTTTCACCAGCAACAACATCAACTACCCTATTATAAGAAAAATGTGGTTCCCAAAGCGCTGAAAAATCTTGAGCATAACTTTTGGTTGAGACTAGCAGTACTAATAGAACAACTTTTATAATAGCTCTTTGCATTAAAAATTAATTTTTTCAAATATATTTAATACTAACGATAATATATGACCAATCCTATATTATGTGATAAAAAAAGCCTCTATAATTATTATAGAGACTTTAAAATTTATAACTATTCTATTACTAAATAACTCCTTGGGCTATCATTGCATCAGCAACTTTTACAAAACCAGCAATATTTGCTCCTTTGATATAATCAATAGATCCATCATCTTCTTTTCCGTATTGTACGCAAGAGTCATGGATGTCTTCCATAATATCTTTAAGTCTGTCATCTACTTCTTTTCTTGTCCAACTTAGGCGTAACGAATTTTGACTCATTTCTAAACCAGAAGTAGCTACACCACCAGCATTAGAGGCTTTTCCTGGTGCGAATAGGATTTTAGCTTTTTGAAACTCGTGAATAGCTTCTGGCATACAAGGCATATTTGCACCTTCAGATACACACATACATCCGTTTTCAATTAATTGCTTTGCTTCTTCACCATTTAGTTCATTTTGCGTTGCACATGGCAAAGCAATATCACATTTTACAGACCAAGGTCTTGCTCCTACCACATATTTTGCATTAGGATATTTCTCAACATATTCGCTAATTCTACCTCTTCTAATATTTTTGAGGTCCATAACAAATTTGAGCTTTTCTGAATCTATACCATCTTCATCAACTATATATCCGCCAGAATCTGACAATGTTAATATAGTTGCGCCTAATTCAATCGCCTTTTCTGCTGCATACTGCGCAACATTACCAGATCCAGAAATAACCACTTTTTTTCCTTCAAATGAATCATTTTTAGCTTTTAACATGTTCTGCGCAAAGTATACGTTTCCGTATCCTGTAGCTTCTGGTCTAATTAATGATCCTCCCCAAGAAGCACCTTTACCTGTTAAAACACCTGTAAATTCGTTGCAAAGTTTTTTATACATACCAAACATATAGCCAATCTCTCTACCACCAACTCCAATGTCACCTGCAGGCACATCTGTATTTGGGCCAATATGTCTAAATAATTCACTCATAAAAGCATGACAAAAACGCATAATTTCATTGTCTGATTTTCCTTTTGGGTCAAAATCAGAACCACCTTTACCACCACCCATTGGTAATGTTGTAAGTGAATTTTTAAAGACTTGCTCAAAAGCTAAGAATTTTAAAATACTTGCGTTCACTGTTGGATGAAAACGCAATCCGCCTTTATATGGTCCAATTGCAGAATTCATCTGTATTCTATAACCCCTATTTACTTGTATCTCACCAGAATCATCTACCCAACAAATTCTAAAAGAAATTAACCGTTCGGGTTCTGCCATTCTTAATAAAATATTCTTCCCATTATAAATGTCGTGTTTAGCGATATAAGGAATAACTGCTTCTGCTACTTCTTGAACAGCTTGTAAAAACTCTGGTTCGTGACCATTGCGATCCTTTACAAGATCTAAAAAAGCTTCAATTTTATCTTTCATATAAATTATTGTTAAGAATTTATGATTTAATGGGTGTAAAGATACATTATCTGTAAAAATAATAACTTATTTTTTTATATTCTCAATAATAATTTGTGAGATTGCATTATCCCCAAAAACAATAAACTCTGCATTTTATCCGTTTTACTTTATGTTTTGTCGAGTTTTTATATATTTGTTGGCAAAGCACTTCAATACAGATTAATATGATTAAATATTTTAAGGGACTTTTCCTTTTCTTGTTAGTAATTTGTTCAGTCCAGAACAGCTATTCTCAGTTAGGTTTTTCTCACGAAATAGGTGCTTTTGTTGGATCTGTGGCGTTTAAATCTGATTTTGGAGTCCGAAATAATTTTAGTACTAATGCAGGTAATACGGGTATTGCTGTTGGTATTGTACATTATATAAACTTTGCATATCGTGCAGATTGTAATTGTTATTCTACAGATACTTATTTTAATGACCACTTTAAACTTAGAAGTGAAATTTCTTGGAACAAGACAGAACTAGAACATATAGGAAAATGGGTAGATAATAGCAGAACAAGTGAAGAAGCTAATCAGCTTAGGGCTCATACAGGTGAAGCTCAAAACTGGGATGTTGGTATGCAATTAGAGTATTTCCCAATGAGTATTAGAGCTTTTTCTGCCGGTGTTTATTCTTTTGCACCTTTTATAGCTGCTGGTGCACACTTTGTGTCTTATAATCCTTCTGTTAATACAACTTTTGGTAACGGAAACATTAACAATAACGACAATTTTTATAATTTCTGGGGTGATGCAGCTAATGGAGATCCGTTTATAGATGCTGAAGGAGGAAACACATGGTCTGTTGTTGCAAGTGTAGGAACGCGCTATAAGCTTTCTGTCTTATCAGATTTATTTATTGAGCTTAGAGGGCAATATTATTTCAATGATTTTATAGATGGACTAGACCATAATTTACCATCAAATAAAAATAATGATTGGAATGTTTGGCTAAATTTTGGTTATATATATTATCTCGATTAAAATAAATTACCAATCCGTTTTATCCGATTGCTTGCCTTAAATCTGCAATTAAATCATCTTCATCTTCTATACCAACACTCAACCTAATTAAAGAATCTACAACTCCTATTTTTTCTCGCTCTTCTTTCGGAATACTTGCGTGTGTCATACTAACTGGATGGCCTGCTAAAGATTCTACACCACCTAAAGATTCCGCCAATGTAAAAATCTTAAGGTTCTCTACAATCTTAATTGCTTCTTCATAATCATTCCCTTTAGTTGTGAACGATACCATACCTCCAAAATCTTTCATTTGAGACTTTGCAATATTATGATTAGGATGACTCTCAAATCCTGGCCAATATACATTTTCTATTTTAGGGTGATTGGCTAAAAATTCTGCCACAGCCTTACCATTTTCGCAATGGCGTTGCATACGTATATGTAGTGTTTTTATACCTCTAAGTGCTAAAAATGCATCTTGTGGTCCACATATCGCACCACTGGCATTTTGTATAAAATACAAGCGATCCGCTAATGCTTTATCTTTAACAATAAGCGCGCCCATAACTAAATCACTATGCCCTCCTAGATACTTAGTAGCAGAGTGCATTACTATATTTGCGCCTAAATCTAAAGGCTGCTGTAAGTATGGTGTTGCAAATGTATTGTCTACTGCTAATAATACGTCATGCTTTTTAGCAATACTAGCCGTAGTTTTAATATCAATAATATTCATCATTGGATTCGTTGGTGTTTCTACCCAAATCAACTTTGTGTTTTCATTAATATAGTCTTCAATACGTTCTACATTTTCCATACCTATAAAATGAAACTTAATACCAAATTCTTCGTAAATCTTTGTAAACAAACGGTAAGTACCGCCATATAAATCATTGGTAGAAACAACTTCGTCACCTGATTTTAATAATTTCAAAACAGAATCAATAGCGGCTAAACCAGAGCCAAACGCTAAGCCATAATTCCCATTTTCTATACTTGCAAAAGCATGCTCTAAAGCACTACGTGTAGGGTTACTTGTTCTTGAATATGCATAGCCTTTATGATCACCAGGAGTCGTTTGCGCATAAGTTGACGTTTGATAAATTGGTGGCATTACTGCACCATAAGCAGGGTCGTGTTTTTGACCTCCATGTATTGTTTTAGTATTAAATTTCATAAATAAAAATATTTAGCGTGCTCAAACTCTTTTTTTAAAATTAACTTAATAGATAGAAAGACGTCTTTTTTGAGTACAAGAATTTAAAGTATAATTCGTTCTATTCAAATCTATATAATACCTTTAGTCTTTGTTTAACAAAATGCCTTTAAGTTTTGAAAAAAATTAAAGTTTTAATAGTCTTTGTAGTGGTTCTTTTTTCATGTGATGAAGAAATTAAACCGCTCACATTTAAAACAAATGAAATATCTAAAGCCTTTGATGCTGAAATTACTGTAATTCTGACTAAAGCGACTACAGATAATAATATATCTAATGCCATTAATACAACAATTGAGAATGAAATAATTAAAGCTATTTCAGATTCAAAAAACATCAAAACTTTAGACGAAGCGCTAAGTACATTTAACACCGAATTTGTAAATTTTAAGAAAGATTTCCCTGAAGGAGAACAATCTTGGTCATTAAATATTGAGTCTGAAGTCACCTACATATCTACCGAAATTGTAACTATTGCACTTAGTATATATACGGATAAAGGTGGAGCGCATGGCAACGACACAATTAGCTTCTTAAATTTTGATCCAAACACCGGAAACCTATTCGCAATACAAGATATTATTGAGAACACTGAGGCATTTAAAACGCTAGCTGAAAAACATTTTAAATCATCTTTAAAGTCTGAAGACTCAGATAAATCAAATATCGAAGATTTCTTTTTTGGTGAACCATTTCAACTACCTAAAAATATTGGGTTTACAGATGATGGTTTGGTGCTTTTATACAATGTTTACGAAATTGCATCTTACGACCAAGGTTATACAGAATTTGTAATTCCCTTTTCTAACGCAAAGCCTTATTTAAAAGTAAATTAATCTGCATTCCTCGTTAATCGTTTAATTATTGGCTCTACAGTTAAACCTTGTCCTACAATAGAGACAACTACAACTATATAAGTAATAACTAAAAATAACTCTCGGTCCATATCATTTGTAAGACTTAAAGCTAAAGCAATTGATATACCTCCGCGTAAGCCTCCCCAAGTCATTATTAAATTGGTCTTTGGAACAAAATCTAAACGTTTAGAAAAGAATTTAACAGGTAACCAAAGCGATAAATAACGGCACATTAAAATTAAAGGTATAGCCAATAAACCTGCATAGATATAGTTTTCTTTAAAAGTGAGTACTAACATCTCCATACCAATCATTATAAATAAAATAGTATTTAGTAGTACATCTATGAGCTCCCAGAATTTATCTACATACGTTTCTGTAATCTCTGACATGGCAGAATTTCTAACCGTATCGTTTCCTACAATTAAACCTGCGGTTACCATAGCTAAAGGAGCAGATAAGTGTAATTGGTGTGCTAACATTGTGCCTCCCATTACAGCAGAAATAGTTAAGATAACTTCGACTTCATAATTATCTATAGAGCGCATTAGTCGGTAGGTTACCCAACCTAGTAAACCTCCCAGAATGATACCGCCAAAAACTTCTTGACCAAATAATTTTGCTATTTCAGATAGCTCAATTGCAACATTAGGTTTCGCAGCAATCGCGAATATGGTTAAGAATACCACAACTCCAACTCCATCATTAAAGAGAGACTCTCCTACAATTTTAGTTTCTAGTTTTTTGGGTGCGCCAGCTTTTTTCAATATGCCTAAAACAGCTATTGGATCCGTAGGAGAAATTAAAGCCCCAAAAAGTAAACAGTTAATAAACGAAACTTCTAAACCTACCAATTGTAAAAGGTAGTACATAAAAATCCCAACTAGAAACGTTGATGTAAGCACACCAAAGGTTGCAAAAGCTAAAATTGGACCACGTTGTATTTTAAGCTGGTCGAAATTGGTATGTAAAGCACCTGCAAAAAGTAAAAAACTTAACATAATATCTAGGAGTACCGTTTCAAAATCTATTTGCTCTACAAAGGCTTTTTCTCTCAAAAGTAACGTGTCATCAAACTGACCGATAACAACTAATACTAAAGTAAACACAATAGTGATTAGCATTAGACCAATAGTAATTGGTAGTTTTAAAAATCTGACATTTATGTATCCAAAAATGGCCGATAAGACGACAAGTATTGTTGCTATTGAGTAATAATCCATAAGGTGTAATAAATTCGTTATGGTAAAAATACTGTATTGTACTTTATTTACTAAATCTAATCTGTTTTAGATTTAAATGAAGTTAATTTGCACTTTAGAAATTATTCAAATAATCATGAAAAAGATTTACTACCTAAGTACTTGTGACACTTGTAAACGTATTATGAATATGATTAACTTAACTGATGATTTTATAATTCAAGATATAAAAACAGACCCAATTACTCAATCTCAAATTGAAGAAATGAAAGCATTAGCCGGTAGTTTTGAAAACCTATTCAGCAAACGCGCAAGATTATATAAAGAATTAAAGTTAAAAGAAAAATCACTTTCTGAAAACGATTACAAAAGCTATATTTTAAAACATTATACGTTTCTAAAACGACCTGTTATTATTTATAACAAGCAGGTTTTTATAGGTAATTCTAAAAAAACAGTTGAAACTGCAAAAATCGCCATACATGAATAGTAGAGGCTTTGCCATTTTCGCACTATTTATGGTTCAGCTACTATATGGACTTAATTACACGATTGCAAAAACTGTGATGAATGAAAATTATATTAAACCTTTTGGCTTTGTTTTATTGCGAGTAGCTGGTGCCACATTGTTGTTTTGGATTATAAGTCTTTTTTTACCAAAGCAGAAAATTGATAAAAAAGACTATTTAAAATTCTTTGTCGCTGCTCTTTTTGGTGTAGTTATAAATATGCTTTTATTTTTTAAAGGTTTAGAGTACACAACTCCAATACATGCCTCGTCTATAATGATTATTGTGCCCATTATAATCTTAATTCTTTCTGCAATTATTTTGAAGGAAAACGTAACTAAACTAAAAATACTTGGTGTTGCTTTAGGTTTAGTTGGCGCTTTAATTTTAACAATTTATGGTAAATCTGGGCGACCAGGAGACAATGTCCTGTTAGGTAATCTATTTATATTTTTAAATGCAATTTCATATAGTATTTATGTGATATTGATTAAAAAACTAACCGCTAAATATCATCCTTTTACATTTATTAAATGGATGTTTCTATTTGGCCTAATAATACTTATTCCTTTTGGTTACGATGAACTGAATGCTATAGAATGGGAGACATTTACTCCCTACACAACCTTCTCAGTTTTATTTGTTATTATCGGAGCAACCTTCGGAACGTATTTATTTAATCCAATCGCTTTAAACAAATTAAAAGCATCTACAGTAGGCATGTTTATTTATCTTCAACCCGTAATTGCCGGACTTTTTGCGCTTATTATGGGCGCAGATTTTATAGATGCTATAAAAATCGGAGCTATGATTATCATCTTTTTAGGGGTCTACGTTGTTACTATAAAACCAAAAAAAGCGAATTAATTTGCATTTAAAATCAGACGTATTTAAAACTATAGATAGCATTCCACAAAAATATTGGGATAATGTTAATTGTTGTACTAATATTTATTATTCGCCTGAGTTTTTAAAAGCATTTGAAATTGCAAATACAGATATTGAATTTAATTATATTTTTATTTTAAAAAATAAAAAAGCCGTTGCCTTTGCCAATACACAGATTGTAACCATTGGTGTAGAAACCATTACAAAAAATATTAAAATGTCAGGTAAGGTAAGACGTGTTCTAAATAACACGTTTTGCAATAATAAAATTCGAGTTTTATTTTGTGGTAACGTATTTCTAAGTGGAGAATATGGTACATTTTTAAAAGGCGGCGCGCCTAAAATTGAAACCTTTAACGCCATTGCTAAAGCTGTAAAAAAACTATCTAAAACCACAAAAAAGTTAAGCTCTATTTTTGTTAAAGACTTTAAAAATGAGTCACTCTACATTACAGATCAATTAAAATCTTATGATTATGCAGCTATGAAAGTAGAGCCAAATATGATCATTACATTGAAGCCCGAATGGACGTCTTTTGGAGATTACACGAGTGCATTAAAATCTAAATATCGTGTAAAAGCAAACAGAGCAGATGCAAAAAGTGAAACTTTAGATATTAAATTATTTTCTGTTGAAGATATTAAATCACATAGAAATGAACTTCAGGCATTGTACCAAAATACTATAGAGAATGCGGATTTTAATGCGCAAATCTTAAATCTCGAAACCTATGTTCACCTTAAAGGCACCTTCAAAGAAAAGTTTATTGTAAAAGGTTATTTTTTAAATGACAACTTGGTTGGGTTTCTATCAGCCATGCAAAACGACACCAATTTAGATGCTCATTTTATAGGTATTGATTATTCTAATAATAAAGAATATGGAATTTATACGCGTATTTTAAATGACTATGTAAGACTCGGTATCGCAACAAAATCTCATAAGATTAATTTAGGCAGAACAGCCTCAGAAATAAAAAGTACATTAGGCGCAGAGCCAAAAACATTAACCTGTTATTGTAAACATAAAAGGTATTTGGCTAATCAAATTTTAAAACCGTTTATAAAAAACGTGCAGATTAAGTCTTTTAAGCAGCACCAGCCTTTTAAATAGTGCTTTTACTTTAATACCATGGGTTTTGGCCTTACTCCATGCTTACGTGTATCTTCCTTAATAAGTACTTTAAAACTTTCAGATTTTGGGAATTTTTTAGCCAATTCTAATAAAGGTATTGGCAGACCTGTTAGTTTTCTTGCTTTTAAATCTATCCAACCTCCTTGCATTTCGCAATACGCTAAATTTTCGCCTTTGACATTGTAAAAATTATGTTCAAACATAAATAGCATACCATCTTCACTTAAACCAGAAACTTCAATAGTTACTGTAATTGGAGCTCCAATAAAAGATTCTTTAAAGTAAAACATGTGCTCGTAAAAAACGACAGGCCCTACATTATGCGTTCTAATTTCGGACATTGAAAATCCTTGTTCACCAAAAAAAGACATTCTAGCATGACTCATAAAATTAGTGTATGCAGAATTGGCTAAATGGCCATTGGCATCGACATCACTCCAACGAATTTCAAATTGTTTTTTATACATAGTTTTTGTTTTCAAAAGAGGTTGCAAAGTTAAAAAAGTCTAAGGTCTCAACTAAGTACTTTTCAAACTATTTAATCACGTTTTAAAACCATTCATTTTTGTACCTTAGCGGCAACTTTAATCGCATCATATTAATGATACAATCTATGACAGGTTACGGGAAATCTGTGCTTCAGCTCCCTACCAAAAAAATATCTATCGAATTAAAATCACTTAACAGTAAGAGTTTAGATCTTAACGCTCGTATGCCATCAATGTATCGTGCAAAAGAACTCGGTATTAGAAAACATATTGCAAAACATCTTAGCAGAGGTAAAGTAGATTTTTCACTCTTTGTAGAAATTACAGGTGAGGACACTAGTTCTAAGATTAATAAAACTGTAGTTAATGAGTACATAAAGCAACTTAAAGATATAGTTAATGGTGACGCTATAGAGCTATTAAAAATGGCTGTACGCATGCCAGACGCAATTACTACTGAGCGCGATGATATTGATGAAGAAGAATGGTCTTTAATTAATAGTGAAATTAATGAGGCTATCACCAAAATAGTAGCTTACCGTAAGGATGAAGGTGCGACCCTGAAACAAGATTTCGAAAATAGAATTGAAACGTTAACACAACTTCTAGAAGCTGTGATTACTATGGATCCTGATCGTATTGATGGAGTTAGAGCACGTTTAGAAAAAGGCATCTCTGATATTAAAGAAAAAGTAGACGAAAACCGCTTTGAACAAGAGCTGGTTTATTACATCGAGAAATTTGACATCACAGAAGAAAAAGTAAGGTTAGATAATCACTTAGATTATTTTATTAAAACTTTAAATTCTGAAGATTCTAATGGTAAAAAACTAGGTTTTATTTCTCAAGAAATAGGTCGAGAAATTAATACTATAGGTTCTAAATCTAACCATGCTCCAATGCAAAAATTGGTAGTGCAGATGAAAGATGAGCTTGAAAAAATTAAGGAACAATTATTGAATGTCCTTTAATCAGTTAGCAGTAAAATTAGTATCAGTGTCAGAAGAAAACAACATAAAACAAGGTAAGCTCATTGTGTTTTCAGCGCCTTCCGGTTCTGGAAAAACAACTATTGTTCGTCATTTACTTAAACAAAAAGAACTCAATTTAGAGTTTTCCATTTCAGCTACTTCGAGAGCTGCGCGCGGAAATGAGCAACATGGTAAAGATTATTACTATTTATCGCTAGAAGAATTTAAAAATAACATAAAAGCAGATGCGTTTTTAGAATGGGAAGAAGTTTACAGAGATAACTTCTATGGCACTTTAAAAACTGAAGTTGAAAAGATTTGGGCAAAAGGGAAACATGTGATTTTTGATATTGATGTTTCTGGCGGTCTTCGTATAAAACGCAAATTCCCAGAGCAAACACTGTCTGTTTTTGTTAAACCACCAGATTTAAATGAATTGGTGAGGCGTCTTAAAGATAGAGGCGAAGAAAGTGAGGATAAGATAAGTATGCGCGTTGCTAAAGCACCTGCGGAACTAGCAACAGCTCCACTTTTTGATACTATCGTAGTTAACGCTAATTTGGAAGATGCATTAAAAGATGCGTATACTTTAGTTTCAGATTTTATAGCTAAATAGAATGAAAATCGGTTTATACTTTGGCACCTTTAACCCAATACATATTGGGCACTTAACTATTGCAAATCATTTAGCAGAGCATAGCGACTTAGACCAAATTTGGTTTGTAGTTACTCCATTGAGTCCTTTTAAAAAGAAGAGCAGCTTATTAGATAATAACCAAAGGCTAGAGATGGTGTATCGTGCTACAAAAGATTATGAAAAGTTAAAACCTAGTGATATTGAGTTTGGCTTAAAACAACCCAATTATACTATTGATACCTTAACGCATCTTTTTGAAAAATTTTCAGAGTATCATTTCTCATTAATTATGGGAGAAGATAATTTGAAAAGTTTTCATAAATGGAAAAATTATGAGCTTATTTTAGAGAATTACAGCATATATGTTTATCCGAGATTATCAGAAAATACTGTAAATGAGGAATTTATAAATCACCCTAAGATTTTTAACATTTCTGCACCAATAATGGAGCTATCTTCTACGTTTATAAGAAAAGAAATTAAAGCAGGAAGGAATGTTCGTCCTATGTTATCCGATAATGTGTGGCATTATCTAGACGAAATGAATTTCTATAAATAAACTTAATATTTATTTTCTGAAATTAATCTTAAATTATTAGATTTACTTTAAAGCTAGCGTATGAATTTCACTATAATTTTTATAATAATTATCACTACTTTAATCATTTTTAAAGTAAGAGATATTTCTCAAAGAAATGATTTAAATATTAAAGAGGAGAAAAGATTGTTAATTACTGGTGGTTTATTTATTTTATTTTTTATCACTAATATAACTTTACCATATCCACAATCTCTGTATTGGTTTATTTTTCTAGGAATTGTAATAATAGCTTCTGTTTTATCATTTAATGTTATAAAAAAAGAGCTAAAGCGTTTTAAGTTACTTAAAACAAAAGATGTCTTACTTAACTTATGCTTTTATAGTTTATTCTTTATTGTGATGCATTTATATATCTAAAAATGATAAAAAGCATTTTCTAAATGTTCAATTTCAAATCCTTTACCCTTTTTTACAATCGCTATAATATCAAAGCGAACTTCTATATCTAAATCATTTTCTGTTACATATTCATCTACAGCTTTTACCAAATTTTTAATTTGTTTTGGTTTTACAAAATCTTGCGGATTCCCAAAATCTATATTAGACCGTGTTTTTACCTCAACAATAGCTAAAATATCACCTTTTTGAGCTATGATATCCACCTCAGCTTTATCAAAACGGTAATTACGCTCAATAATATCGTAATTATTTTTTATAAGAAAATTAACAGCTAACTGTTCACCTTTTTTGCCGAGCTCGTTATGTTGTGCCATTATTTAGTTTTCAGTCACAGTGTTCAATAAAAAGCTATTTGAACTGATTCTACTTTTTAGTTACCATCAATATACAAAATTGCTTTATCCTGAGATCATAGTAGATAATCTTCGTACTCGCATATTTATTTCAAACCTTTAAAAATCTTACAATAAGCCATACATTTGTAATTCTTTTAAAATTCCCAAAATGGCTCGTTATATTTAAATGTCCAAATTGTAGAATCTATAATACAGATGTAGATTATTGTACAAATTGCAACACACTTTTATCATATAAAAAAGGCGAGAATCTTTATAGCCTAGCTAATTAGAGCCATTGTAGTATGAAAATTTAAAAACATCTTATTTTCTATATTAGCGGTTTCATAGCATTGACCATATATCTAGCACAACAATTAAAACTACCAATCCCTAATTGGATTAATTTTTACATCAATGATTTTTTGTGCATGCCTATTATATTAAGTCTTTGCTTAGCTGTTTTAAGAATCATTAAAAAACCCGAAACACTATATGTGCCACTTATTATAGTTTTAGCGCTAACCACTTACTTCGCTATCTGTTTTGAATGGCTTGTGACACAAATAAGCACACGTGATACAAGAGATATTTCAGATACTATTCTATATTGTTTAGGAGCAATTTTATTTTTTAACTTTTAGAAAAAATATTTTAAAACTCTAAAGTGGACTTTTCTTTACCTACAAATAACGCTACAACTTTACCTAATACCAAAGCTCTATTATCCTTCTCGTGACCTGCTGGCATATTAAAAGTAATAGGAAAGTCATATTCCGCCAAAACATCTAATATCAATTGCTCAACAGAAGTTCCCCAAAGCGTGGTGTTCTTTCGCATTTTAGACATGTCACCAACAATGAGACCTTTACAGTTATCAAAATAACCGGCACGTTTCATGCTTTGTAACATCCTATCGATATGATATTTATATTCTCCAATTTCTTCAATAAATAAAATTTTTCCAGAAGTATCAATACTAGTATCAGAACCCAACATGGTATGTAACATTGTTAAATTTCCTCCAACTAATTGACCACTAGCATTCCCTAATTTATTATATGATGAATACTCTAATTTATAATTAGTTAGCTTACCAAATAAGGCTGCATTAAGTGTTTTAATTGAATTGTTTATCTCAGTTAAATCTTTAGTTAAACTCACACACATTATAGCGTGTAAAGATTGGAATCCATTATTATGAATTTGGTTATGCAATGCTGTGATATCACTGTAACCGATAAGCCATTTGGGCTTTTCTTTAAATTTAGTATAGTCTAATTTATCTAAAATTCTAACTGTACCATAACCACCTCTAGCGCACCAAATGGCACTTATGTTAGGGTTGTCCATTGCATTTTGCATGTCCTCGCATCGCTCTTCATCTGTACCTGCAAAATGATTAGACTTACTAAAAACGTATTTTCCAACAATAACATTCAAATTCCAGCTTTTTAGTAAATCTAAAGCTTGCTGTACTTCACGTTGTCGATTTTTTAGAACGCCAGATGGCGCAACGATCGCGACAGTATCTCCTGCTTTTAAATAAGGTGGTTGAATTAAAGTAGATGTCATTTTAGTAAAATTTTCAGTTTTATTTTGAGTATAAGCATTACTATTCATAAGCATACAAATAGAGCAAATAAAAACTACTAATGATGATCTTAAAATCATAAAAACTGCTTTTTTGTAAAGATAAAAAAGTTATACACGAAGTAGTGAATAATGCTATTTTAATATTTTTTTAACAGAAAACATCCAAATAACACAAGGTAATCGTATATTAACAACATCCCTCGTAGTTTTTAGACCCGTTTAACCAAAAAATTCTACTTATGAGTGTGTTTACTTCTTGTATTACAAGTACATTACAGCCGTATGTACCATCCACCGAAAACCCTTGGAATGCTGAACGAATAAGGCATGCTTACCGACGCCTTGGTTATGACGCTAATAAAGCGACAATTAACTCTGCTTTAGCATTGAATCCAAATGACTTAATTGACCAACTTATAGATGAATCAGTAAATGCACCTGCTTGGCCAGAACCAGTATGGGCAGATTTCACCAATGATGATTATTCTAATTTAGGATTTGATTTTAACGAACAAACCCAACTAAATCACAAAGAAGTTTTTTTAGAATTGATGAACCAAATGCAAACAACCGGTTTAAAAGGCCGTTTAATATTGTTTTGGAGTAATCATTTTGTAACACGTTTAGAAGATTATTATGCCAGTAATCATTTATACCAATACTATAGGACTATAGAAGAGCACATGTTAAGTAATTTTCAAGACTTTGTTGGAGATATAGGAAAAACAACAGCTATGCTCCTTTTTCTCAATGGATTTGAAAACACAAACAATAGTCCTAACGAAAATTACGCTCGCGAACTTTACGAGCTATTTACGCTTGGAGTTGATAATGGTTACACACAAGAAGATATTGTAGAAACATCCAAAGCTTTAACTGGCTATAATCACAGAGAAAATTGGACGTATCCAATTTATTACGATACTAGTACTTTTGATAATTCTGATAAAATTATTTTTGGTCAAGAAGGGAACTGGGATTACGATGGACTTATTAACCTCCTTTTTCAAGAAAGAGCACCTCAAATAGCAGCGCATATTTGTAAAAAACTATACACCTATTTTGTTAGTGCAACCGTAAACGAAGATGTTATTGCTGATATGGCTTCTGTTTTTGTTCAAGATTTTAATATTGCTAACATTCTAAGAATACTGTTTAAAAGCGACCACTTTTTTGATTCAAAAACTATTGGTATTCAAATTAAGAGTCCATATGATATGACAATGGCCTACTTAAATATTACAAATTTTAGTATGCAACAAGACCATTACGAAGGTATGGTTTGGTTTAACAATGTACTTGGACAACAAATGTTTGAACCTATTGATGTTGCTGGTTGGCAAGGAGATAGAGATTGGATTAACGCAAGTACATTAACTGGTAGATGGCAAATTTTAAAATGGATCATTTGGCATACTTGGAATAATTTTAATGAAGAACTGCGAACATTTGCAATAGAAAGTTCAGATAATAGCAATGATGTCTACATAATTGCTAAAAGTATTATTGATCGCTTTATACCTTTAGAATTATATTCTGTAGAAGATTATCAAATTGCTACAGATATTTTTAAGCATAATTTACCTGAAAATTACTACGAGGACCAAATATGGAATTTACAATATGAGTCTGTTCCGTATCAAGTCGTACTTCTACTACTTCATTTAATTAAAACCCCAGAATTTCAACTTAAATAACCTACTATTATGTGCGAACACAACTCAAACAAAGACACCAAATTTGGCACTAGTGAGCACGATTTGGAACATAAAAAATGGAACAGACGCTCTTTTTTACAAGCCTTAGGTCTTGCAGGTGCAGGTACCATGATGGTAGGTGGAATGCCACTATCAGCATCAAACAGTTCTAAACTTGCAGCAGCTATTAGCAACTCAGAAACAGATAGAATTTTAGTAATTATAAGACTCAAAGGAGGTAACGACGGACTTAATACTATAGTGCCTCTTTACGACTATGATACTTATGCTGCTTACCGTCCAAATATTAGACATTACCAAAACCAAATAACGGCATTAACACCAGATTTTGGTATCCCAAGTTATATGGATGATTTATTGGACCTTTGGAATAATGGAGGAATGAAAGTAGTTAACGGTGTTGGTTACGAAAACTCAAGTCAATCTCACTTTGCAGGCTCCGATATATGGGCATCAACAGACCCTACAAATGGAGCGCAGTCTGGTTGGTTAGGTAGACATTTTGAAGAATTATATCCAGAATATTTAATTAATCCACCAAATGTACCAGCGGCTATACAAATTGGTAGTGTTGGTAATTTAATATTTGATAGTGACTCTAGTAATTATGCGTTTTCAGTCGCAAATCCCGATCAACTGCAAGCTATAGCAGAAAACGGAACTGTACATGATATGTCTAGTTTTCCAGAATGTATTTATGGTGAACAATTAGAGTTTATGCGTGGTACTACAAATACGACATATCAATATGCTGGCACTATACATGAAGCTTATACCGAAGGTGTAAATACTTCAGAATATATGGACTCCGATTTAGGGAGACAACTTTCTATAGTTTCACGTTTAATTAAAGGAAACTTAGGCACTAAAGTCTATATGGTAACTTTGGGTAGTTTTGACACACATGCCAATCAGGTAAATAATCACAGAGATTTATTGGTGGATTTATCTAATTCTATGAAAACATTTTATGAAGATTTAGCTCAAGCGGGCTTTGATGATAAAGTATTATCAATGACAATTAGCGAATTTGGACGTCGTGTTTATGAGAACGGTTCTAATGGCACAGATCACGGAACTGCGGCTCCGATGATGCTCTTTGGACCAGCATTACAAGGCAATGGCTTTATAAGTGACCATCCCGATCTCAGCAACTTAACTAACGGTAATCTTAACTATACCCAAGATTTTAGAGAAGTTTATGCTACCATTATGCAAGAATGGTTGTGTATAGATAGTAATTTAGTTGATGAAGCTTTACTTAATCAGACGTATGCAAGAGTAGATTTAGGCTTTAATTGTAGCTTACTGTCCGTAGACGAATTTAATCAAAACAGGTTTAAGCATCAGGTAATTTACACAGATTTAGATACCATATTACATATTAAGAATCCATATACACAACACACTGTGATAAAACTTTATGATATTATGGGAAGAGATGTGGCAACCCTTAAAAATGAAATGCTTTTTGCTGGTGAGCACAATATAAGTATAAAAGATACAGTGTCACAAAAACTTCATGTAGGTCAATATATTTATAGGATTTCGGTAGGGAATCAAAACTTTAGTAAACCACTAATCATTAGATAAATTGATTCTTAAAAATAAAGATGCCTTTAGTTAATCCTAAAGGCGTCTTTATTTTATTAACTAGCCGTAAAATCGTAAATTTGACGTCTAATTAAATAAAGCTTCATGTCTAAACGCTATACAATTACTGCTGCCCTGCCTTATACTAATGGACCTATACACATTGGTCATTTAGCAGGTGTTTATGTGCCTGCAGATATTTATTCAAGATATTTAAGGTTAACAGGTAATGATGTTGCTTTTATTTGCGGCAGTGATGAGCACGGAGTACCAATTACAATAAAAGCTAAAAAAGAAGGAGTAGCACCTCAAGATATTGTTGATAAATATCACGAAATTATTAAAACATCTTTTGAAGAGTTTGGTATTTCATTCGATAATTACTCACGCACATCAGCTAAAATTCATCATGACACGGCTTCGGAGTTTTTTAAGACCTTGTATAATAAAAATGAGTTTGTTGAAGAAGTTTCAGCACAGCTTTACGATGCAGAAGCCAATCAGTTTTTAGCAGATCGTTTTGTTGTCGGAACTTGTCCAAAGTGTGGTAATGAAGAAAGTTATGGAGATCAATGCGAAAACTGTGGTACAAGTCATAATGCTACAGATTTAATAAATCCTAAATCCGCGATAACAGGAAATGTACCGAGTTTAAAGGAAACAAAACACTGGTTTTTACCGCTAAATAAACATGAAGAATTTCTTAGAAAATGGATATTAGAAGGTCATAAAAAAGATTGGAAACCAAATGTCTATGGTCAGGTAAAATCTTGGATTGATGACGGTTTACGACCAAGAGCAGTAACAAGAGATTTAGATTGGGGAATACCTGTACCAGTTAAAGGTGGAGAAGGCAAAGTTTTATACGTTTGGTTTGATGCACCTATCGGTTATATCTCTGCAACTAAAGAATGGGCTGCAAGAGAAGGTAAGAACTGGGAAGATTATTGGAAGGACAAAGACACTACTTTAGTGCACTTTATAGGTAAGGATAATATCGTTTTTCACTGTATTATTTTTCCAGCAATGTTAAAAGCAGAAGGCTCTTACATCTTACCAGAAAATGTACCAGCAAATGAGTTTTTAAATTTAGAAGGTAATAAGCTTTCAACTTCAAAAAACTGGGCAGTATGGCTACCAGAGTATTTAATTGATTTTCCGAATCAGCAAGACGTGTTGCGTTATGCATTAACTGCAAACGCACCAGAAACAAAGGATAATGATTTTACATGGAAAGATTTTCAAGCAAGAAACAATAATGAGCTCGTTGCAATTTTTGGAAATTTTATAAATCGTGTTGTTGTACTTACTAATAAATATTATGAAGGTATTGTACCTCAACCTACTGATTTTAAAGTCATAGATGAAGACACTTTAGCAACGCTTAGAGCATATCCTGCGGTTATATCTAGTTCTATTGAGCGTTATCGCTTTAGAGAAGCAAGCCAAGAGTTAATGAATTTGGCGCGATTAGGAAACAAGTATTTAGCAGACGAAGAGCCTTGGAAAACTATTAAAACAGATGCAGAACGTACTAAAACAGTAATGTTTGTTGCGCTTCAAATTGCTTCAGCATTAGCCACATTGTGTGAACCATTTTTACCCTTTACTTCAAAAAAACTGAAAGGTATTCTTTGCCATTCTACACTCGATTCTGAATCTACTTGGGATGAGGTTTCGACTAGAAAGATATTGCTTCCTGCTTCACATCAAATAGGGAAAGGTGAATTATTATTTTCAAAAATCGAAGACTTAGAAATTGAAAAACAACGTGATAAATTAGAAGCAAGTAAAAAAGCGAACGAAGCCGCTAAAAAAACCCTAGAACCTCAAAAAAAAGAAATTACTTTTGACGATTTCACAAAACTAGACATTAGAGTTGGTACTATTTTAGAAGCCGAAAAGGTGCCTAAGACCAAAAAGCTTTTAGTTCTAAAAGTAGATATTGGTATAGATACACGTACCATAGTTTCTGGTATTGCAGAGAGCTTTAAACCAGGAGATATTATTGGAAAACGTGTTACGGTTTTAGTGAATTTAGCACCTAGAGCTCTGAGAGGAGTAGAAAGTCAAGGAATGATATTAATGACTGAAGACGAAGGCGGTAATTTAGTATTTGTGAATCCTGATATTGATAATGTTGCTAATGGGTTAAAAATTAGTTAACCTATAATGATTCAATTATTAAAATTCATAATTTCTAAAACTCAATTAACAGAAGTCTCTGTTAAAAGCACAATAGCTTTACTAAACGAAGACTGTACAATTCCTTTTATTTCGCGTTACAGAAAAGAAGCAACAGGAAATTTAGACGAAGTACAAATTGGTGATATCGTTAAGTACAAAGATGAATTTGAAACTTTAGAAAAACGAAAATCTGCCATTTTAAAGGCACTTTTAGAACAAGATGTTTTAAGCAACGAGTTAAAACAAAAAATTGAAAATTCTCAAGATTTAGTAACACTCGAAGATTTGTATTTGCCTTTTAAGAAAAAGCGTAAAACTAAAGCCGAAACCGCTCGTAAAAATGGTTTAGAACCTTTAGCCAAAATCATAATGAGTCAAAATGCAAATGATCTAGAATCTATTGCATTAAGATATACAAAAGGAGCTATTATTACTGTTGAAAATGCTTTAGAAGGTGCAAGACATATAATTGCCGAGTGGGTTAATGAGCGTACCGATATTAGAAATAACCTAAGAAACCAAATTAAGCGTTACGCTCAAATTTCTACTAAAATTGTAAAAACTAAAGCTAAAGACGAGAAAGCGCAAAAATTTAGAGACTATTTTGATTGGTCAGAATCTTTAAGTCGTATTCCATCGCACCGGTTATTAGCTATTCTACGTGCAGAAAATGAAGGATTTATTCGTGTAAAAATTGAAATTGACGCTGTAAAAGCCTTAGATTATATTGATAATAAACTCATACGAGGTCAAAATGCTTGTGCCGACCAAATAGAATTGGCTGTTTCTGATGCTTATAAGCGCTTATTATTTCCTTCGCTTAGTAACGAAGCACTTCAAAATGCAAAAGAAAAAGCTGATGAATCTGCAATTACTGTTTTTGCTAAAAACTTAAAACAATTATTACTAGGCTCTCCACTTGGCGAAAAACGGGTTTTAGCAATAGATCCGGGTTTTAGATCGGGTTGTAAAATCGTTTGCTTAGATGCACAAGGTGGCTTAAAACATAACGAAACAATATATCCACATCCGCCAAAAAGTGACAGTATTGGTGCTATAAAAAAGATTTCATCTTTAGCTGAAGCCTATAAAATTGAAGCCATTGCGATTGGTAACGGAACTGCTTCTAGAGAAACTGAAGCGTTGATTAGAAAGATTCAGTTTAAGAACGAACTTCAAGTATTTGTGGTAAGTGAAGCTGGAGCTAGTATTTATTCTGCATCAAAAATTGCTCGTGATGAGTTTCCAAATTACGATGTAACTGTAAGAGGTTCGGTATCTATTGGACGACGTTTACAAGACCCTTTAGCCGAATTAGTAAAAATTGACGCTAAATCTATTGGTGTTGGTCAATACCAGCACGACGTAGATCAGACGAAACTTCAGAAGCGATTAGATGTTGTGGTAGAAAATTGTGTAAATTCTGTTGGTGTTAACATTAATACGGCAAGTACCTCTTTACTAAGTTATGTATCTGGTATTGGACCAAAACTAGCTGAAAATATCTTTGATTATCGAAACGAAAATGGCGTATTTACATCGCGAAATACAATTAAAAAAGTACCGCGTTTGGGTGGAAAAGCTTTCGAACAAGCTGCTGGTTTTTTAAGAATTCATGATGCTAAAAATCCGCTAGATAATTCTTCTGTTCATCCTGAGGCTTATAAAATAGTTGAAAAAATGGCAAAGGACGAGAAAATTTCTCTTGATGAATTAATTGGAAACAAAGGGGTTCTTCAAAAAATAGATTTAAAAAAATATTACACAGAAACTATTGGTTTACTAACGCTTCAAGATATTATTAAAGAGCTACAAAAACCTGGTTTAGATATTAGAGAACAAGCGAAAGTCTTCACTTTTAATCAAAGTATAAAGACGATTAACGACTTACATACAGGACAGTTATTACCGGGAATCGTCAATAACATAACCAACTTTGGTTGTTTTGTAGATATTGGTATTAAAGAAAGTGGCCTTATACATGTCTCTAATTTATCAGATACTTTTGTTAAAGATGTTAATGAGCACGTTCATCTTCATCAGCAAATTATCGTAAAAGTTTTAGAAGTTGATGTGGCTAGAAAACGTATTCAGCTTCAGCTTCATAAGTAGATTTTTAAAACAGCATTTTGTATAGCTTCGTAAATAGGTCTTTATTGACCTAAAGATTAGTTAAAACCCATAAGCAATGTTGTAATTTTTGATATTTTTATATAAAAATCAGCCATTATGAAAATACTTAACTTACTTAGACTTCCTTTAATACTTATCTTGTTTATCTCACCTAACTTCTCTGCAAATTCGCAAGAAGATTCTGATCTAGTAGACGCTTATGAAGATTATACAGAAGCTGCAAGAGAAATAGTATATGCCCATCTTAACAAATCTACGTATATCAAAGGGGAGGATATTGGTTTTACGGCTTATGTTTTAGATAAAAAAGATAAAAAACCATCTTTACTTACTACCAATTTATATATAAGCGTATCTGATGCAAACAACACTATTGTTAAAGAAAAACTGATCCGTGTAGATAAAGGTGTTGCTATAAATGCAATAAGCTTAGATTCTACATTTTCATCTGGTTATTACACGTTTAAAGCTTACACCAATTGGATGCTTAATTTTGATGAGCAAAACTATTATACAGAGTCCATAAGAATCATTGATCCAGCGGCTGAAGAATATGTCGAAAACGCTGAAACAGGGAATAATATAGACGCTCAGTTTTTACCAGAAAGCGGACACATACTTAATAGTGTCGTTAATAATGTAGGTGTTATTATTAAAGATAAATCTGGACTTGGGATACCAAACCTGAAAGGTGAGGTTTTAGATAAAAATAATGTGGTTTTATCTGAATTTACAACCAACCAGTTTGGAATTAGTAAATTTCAATTACTTGCAGATATAAACAACAGCTATAGAGTAAAAATAAATTATAAGGATGCTGATTTAAACTTTAAAATAAATCAAAGGATTAAACCAAATGGAATTATTCTATCCTTAAAAAGACAAAAAACTAAAGCTTTTTTATCTATCATAACCAATGATGTGACTTTAGAAAAAATTAGGAACAAAAGACATACTTTATTAATCCATAATGGAGATTTTTACGAAGTACTCGACGTTTATTTTAATGACAAGACAGCCGTTACTAAGATTATTGATTTTAGTAATTGCCCAGCAGGCACTAATATATTAACGCTCTTCAATGAGGAAGATCAACCGATAGCAGAACGTTTATTTTTTAACCACCAAGGGATAAATATCATAAGTTCAGATGCTGTCTCTGCTAAGAAACAATATGACTCTTTAACTATTAACTTGAGTTATAAAACAATTAATCCTTCTCAATTTAATTCATTGAGTATTTCTGTACTTCCAGAAGCAACGCTTTCTTATAAAAAGCATCACAATATCTTATCTCACACCTATTTACAACCGTATGTAAATGGATCCATAGAAAGAGGAAAGTACTATTTTACTAATGTTAATGAAAAAAAGAAATATGAATTAGATGATTTGCTATTAACTCAAGGTTGGAGTAGCTATAGTTGGGATAAAATATATAGTGATGCTACTAATCAATTTTTCCCTTTTGAACAAGGTATAACGCTAAAAGCTAATGTTAATGGTAATGAAGAAGATAAAGTTGCTAAGTATATGTTGCATGCAACACCCAAATGGGAACCTACTATGTTTGAGTTTAATGAAAGTGAAAATGCTTTTTTTATACCAAACATTTTTATCTCAGAAACTGATAAAATTTATTTATCGCGCTTAAAGAGTGATGACGGGTTACTACCAGCAAAACTTTATTTACAATCTATTCCAAGTAGAATACCAGCCTTAGAAACTAAACAAAACATACTTATTCCTAACGCATCAAATAAATTAGATATTGAATTAAACATAAATTCGGTAGCCTATCAAAATTTAAATGAAGTACAGCAATTAGAAGAGGTACTTGTTGTATCAGATTTAGATAAATTGAGAATTAGAACACGTGAGTTAGGTAAAAATAGATATGGAACAATTAAAATTATTACAGACGAAGACCGTTATGCATTTTACATATTAGAGGATTACTTAAGAGCCAATCGAGTTCAAACCGAAACTAGTAGCACAGGTGAAGTTACTTTTTTTAGTGGAAGATCAGATAACCCTATGATGGTATATTTAAATGATCAACCTTTAATGGGTACTAGTATGCTATATAGAATGTCCTTAAATGAAATAGACTATATAGAAATAAACCGAAGTGGTATAGGCGGAGGTATTAGAGGTAATAACGGTGAACTAAAATTATACACAATTAACACTAGTGTTTATAGAGCACTTGGAAGCAACAAATCAGCACAAGTCTATACTATTCCTTTAACGTTTAGTGAAGAGAAAAAATTTTATGTGCCTAAATATAAATATTATGATGACCCCTTTTATAAAGGTTATGGTATTGTTGATTGGAAACCTCAACTAAAATTAGATGAAAATGGTACAATTAGTATAAAGATAAAAAGACCAAAAACTCCAATAACATTATTTATAGAAGGTATCGCAAATGATGGTTCATTTGTTTTTGAGGAGAAATCTATATCCTTAAATTAGGTGATTAAAATTGCTTAGTAATTTATGCTGAAAATAGCATTACATCGTATCTACAAACACCCACTACCAGAAGGACATCGTTTCCCAATGGAGAAATACGACTTGCTGCCACAGCAGTTACTTTATGAAGGGACTTGCAGTGATGATAATTTCTTTGAACCAGAACGCCCTAATGACAAGTTTATCCTTGCCGTACACGAGCCTGAGTATTACTATGACTTAGTCAATATTACTTTAGACAAACGTGCTGCCAGAAAAATAGGATTTCCGCTAAGTGAAATTTTAGTAGAACGCGAAATCATTATTGCAGATGGCACTATAAAAGCCAGCGAATTTGCTATTAAACATGGTATTGCAATGAATATTGCTGGTGGCACACACCATGCTTACACTAATCGTGGCGAAGCTTTTTGTTTACTTAACGACCAGGCTATTGGAGCACGCTATCTCCAAAATAAAGGCTTAGCAAAAAAGATATTGATTATAGATTTAGATGTACACCAAGGCAATGGCACTGCAGAAATATTTAAAAATGATACTTCCGTATTTACCTTTTCTATGCACGGTAAACATAATTACCCGTTTAAAAAAGAGCAAAGCGATTTAGATATAGCATTAGAAAATAAAACGGATGATAATACCTACTTAAAATTATTAAAGGATACATTACCAAAACTAATTGAAGACCAACAACCCGATTTTATATATTATCTCTGTGGAGTAGATGTAATAACTTCAGATAAATTAGGGAAACTCGGCATGACGGTAAAAGGGTGCAAAGAGCGAGATCGGTTTGTTTTAGAGCTATGTAAAAACAACAATATACCTGTAATGTGTAGTATGGGAGGTGGTTACTCACCAGACATTAAAGTTATTGTAGATGCGCATGCCAATACCTTTAGATTAGCACAAGATATCTTCTTTTAAACTTCTAAAAGTTAACTCTAAAAACAACATTAGGTGTAATACCTAAAGAATATTGGTTGACGGCGTCTACCACGCCATTATTGAGTCTATAAAAACTATTAATAATATTCTTTTTGTCTAAAAGATTCCACACAGACAGACCAAGATTTGCTGTAGTTGTTTTGCTTAATTTAAAATCGTACATGGCTGATAAATCTACCCTTAAATAATCTTGTAATTGATTAGAATTTGTTTCGCTATAATTAATGTCTCCATTACTCATTTCGTTACCCACTTCTGGAAGTGTTGTTGGCCTGCCAGAATTCCAATTTAAACCAGCAGCGATTTTCAAACGCTCTGAAGTGTAATTTGTACCTAAAGTAAAGGCTTGTGTTACATCAAAATTACTAGGAAAAGAATACTCCGGTAATGATTTAAAGATGTAATTATTATTCATGTAAGAATAACTCAACCATGTATTAAAATTAGTTAATTGTTTTCTAATTATAAAATCTACACCTCTTACAGTGTATTCTCCATCAGTTTTTACAAACTCATATTGGTTCTGAAACCCTTGACTTTGCGTTGTAATACCTTTTACTTTTTTGTAATAGCCTTCAGCACTAATAAGCCATCCACTTTTATTAAATGAAAGACCTACGGAGCCTTGTCTACTTCTTATAATTGGTATATCTCTATTATTAGACAATTGCCATCTTCGTTTTTCAATACCTAAAAAATCATTCTGAAAATTAATAACCTGAGATGTATTTTGATGTTTGAATTCACCTAAAACTTCAAAAGAAAAATAATTAAAAAACTTATGAGATAAACTTACTCTTGGTTCTAATAAATGCTTGTCAAATTTTCCAATATAGTTATAACGAAAGCCTGTGTTTAAATTTGTTTTCCTATCCTCAGATTTATATGATAATTGCGAAAAAACACCATGTGTTCTAACAATTTCTGACACCAATAATCTAAAAATAGGGTTATCTACATCATCTAAATTAGTAATTTTAGTTTCTACAAAATGATAGCCACTCTGTAATTGCAACCTTTCTTTAATTTTATAATTTGCCTTTAGTTTTAAACTTGTTTCAGAAATCTTATTTTCTTGAAGAAAACGTTGTGTATCCAGAATATTAGCATTTTCAGATTTTAATTTATAATCTGTTTCATAGCCTTCAAAAGAAGTTTGCCACTTATCATTCCAAATCTTTGAATATGCAATCGCACCTGCAATACTATTTTGTCTTAAGCTGCTCTCTCTAGAATCTTCTAGAGTATTAATAGTTGTATTCTCATTAAAGAGTAGTTCATTGGCTGTATTTATAAAATTGACTCTTAATTCCTCTTTGTCATTTATTCTGTAAAGCCAACGTAATGAAATGTCATAGAAATCGAATTCTTTATCGGAATTTAGAATATCCATTGTATTGTTTTCTACCTCTGTATCTTGTGAAATACGTTCAAAAAAATTATTATAAGTTGGTGTTTCTGTGAAATTACTTATAGACTTTCGTACGGCAACTTGCAATGACGATTTTTCACTAATAGGAACATCTGCAAAACCATTCGCATCTATAAAATTAATGCCTAAACTGCCTTTAAACTCATCACTCACCTCTTTATCTGTTTCCATAGAAATAATACCCGAAACCCCATCGGTAAACTCTACTTGTGATCCGTTTTTAGTTAAAGATACACGCTGCGTTATCTGGGGATTAAACATAGAAATAAGACCGAAAAAATGACCAGATTGGTACATTTTAATATCATCCCATAAAATAAGATTCTGATCGTGTGTTCCTCCTCTAATATTAATATTTGATACTGTTTCGTTAATACTCTGTATACCAGGAAATGCTTGCACTGCTTGTAAAACATCTGTATCTACTAAACCTGGAAGTATATCAAAATCTGAAATGTCAATTTCAAAAGATCCGTCACTTAATTTATTAATACCGCGTACAATATAGCCTTCAACTACTATTTCCGATAATTTTTGAAGCTCTAAAGAATTATTTGTGGCAATTACCAAAACCGTATTATCATTAGTTAGTGAAAACATAAACCCAGTTTTATCTTCTAAATAGATTAAAACATTCTTTAGTGATATCTCTTTTGGTGGAGCTGCAATTACTAGACTAGAAATAGCATCTTCAGCATAATTAAACTGAATATTAAATTGGGTTTCTAATGCAGTTAAAATTTCAATTAAAGGCAATTTATTACTAACGTCTTGTGCGTTAACTTTAAGAGAAAAAAGGAGGCTTAGAAGTAGTGCTAAACTAAATCGCTTAATTTGTTTTACCATGAATTAGTACTTGGTTCGGTGAACTAATTACGAAAGCTAAATTCATAGGTTGTGTTATGGCAGAAAGTGCAGACTCTAAATTATTATGCATAAATGCACCTGAAAAAACTCTTGTAGAATCTATAGTCTTAAACGTAACCTTTATGTTGTACTGACGCTCTAACTCGTTAACTACCTCTGCAAAAGGAATAGACTTAAAACTACTTTTATTAGTAGTCCATTCTGGCTCAACATCTAATATTTTATCTTGGCTGAATTTATTATTTAGAATTCGGTACGTATCACCTGCTAATAATTGTCTTGTAATAGTATCTGATGTTACTTTCACTATACCCTCATAGCACTTTACTTCAAAATAATTATCACGTTGTTTTACGTTAAACTCGGTTCCGACAACGGTAACCATTCCTGTTTGCGTAATAACATCAAACGTTTTTCCTTTTGCTACTTTAAAATAAGCTTCACCTGTTAATTTCAAACGTCTTTTATGGCTCCAAATATCAGCATCATAGGTTATTTTAGAATCTGCATTTAAAGTTACTTTAGATAAATCTGGCAAACTAATGGTTATCTTTTCACTAGCTAAAGTGAATTCTTCAATTGTATTACTATTAAAAATAGTAAAATAAACGGCAAGACAAATAACAAGTACACTTGCTATTTTTAAAAATGGTCTTATCAGATGAAATGTCGTTTTTCTTGTTTTGACTGATTTATTTTCATAGGCCTTTTTAAAAGTTTCAAAATCATGACCACTAGAGAATTGTGATGCTTTAAAATACTTCGCTCTATTTATTATTGTTCGATTTATTTCATAGTCATCTTGCTTACTAAATGCATCTTGTTCTGCATCTGTAAGATCTTCGTTTAACCACTTTTTTAATAAATCGTCTTCAATCATAAACTGTCTTATTAATTACATAACAACCTAAGTTCTATTTCTCCTTATTATTTTATCTTAAATCCTTCGATCTCTTTTTTTAGAATATTAAAAGCACTGTAAATTCTATATTCTACGACCTTCTGTGTCACTCCTAAAAACTCGGCTATCTCACTATGCTTTTTCCCTTCTACTTTACTCAGCAAAAACGCAACACGGTGTTCTTCTTTTAGATTAGAGAGTACTTTATTGTATTTATTTAAATACTCGTTGTGCTCTAAAATAAACTCTGGTGTTTCGTTGGTATAATGTTTTGGCTCGGTTTTATGGTGTTTTAAAACTACTTTCTGATGCTTAATTTCATTTAGCATCATATTATTAGCAACAGTAAATAAAAAAGATTTGGCCTTTGCAAATGTTACTTTTTTACAGTTGTCCCATAATTTAATAAAGGCATCTTGTGCTTTATCTCTCGGGTTAAATTGCGCACCATATTTATAGTATAAAAAATTATGCACATCGTCTAAGTGCTCATTGTATACACGCTCAAAGGTCTTGGCTTCGCAAATATTTTCGTTTAAACTTTTAGACAAAATTATTTAGTTTGGTTAAAGGTAGATAAATATTTATTCAGAAAAGTTCAGTAGTTTTTAAAAGTTAGTTGTTATATATTAAATGGCAACAAACAAAACACAGCCATCATGAATTTAAGACCTTACATTTTATCGTTTTTATTAACTACACTAATGTTTACATCTTGTAGAACAGAGGAAACAGAATTTATTGAAACACCCGAAGAAGAAGTACTGGTTGCTAACTCTAGCATAGCTCTACTTCTGCAACGCACTGCATCTAATGACGGCTCATCTAATAATATAATAGACAAAGCCAATTGTTTTGATATTGCGTTCCCTTACACTGTAAATGCAAATAGTGAGCAGATTATACTCAACTCTAATACTGATTTTGCAACTGTAGAATGTATTTTTGATCAGTCTGATGCTGACACAGATAACTTAAGTATTGTATTTCCCATAACTATAATACAAACCGATTTTACCGAAGTAGAAGTAACTAATAGTACAGAATTAAACAGTTTTACAGCTAATTGTAGTGGCGAAAATGTTGATGATAATGATATTGAATGTTTAGATTTTCAATATCCTATAGAAGCCTCTACTTTCAACGCTGTAAGTGAACTATTAGATACTGTAAATCTTGAAAATGATAATCAGTTGTATAATTTTATTGGTGATATTAGTACTAGTGATATTGTAACTTTTAATTTCCCTATTACTGCTGTAAGTTCAGATAGTTCTGAAATTAGTATTAACGACTTTAACGAATTAGAATCTGCAATCTTAAATGCAGACAATACATGCGATGAGGATGACGACTATGATTACGAAGACGATGACTGTGATGACTGTACAAGTGTGCTAATAGAAACCTTACTTACCGACTGCTCTAATTGGCAGGTAAATAGATTAAAACGCGATAACACAGATTATGACACGATATATGACGGTTATGTTTTTAACTTTTTAGCTGACGGAACACTAACTGTTTACTGGAATTCAACCACAGTTTTTGGAACTTGGATTACTAATGGTAACGGTAATAATTTAGAAGTTATAATAGATATCCCAAGTCTACCATTATGTAATAATAATTGGATTTTACAAGAAATTAGAACTTGCAGTGTCGAGACTGAAGTAGATTTTAGAGTAGGAGACAATGATAGGTTACAATACGAAAATAATTGTATTTAATAATTGAAGCTATGCGCAAAAAATTAATTGTTCTAATCATTTTAATTATTACAGCTGTAATTGCATATAACTATATCTACCAAGATCATAGAAATATTGAAAATGAAAGTGCAGAGTTTGAAATGACTTCTAATAAAATTGCCCAATTATTTTCTGAGAATGCGATCGCTTCAGAACAGAAATTTTTAAATAAAACTATTGAAGTTTCAGGACTAATATCAGAACTGAATACTAATGAAATTACAATAGACGATAAAGTCTTCTGTCAATTTACAAATGAGATAAAGTCTTCATTTGTAGATAATTACAAAATAAAGATTAAAGGTCGTGTTATTGGTTACGATAACTTGTTAGAACAAGTAAAATTAGATCAATGCAAAATAGTCAAATAATAAATAATAAATAAATTAAAAATTATGAAATCAAAATTACTCATTATCGCATTAGCCTTAGGGTTACTAAGTACCAATGCACAAACAACACACAATCTTAATTGGGAAAGAAATGTTACCGGAACCGGAACTGCTGATTTAACTATTGAAACTGGTGATACCGTTATTTGGACTTGGTTAGATGCTAACCACACTGTTGAAAATGTAGCAGGAAGTTCTGTAGAAACCTTCACAAGTGGTTTTCTTGGTCCAGTGGGATCAACATATTCTTACACATTTACAGTAGTTGGTGATAACGATTATTTCTGTGGAGTTCACGGAGCTGGTAGTATGTCTGGTAAAATAACCGTTGAAAATAATTTAGGAGTTGAAGACGAAACACGAAACGCATTTCGTATCCATACAAATCCTGTTAATGAAGTTTTAGACATCACTTTTTCAAAAAACTTAACTAACGGAGAACTCGTAATTATTGATTTACTTGGGAAAATCATTATGACCAATAAATTAACGGACACAAACAGTGCTTCAATAGATGTTTCTTTACTTAATAGTGGCCTTTATATTGTTCAGGTAAATTCAGAAGACAAGACACAGGTAAAACGTTTTATAAAACAATAAGCTGAGGAAAACTATCTAGTCTAACAAACACTTTTTACACTCTAATATTTAAAAATGAAATATTCACTATTATTTCTATCACTATTCCTATATCTTTTTTTAAGGGCTCAAGAAGATGACTTATTAAGTGAAATTGATACAGATTCTGTGATTAACAACTACGCGTCAGCTGCTTTTAAAGGATTAAAAATTGTAAATTTTGAATCTACCAAATTGGTTGCAAAAAAGGAAATGACGCTTATAGTTTCTCATAGATTTGGTAGTATAGAAAATGGTTTTGACAGTTTTTTCGGATTAGATGATGCAGTAACACGACTCAACTTTGTTTATGGTATTACAGATGCCATAAATATTGGAGTATCGCGAAGCTCATTTCAAAAAATCTATGAAGCCTCAGCAAAATTTAGACTTGTTAGACAAAGAGAAAACGTATTTCCATTTACCATAGTTGCCTTTAATTCAATACTAATAAATACATCATTTGAAAAAGAAAATTTACCGAAGTTAGAATTTAGGGATCGTCTAGGATATACAGTGCAACTACTAATATCTAAAAAAGTAAGCTCAAAATTATCGTTAGAATTAGCCCCAACGTTTTTTCACGATAATTTTGTCGCTTATAACAAGCAACACAACTCACAATACGCATTGGGTTTTGGTGGAAGACAAAAATTAGGCAAGCGTTGGTCAATAAATGTAGATTACGGCTGGCATCTTAATAGAGCAGAAAATTCACCTTTTAAAAATCCGTTATCAATTGGTTTCGATTTAGAGACTGGTGGCCATGTATTTCAGATGCATTTTTCTAATGCACAAGCTATGAACACCAATGGGTTTTTAGGACAAGCTACTGGTGATTGGAGCGACGGCAATATTTATTTCGGATTTAACTTAAGTCGTGTTTTTTAAAACTTAAACTATTATGAAACATACATACCTATTCTGTTTAATAATTGTGAGTCTTTTTTATAGTTGTTCTTATTCTAATGAAGACGATTTAACAGAAGTTATACTTATAGATGATATAGTGACTTATGATGCTAATATCAAAACAATAATAGATAACAACTGTATTTCTTGCCATAATAATCCGCCTGTTAATGGTGCGCCAATGTCGCTAACAACTCATAGTAATGTTATTGAAGCTATTGAAAATAGAAATTTAATTGGTCGTGTTTCATCTACTGATGTAGGATTTGGAATGCCTTTTGGAGGCCCAAGATTGCCACAAAATTTAATTGATCTTATTATCCAATGGGAACAAGAAGGTCTGTTAGAAAATTAGAATATTATGAAAAAGTTAATTTTTACATTAGTCGCTATTATTAGTATTAGTACAGTAATTGGTCAGAATAAATATTTAACCAAAACTGGCTCACTCAATTTTGAAGCTTCCGTACCTTCATTTGAAGAGGTTGCAGCAAAAAATAGCTCAGTCACAGCCATATTAAATAGTAAAAATGGTGATTTTGCAGCCTTAGCTTTAGTAAAAGCTTTTCGTTTTAAAAATGCATTAATGGAAGAGCATTTTAACGAAAACTATGCAGAATCAGACATGCACCCAAAAGCCACAGTTAGAGGTAAAATAGAAAATTTTGCTTTTAGTGATTTAAGTGAAACTGATAGTTCTTTATCGCTAAATGGCTCTCTAACATTTCATGGAATTACAAAGCCTATAAATAATATTCCTCTAATTATTAAAGTAGTAGATGACAAAATTATTTTATCCGGTAGTTTTAAAGTTTTAGTTTCAGGTTTTAATATTGAAATTCCTAAAATCGTTAAAAACAAATTATCGGATGAAGTCTCTGTTACTTTTAATTTTAGGCTTGTAAAAAAATAATCTAATCTAAAACTCCTGTTCTTTTTTATGTTTTTAACTACGTATCTTTGATGAAAATATTAAAGCTATGTTATCTAAAACAATTGAATCTGCATTAAATAAACAAATACGTATTGAAGCTGAGTCTTCTCAAGCTTATCTAGCCATGGCCGTTTGGGCAGAGGTCAAAGGCCTAGAAGGGATTTCAAACTTTATGTACGACCAGTCTGATGAAGAGCGCGAGCACATGTTAAAACTTGTAAAGTTTGTTAACGAACGTGGTGGACATGCTCATGTTTCTGAATTAAATGCGCCTAACGTGATGTTCAATTCTTACGGAGAAATGTTCGAAAAACTATTAGCTCACGAAATATTTGTTTCAGAAAGTATTAATGAATTGGTTCATATTTCACTTCAAGAAAAAGATTATGCAACACACAACTTTTTACAATGGTATGTAGCAGAACAAATTGAAGAAGAAGCTACAGCAAGAATGATACTCGATAAAGTAAATATGATTGGTGACGATAAAGGCGGACTCTATTTATTTGATAGAGATATTCAACAAATGACGGTCAATTCTGCAGCTCAAGTTCCTGGTACTGGCATTTAGACCAATTTATAGTATAAGAAGTCAATTCTTTTTTAAACTACTTTAAAGTTTTATTTTACTGTTTCATTAATTTAATAATAAGTAATGAAACAGTAGAATTTAAGCTAAATCTTATTTAGAATAAATAAAAATAGTTATTTTTGTGGTATTGATTTAATTTTTCAATGGGCAAGAAAAACAAAAAGCTAAAAAAAGAACGTCTTAAAGTTCTTGAAACTTCTGGTTTTGACACTTTAGTTAAAGTAAAGTCTAAATGCTGTAAGAAATTTAAAAAAAGTGAGAATAAGCGTTGTAAAAAATGTCCTTGTTTTGATCTTCTTAAAAAAGCAGCTTAATACTTTAATTCATTTTATATTACCACACTAATTGGTTAGTAACTATACCGCTGTTTAGATAAGCTCTGAAAGTATTGTATTAAGACAAAGGCTTATATTATAACAGCATATTTTTCTAAAGTAGTAGATACTAAAAACCCTAGACTACTAAACTAAATACTTAAGGTGTGTATACTTACTTCTAAACTATCAATTCGTAGCCTTAATAAACTTTAATTATAAAGTAAAACCTATCTTTATTAAGATTTATGCGGTATTACGTGCGTTAAACTAAGATAATTATATTTTAAGAGCTATTAATTAAATTTATCTTATTTTTATGGCAAAAATCAATAATACTATGAATAAAATTACATTAAATATGAATACTTTTATGAAGCCACTTTCTGTATTTGGCTTACTACTATGTTCTTTTGTAGGAACAAGCCAAGAGGTTTTAGACTTTGTTCCAGAAGTTTATACACCCACAGAACCAGCATGTGTGTTTTATGAAGGAGAATTTAACGGTTTTATTTCAATACCTAGATCTCAAAATGTTATTCAAAAAATGCAAGGAGGAGGAACAGCTTGTTCTACCTTTATAGTAACATACAATGGATTCGAATCTTTCCCTGAAGCGCAAACAGCATTTCAATTTGCGGTAGATATATGGTCAATGTCAATAGAATCTAGCCAACCAATTAGGGTAGATGCTACTTTTGCCGCTTTATCTCCTGGAGTATTAGGTAGTGCTGGTTCAAATAGTGCTTTCACATCTAACCACCCTGATGCTATTCCAAACGTATTTTATGCTCGTGCATTGTGGGAGAAAATTGAAGATATGGAATCTGACACATTCGGTGGAGTTACGATTGATATTAATGCAAATTTTAGTAGTACTGCCAACTGGTATTTTGGTTTAGATGCAAACCCTCCAGGTAATCAAACTGATTTTGTATCTGTTGTATTACACGAGTTGGGTCACGGGCTTGGCTTTTTTGGCGGAGCAAGTGTAGATGGTGCTGGAGAAGGTGAAATTAGGTTTAATAATATTCCAATAGTCTATGACACATTTATACAAAACGGAACTGGTGATGCAATACTATCTTTTACAGATCCTAGTATCGCTTTAGGTGACCAATTAACAGGTAATGATCTATTTAATATTAGCGCTATTTCCACAGGACAAAATGGTGGTGTTGCGCCTAAATTATATCTTCCTACTTCTTGGAATCAAGGTTCTAGTTATAGTCACTGGGATGAATCTACTTTTAACGGCACTATTAATTCTTTAATGACCTTTGCGATAGGTCAAGGTGAAGCAAATCATAATCCTGGACCAATGACACTTGGATTTTTTGAAGATATGGGTTGGTCAATTTGTGGTGGTTCATTAACTGTTGAAGAATTTGATTTGGCTGGGATAGAGGTTAGCCCAAATCCATTTATGTCATCAATTACAGTTAAGCTAGCAAATAACTTCTCTGATGATTATACTTTAGATCTTATTGATATCAATGGAAGAGTTATTTTAAGTGAAGGTAAAACTGCTTCTAATGGTAGTTTAACACTTTCTAACTTAGATAATTTAACTAGTGCTTTATATTTCATGAAATTAACTAACGTTAGTAATGGACAAAGCATTACCAAAAAAATAGTAAAAAAATAAAAAATTTATATTCTAAATAAAAAAGAGCAGCCAATTGGCTGCTCTTTTTATTACCTATTTTAAAAGAAAAGATATTACTTTCCTAACATTAAAAGCTCACTACAAACCACTTCTGTAGTGTAACGCTTCATACCATCTTTATCTTCCCAAGAACGTGTTGTTAGTTTACCTTCAATTGCAACCTCTTTTCCTTTTGTAATATACTTTTCTACAATTTGTGCAGTTTTTCCCCAAGCTACTATATTATGCCATTGGGTATCTGTAATTTTTTCTCCTTGTGAATTTTTATAACTCTCGTTAGTTGCAATTGCAAATTTTGCTAAAGTTTTACCTGATTCAAAATTGGTGATTTCTGGGTCATTTCCTAAGTTACCAATCAACTGTACTTTGTTTCTTAATGTGTTCATGTGTTCTAAATTTTAATGTTAAACAGTTAATACTATTGAACCTTCATTGATTCAACACTGCAAAGATGTAATGCTTACCAAATCTTACTCGGTAGTTACATATTTAAATTCGTTTGTAAATACTTGTAGTCGTTTAAAATTGTATATAGATGCCATTATAAAACTTATATTTACCAGCAATGAAAAGACTTCTCAGCTATATTTACCCTGTCACAAAAACTGTAAAATCTAAATATAGTGGTGTTTTAGAAATAACGTAATACAACGAAAAAAAAACTTAAACTCTGAAAAAGCTAACTACAATTAGGGTTCTTTACAAAGAATTTTAAAATTGAAGCCGTTGAAATTGATCTAATAGAGGATACAAATTTAAAAATACACTGCGCTGATGCGATCGATTTTATAATGGCTAATGTTAAGGCTTTTGATTTAATCATTGTCGATCTATATATAGATCTAGTCGTACCTGGTAAGTTTCATAATCTGAGAAGCTATCCTAAAATCAAAACCTTAAAAGGTCATAGTGTTTTTAATGCATCTGTTACGACTAACAAACCAAAATCTAGTATAGATAATATTACCTCATTTTTACAATCTAAGGTGTATGCAACAACTGTTTACAAAAAAGTAAACAATACCAATATAATAGCCAGTGGGTTATAACTGATATAATAACTATATTGTGGTTCTTAATTAAAAGTTATGCAGAAACAATGTCCTGAATGTGGTGATAGGATTGTGGGTAGAATGGATAAAAAATTCTGCAGCGATGGCTGTAGAAATGCCTTTAATAATCGCATTAATAAAGATTCTAAAAACCTTATTAGAAACACTAATAACAGATTAAGAAAAAATTATAGAATACTTGAAACACTAAATCCTAATAAAAAGACAAAATGCTCAAGAGCTAAGCTCATAGAAAAAGGATTCGACTTTAATTATTTTACTAGTATCTATATTACAAAGGCTGGTACTACTTATTATTTTGTGTACGATCAAGGATATTTACCTTTAGAAGGGGATTATTATGCTTTAGTAAAACGCGACGATTAAGAATTTCCTTTAGTAGTGCTATTCCAATTTACACCTTTTAAATTAAGTGCCGCTTTTAGAATATCTTTCTGGCTTATCTGACCAATTAATTTACCATTTTCAACTATAGGAAATCGTCTTCTTTTAGACTGAAGAAACTTATTTGCAGCATCAAAAACATTCATATTACCATCAATGGTTTCGACATCTTTAGCCATACGTTTTTCAACATTATCGTGATCTAAAGGCATATTATAATAGCGGCTTTCACTTAATTGTTTTAAGCAATCCCCTTCAGATATTATACCAACGAGTTCATTTTTATCATTAACAACAGGTCCTCCAGATATTTTAAACTTTATTAAAGCCTCTACAACATCTTGCACAGACTGGTCAGCAGTAAACGTTATAAGATTAGTAGTCATATAATCTCTTACTTTTAGAGCATTAGGTTCTACCGTGTTTTGCTGTCTTCGTGAACCTTGAAAACTTTTAATTCCCATAATCTTATATTTTGTATTCAACTAAAGTTACTAAAAATTAATGGGTTAACAAAACATGTGGTATTTACATAAAGGATAATTGTACTTTTGCTATTGACTATAATTTTTTAATTTTTTGAAAGATCAAATTAGTATAATAGGCTGCGGATGGTTAGGATTTCCTTTAGCAAAAGCCTTAATAAATGAAGGCTTTTCTATTAAAGGCTCTACAACTTCGATGGATAAATTAAGTACTTTAAAATCTAACGGAATAGATCCTTTTTTAATTGAACTAGATGAGGATAAATTAATTGGCAATTATTCTAAATTTCTCCAAGGAAGCACTACTATAATTATTAATATTCCGCCTGGATTAAGAAAAAGTCCCAATAAAAATCATAGTGCAGAACTAATACATTTAATTAATGCTATTGAAAAAAGCTCCATAAAAAATGTACTTTTTATTAGTTCTATCTCTGTTTATCAAGATGATTTTAACTTCTCTAAAATTACTGAAGATCTTTTACCAAATACCAATTCAAATAATGGAAAACAACTTATTGAAATAGAAGAATCTCTTCGTGAAAACGCTAAGTTTAAAACTACGATTTTGCGCTTTGGTGGTCTGTTTGATGATAAGCGTCATCCTGCAAAATATTTATCAGGGAAAACAAATATCGCAAACCCTGAAGCACCTATTAATCTTATACACAAACAAGATTGTATTGAAATAATAGCTATGCTACTTAGAAAAAACACTTGGAATATCTCGATAAATGCAACATACCCAGCACATCCAACTAAAAAAGGATATTATTCTGAGTATTGTTTAAAAGCCGATTTGGCACTTCCTAAATTTAATAAAGCTAAAAAAAGTAAGGGCAAAATAATTGATAGTTCTATATTGGTACAAAATTTGAAATATACTTTTAAACAGGCTCCATAGAAATTAATAGATTTTTAAGTCCATTTATAATTAATTTTTATAGATTTAGCCACTTAAATTAAAATGAAATGAAACATATTACAATGGCAATGGCGTTACTACTTTCAGTAGGAGTTTTTGCACAAACTAATGCTGACTTAAAAAAGCATTATAAAACGTTCCTTGAAACTATGAAAACTCGTGGTGATGTTCAAGGTGTTATTAACGCACATACGCATCTAGATATTTTAGAGCCATCGGTTGAAAGAAAAGATACCTTAGCTTATTTATACTTATCTAATGGTAATTATATGCAAGCACTTAACACTATTGGTATTGAAAAAAATGAAGGTGATTCAAATATGAATACAGAGGTTAAGGCTTTAGCTTTAAAAAGCTTAAATAGACCTAAACTTGCCTTAGAGCACTATGAAGTTTTATTTAAACGAGATCCTAATCCAACTTTAGCTTATGAAATAGCTGATATGAAAGTTCAAGTTGATGATTTAGTAGGTGCAAAGTCTAATATAGAATATGGACTAACTAACGTTAAGGATGATATGAAACATGCCTTCTATGAGACCCAACAACCTTACGAAGCCTCTCTTAAAGCTGCTTTTTTATGTCTAAAAGGGTTATTGGTATTCAAAGAAAACCAAGATACAAATCTAAATGTAGCATTAAAATTAATGAATGAAGCTTTAGAAGTAGATCCAAACTTTAATTTAGCAAGAATAAGTAGAGATGCTTTAGAAGCACAAAAAGCTCAGAAAACCACAACTACTAAGAATTAAAATTCTTGTGTATATAGTATAAAAAAACGCAACCCTTAGGTTGCGTTTTTTTTTTAATTAAGCGCTAAATCTATTACCAAATTCTAACACGTTTTTCTGGCGCTAAGTACATAGCATCACCTTCTTTAATACCAAAAGCCTCATAGAAGACATCAATATTTTTAAGTGGTTGTGTTGCTCTAACTACACCTGGAGAATGTGGATCTGTTTTTACTTGAGTCTCTAAAGCATCAGGTCTACTTAAAGTTCTCCATACAGTAGCCCAAGACATAAAGAAACGTTGCTCTGCGGTAAAACCATCAATATCATCTGGTCTTCCATTTTCCTCAAAATACAGTTGTAAGCCATCGTAAGCTCCAAGAACTCCACCTAAATCCCCAATGTTTTCACCTATAGTATTTCTACCATCTACAAATAAACCTTCGGATAATTCTATTGCCGAATATTGCTCAACAAGGGCATCTCCTCTTTTAGTAAATTCTGCTAAATCTTCTGGTGTCCACCAATTAATTAAATTCCCGTCACTATCAAACTGTGAGCCTTGATCATCAAAAGCATGTGAAATCTCATGTCCTATCACAGCTCCTATGCCACCATAGTTTACAGCCTCATCTGCTGTATAGTTATAAAATGGAGGTTGTAAGATCGCTGCAGGAAAAACAATCTCATTATTTAATGGATTAAAGTATGCATTTACCATTTGTGGCGGCATATTCCATTCTGCTTTATCAACTTTCTGACCTAAATCAGCTAAAGTTTTTTTCATTGACCACTCAGAAAAAGCCATCATGTTATCCGCATAACTATTACCCTCTTTAACCATTAATTCAGAGTAATCTTTCCACTCATTAGGGTATGCTATCTTAACCGTAAATTTATCGAGTTTCTCAATAGCTTTTACTTTGGTCTCATTGCTCATCCAATCTAGCTTATTTATTCTAGCTTTAAATGCGCTGATTACATTAGCAATCATTTTCTCTGCTTTTTCTTTAGCTTCTGGAGGGAACTTAGAATCTACATATAATTTACCAATAGCTTCTCCAACACGTCCTGTAACATTATCCATTGCTCGGTCTTGAGCTGGTCTTTGTGTTTCTGTTCCTCTTAACGTTTTACTGTAAAAATCCCAATTAGCCTTTTCAATTTGAGTACTTAAAAACCCTGAGTTAGAATTTAAAGTGTTCCATTTCATTATAGTCTTAATATCTTCTATTGGAGTGGATTTTAAGATATTTTGAAGCGCTTTCATATATCTCAACTCAACAACATAAACCGTATCGATTTTTTGTTCTACTCCCATCTCAGATATAAATTTATTCCAGTTAACAGCTGGTGTTAATTCTGAAAGTTGTTCAATACTTCTAGGATTATTAAAGTTATTAAAGTTACGTCGCTCCGTCTTGTCAAATTGAGGCTCTGCTAATTTAGTTTCTAATGCTAAAATCATTTCGGCAGCCTCCTTTGCTTCAGCTGAATCGTAATCTATAAACTGCATCATTCTTGTAACATGATCTACATATTGTTGGCGACGCTCTTTAGATTTTTCATCTTGTAATACATAATAATCGCGATCTGGCAATCCTAAACCACCTTGCGTTATATAAGGTGCATAAATACTACTATCATTTATGTCTGCAAATATTTGAAGACTAAAAAATGGAGCACCTACACCAATAGTTTCAGCAAATACAGTTTG
This sequence comes from Winogradskyella sp. UBA3174, assembly GCF_002364335.1. Classification (GTDB taxonomy): domain Bacteria; phylum Bacteroidota; class Bacteroidia; order Flavobacteriales; family Flavobacteriaceae; genus Winogradskyella. Next base: position 16,119 of record NZ_DEXW01000017.1, on the reverse strand, counting down.
CATATCAGATAGGTTTTTAATTCCGTCAATAGCCTTCATTAAAGGTTGTATTGGTTTTATACCTAGCTCATCTCTAGCAATAGTGTCTAATTCAGATTCAAAAAACAATAGTGCTTTTTTCTGATCACTACCCTCTGCATAAGTACCGAGTTCTTTAGACGTTCTTACAATTTCTAATACATCGTTTCGTGTAGATTTTCTTAAAACACCAAAGCCTCCCCAACTTGCTTCTTCAACTGGTATTGTATTAGTTTTCATCCAACTTCCGTTAACATAATTATAGAAATCGTCTTTAGGATTTACCGAAGTATCCATGTTTTCTAGGATAATCCCTGGAATCTTCGTTTCTGCCATTGCAGAATCTTTATTGGCTTCGTCTTTACATGCGACCATAGTAAAAAAAGCCAAACTTGTTATCGCTAGTAAGCGACTAAGATTAGTTTTCATAATGTTTATATTGATTAGTTTTAATTAAAAGTAACTATGAATAAGACTTAAGAATCCTAAAAATGTTACAATTTAACAAAAATTTAAGGAGCTGTTAAGAAGTTATTCTGCCTCAATTTTGTTGTAAACATCAAATTCTAACTTCCAATTAATCTGAAAAATAAGATTAGAAAATGCTACAAGGACTTCTTTAATACTGCTAAGCTTGGTCTCGGTGGTAATATTACTAATAGTTAAATTTTCATTGAGCTTTAGTAATTTAGTTTCAACAATTAAAACTCTAGAAGTTATAGAATTAGTTTGTAAACGCTCAGGAACATTTTCATTTAAGTCTGAAATAAAATCTGTCAGCAACTTCTTATCACTATTAAAAAATGATAAATCAGCTTTCTTCAAGTAGTTAATTTGAATTGATAACTCTTGATATTTTTCCCATCCGTTCACTAAATCTTGTCCTTCATTACTAAGTGCATAGTCGTCATATTTAAAACCTTCGATTGCTTTAGCCGAAATTTTTAATTCAGTTTGGGATTCATTCTTAACTGCAGAAGTTTGGTCTGTTTTTGAATTATCACAACTTATAATTAAAAACGAACATGCAATACTAAAAACAACGACTATAACTTTCATGATCTGAACTAATTTAGTGGTAAAGATACTTAAACTATAATTTTTTAGAATTAGTATACAGTTAAAATACCTGATTATCAATTTCTTAAAAAATCATCTTTTTTTTAATGATTTTCATAATTATAAACCCTATTTCTTATTACTTTTGAGAATATAATAACCCATATATGTCTACAAAAATATTAGTCATTGGCGCTTGTGGCCAAATAGGTACTGAACTTACAACCAAACTTAGAGAAATACATGGTACAGATAACGTAATTGCCAGTGATATTAATACACGACAATTAAATTTAGTTAACTCTGGCCCTTTCGAAATTATTGATGCAAAAAACTTTAATGCGATTAAAGATTGTTGTAAAAATCATAATATAGATACTATTTATCTTATGGCTGCCTTATTAAGCGCTACTGGAGAAAAGTACCCTATGGAAGCGTGGGATTTAAATATGAATTCACTTTTTCATGTACTTAACTTAGCAAAAGGCGGAACTATAAAAAAAATATTTTGGCCAAGTAGTATTGCTGTTTTCGGACCAACAACTCCAAGAGAAAACACACCTCAACACACTATTTCTGAGCCAACAACCGTTTACGGCATTACCAAACAGGTCGGAGAACGTTGGTGTGAGTATTACTATAATAAGTACGGAGTAGATGTAAGGAGTATTCGTTATCCTGGTATTATAAGTTATAAAGCAATGCCTGGTGGAGGCACAACAGATTATGCTGTAGAAATTTATCATGATGCTATTAAAAAGGGCAGATACAAATGTTTCTTATCTGAAAACACCAGCTTACCAATGATGTTTATGGATGATGCTATTAAAGCGACTATTGATTTAATGCAGGCACCAGAAGATAACCTAACCATTAGGTCTTCTTATAACTTATCTGCATTAAGTTTTACACCACAAGAAATATTTGAAAGTATCAAAGCACAGCTTCCTGAGTTTTCAATAACATATAAACCAGATTTTAGACAAGCCATCGCAGATAGTTGGCCATCCTCTATTGATGACAGTGTGGCTCGCAAAGACTGGAATTGGAAGTATGGTTATGATTTAGACACTATGACAAATGTGATGCTTAAGGAATTAAAGAAGAAGTATAAATCTTAAAGTTTCTATAGTATACTTTAAAAAAACACCATCATTAATGATGGTGTTTTTTTGTGTTTAATACTCTCAATGTATGGGTGTAAATTTCTCTTAGAATAAAAAATATAGCATCAGTCTCTGATAAAACACTTTTTAAACACAGAAAAGCCACTACTTACGTAATGGCTTTATATGCTCCTCTTCTAAGACTCGAACTTAGGACCCTCTGATTAACAGTCAGATGCTCTAACCAACTGAGCTAAAGAGGAAGGTTACTTTTCGCGTTAGCGAGCGCAAATATAAATCATTTTTTTTGTTCTCACCAAATGAAATATTATTTTTTATCTGAGGTTTAAAAAAATTAATTTGTAATGGCTTTAAATACATCATTACCGTTTGCAAATAATACTAAAGCAATTAAAATAAAGAAACCAATAACTTGTGCGCGTTCTAAGAATTTTTCGCTTGGCTTACGGCCAGATATCATTTCATAGAGTAAAAACATAACATGACCACCATCTAAGGCTGGTATTGGTAATAAATTTAATATAGCTAACATAATAGATAGAAAGGCCGTTAAACCCCAAAAATAGGGCCAACTCCACACTGGTGAAAACTGATCGTAAATAGCTTTAAACCCACCAAGACCTTTATAAGCTCCAGTGCTTGGGTTAAAAATTGCTTTTAATTGACCAAAGTAGTTCGTTATTGTTTTTGTGAATTTATACCCTCCAGCTGCAAAGCTTTCTCCAAATGTATATTGCTTTCTAGTAACTTCTAAATAGCCTAATTCATCAAAACGACTGAAATTATTTGTCCATGGCGCTATTCCAAATTTTCCGTACTTGTCTATACTTAATTCTTGTTGTACAACAGTATTATCTGCTTTTAGAACCTCAACAGAAACTACTGTATTTTTTAGACCACTTACAATATCATTAAGTTGGTCAAAATATTTCAATTCCTTTCCATTTATTCTCCTAATAATATCCCCTTGTTTTAAATCTTTCTTTGCGTTTATAGAGGTGTCTGGTACTTTTCCTACCATAAAAGGAACACGATACTCAAAGTTTCTTTTGCTTTTACTTGATGAATATTTTCCTAAAAAGTCTTCTGGCAAATCAATAACCTGTTCTACCCCACTTCTATTAATGGTAACAGATTCTGCACTAATAAGGTTAAAACCGATGTCAGAATCATTAACAATAGGAGTCTCATTAATTGCTAAAATTTTATCTCCCGTTTTAAAACCAATATCTAATAAAGCAGGGTTGTCTATCCAATACCCATCATTTAAACTATCTACGGTAACATCAGAATCGCCGTAAGCAAAAGATATAGCAACGTATATAACATAGGCCAAAATAAAATTAACAGTTACACCACCTAACATAATAATAAGGCGCTGCCAAGCTGGTTTAGATCGAAATTCCCAAGGCTTTGGTGGCAGTGCCATTTGTTCCTTATCCATACTCTCATCTATCATTCCGGCAATTTTCACATAACCACCTAGTGGTAACCAACCAATACCATATTCGGTATCACCTATTTTCTTTTTAAACAATGAAAATTTTACATCAAAAAACAGATAAAACTTTTCGACTTTAGTTTTAAAAAGCTTCGCTGGTATAAAGTGTCCCAACTCATGTAGTACAATTAGTAGAGATAAACTGAGTAAAAATTGAGATATTTTTATTATAAATTCCATGTAATCATTTTCAAATTTCGATTGACAAAAGTAAGGTTTTAAAGCAACTTAGAAAATAATTGTATTTCCAATCGATTTATTTTTAACACAGATTTATAAATCTATGGTTAGACAACTGTTTTTTATGTTAAAAACACATAGAAAAATTAACCCAAATCGTACCTTTGTTGTTCAATTTTTAATTCGCTATTATGTCATTTCTCGCCTTCTTTAAAGGTTATAAAAACTTTGCTATTTTCTTTTCTATTCTCTCTATCATTATTATTGCCATTATTTATAATGTATTAAATGTAAAGCAGCAATTACCTGTATGGAACCCATCTATGGTGAACCAAGAGTTAGTGGATAGTACGATTCAACACCAACAAAAATATCATAAGATTGCCAATTTTAGTTTAATCAATCAAAATGGAAAGACTATAACTCAAGATAACTACAAAGACAAAATATATGTTGCAGATTTCTTTTTTACGACATGCCAAACGATTTGTCCTATAATGACAGATCATATGTACCAAATCCAAAAAGAAATTCTTAATGATAATGATGTAATGTTATTGTCTCATTCGGTAACACCTAAAATTGATAGTGTTGCTCAGCTAAAAAAATACGCAAAGGAGAAAGGTGTCATCGATAGTAAATGGAATTTAGTAACCGGAGATAAAAAGCAAATCTATGAACTGGCACGAAAAAGCTACTTGGCTGTAAAAACAGATGGCAATGGTGATCAGTACGATATGATACATACCGAAAACTTTTTGCTTATTGATAAGAAACGTCGAATTAGAGGATTTTATGATGGTACTCAACCTGAAGATATTGAACGCCTTTTAGAAGATATAGAAACCTTAAAGTCTTTTGGTGGTTCTTAAATAAAGTTAAAGCCAACAAATAACTATAACCATCCTTTTTACACTAATAATTTTCACTTATTTTTACTTCTTTAAAATTAATCTAAATAAGAATAAGCTTGACATTAGCAGAATTAAAACGTGGACAACGAGGTATTATCATAGATGTATCTTCGGTTCATATTCCATTAAAACTACTAGAAATGGGTTGCTTACCAGGTAATTCTGTAGAGCTTGTTCAGGTTGCACCTTTTGCAGATCCTATGTATTTAAATATCAATGGTTCTCATTTAGCAATTAGAAAAGAAACTGCAATTCATATTCAAATAGAAACAACGGATGAGTAAGCAAATTAATGTAGCTTTAATTGGAAATCCAAATACCGGAAAGACATCTGTTTTTAATGCACTTACTGGTTTAAACCAAAAGGTAGGAAACTATCCAGGTATTACAGTAGAAAAGAAAGAAGGTATTTGCAAATTACCTCGTGGTGTAAAAGCACATATTATAGATTTACCAGGTACATATAGCCTAAATGCTTCTTCTCTAGATGAAAATGTTGTTATAGAATTACTTCTTAATAAAAATGATAAAGATTTCCCAGATGTTGCAGTCGTCGTAAGTGACGTTGAAAACCTTAAGCGTAATCTTTTATTATTTACACAAATTAAAGATTTAGAAATACCTACAGTCTTAGTAATTAATATGTCTGACCGAATGACCTACAAAGGTATTTCATTAGATATTGATTATTTAGAAGAACAACTCGAAACTAAAATTGCTTTAATAAGCACTCGCAAAAACAAAGGAATCGATGAGTTAAAAGAACTCATAACCAATTATAAAGAGCTCTCTACAAACCCATGCATGAGAGCATCTTCAATAGACGAGCCGTATTTTGAAAATTTAAGAAAAGCATTTCCAAATCAATTATTATATAAGCTTTGGTTAGTAATTACACAAGATGTCAACTTCGGTAAAACCGATAGAAAAACTATCGATGCGGTTTCTAATTTTAAAACGAAATCTAAAGCAGATTTAAAAAAGCTTCAACAAAAAGAAACCATAAAGCGTTACCAATTTATTAATGAAACACTAAAAAAAGGACAAACTATAGATCTTAAAACAGCTAAAGATTTAAGAATAAAACTCGATAGAATACTAACTCATAAAGTTTGGGGTTATTTAATTTTTGGTATCATTCTACTTACTATTTTTCAAGCTATTTACGACTGGTCTAGTGTGCCAATGGACTTTATTGATAGTTCGTTTGCTTCATTAAGTGAATGGACAAAAAATACATTACCAGCAGGAGCGTTTACTAACCTATTGGCAGAAGGCATTATTTCTGGACTTGGAGGTATTGTTATTTTTATTCCGCAAATCGCCTTTTTATTCTTGTTTATAGCCATCCTCGAAGAAAGTGGTTATATGAGTCGTGTTGTATTTTTAATGGATCGGATTATGCGACGCTTTGGGTTGAGCGGAAAAAGTGTTGTGCCACTTATATCAGGAACTGCTTGTGCTATCCCTGCAATTATGGCCACGCGTAATATTGAAAGTTGGAAAGAACGCTTAATCACTATTTTAGTTACACCATTTACAACATGCTCTGCAAGACTTCCTGTATATCTAATCATTATTTCGTTAGTAATTCCTGAAGGTCGGTTTTTGGGCTTAAGTTATCAGGCATTAACCTTAATGCTACTTTATCTTATTGGCTTTGGTGCAGCTGTTGGCTCAGCATGGATTCTAAATAAGATTCTTAAAATAAAAAGTAAAACATTCTTTGTCGTAGAAATGCCTAACTACAAATTACCAATGTTTAAAAATGTAGCACTTACTGTTATCGAAAAAACAAAATCTTTTGTCTTTGGTGCTGGTAAAATAATACTTGCTATTTCAATTGTGCTTTGGTTTTTGGCATCTTACGGACCTGGAGAAAATTTTAATAATGCAGAACAAATTGTTACTGAGCAATATGCTTCAGAAAATTTAACTGATGATGAATTACAACAAAAAATAGCATCACATAAACTAGAACATTCCTTCATTGGTATTGCAGGCCATGCTATTGAACCAGCCATTAGACCTTTAGGTTATGATTGGAAAATTGGAATAGCCATAGTCAGTTCTTTTGCAGCTCGCGAAGTATTTGTAGGCACTTTAGCAACCATTTATAGTGTAGGTAACGATAAAGTTGAAACAATTACCAATAGAATGGCTAAAGAGGTCGATGTCAAAAGCGGTAAGCCTTTATTTAATTTGGCCTCCGGAATATCTTTGTTGTTATTCTATGCCTTTGCCATGCAGTGTATGAGTACGCTTGCTGTTGTAAAACGAGAAACCAATTCATGGAAATGGCCAATGTATCAACTCGTTATAATGACAGCTTTTGCCTATATTGTAGCATTAACAGCTTTCCAAGTTTTAAAATAGATGAATATAATTATTCAAAATATATTAGTTTTTTCAGCTTTGGCTCTTGCCTTACTTTTTTTAGTGAGAAAATTTGTTTGGTCACCCAATAAAAAATCTTCTAAAGCCTGTGGTGGAGATGATGGCTGTGGATGTCATTAAATTAATTTAAGCACAACTCACATAATCCTATATTTTTTTATTTAAAATTTAGTAACTTTGTTACTGTGAGTAAATTGTTTGCCATATCCCTTTCTGCATTAATGCTAATTCAAAGTTTCAATATTGGAGCAGACGATATCATGCAATTAGACGAACTGATGAAACATGCTCAATTTCACGAACAAGAATATGGTGATAATTTGTTTGTCTTTTTATCTAAACATTACGGAGACCTAAAAGCAGAGCATAGCAAAAATCACCAAGAAGAACAGAAAGACCATGAGCAATTACCTTTTCAATGCCAAGGTCATGTATCCTCTGTAATTGCATTTATGCCTCATCACTCATTTCTATGTTCAGATGATATTGAAATCTTAGACACAACTGAATCTAACTTTCATTACTTAAATCTTTATCATTCACTTCTCGATAAAGAACTTCTACAACCTCCCAAACAGGCTTAATTCATTTTTATCAAATTTTGTTAATTACAACTTATTATATAATGAGTTGACACTATTTTATTCAATGAATTATGCTATCATATATTATAAAATTCAGCCTACGGAATAAGTTTATTATTCTACTATTTACGTCGTTTATTATAGGATTTGGATTGTATTCCCTCTCTCAAATCCCTATTGGAGCCGTGCCAGACGTGACTAACAATCAAGTACAGGTTATTACAACATCTCGAAACCTATCTACACAAGATATGGAACAGTTTATTACCTATCCTGTGGAATTAGAAATGGCGAATCTTCCTGGTGTT
>NZ_DEXW01000017.1:0-7915 GCF_002364335.1 Winogradskyella sp. UBA3174 | reverse complement strand
AAATGGCGAATCTTCCTGGTGTTCAAGAAATCCTGTCAGTTTCAAAATTTGGTATATCTGTCGTAACCATCGTATTCGATGACGCTATTGGCACCTATTTGCCACGACAACTTATTGCAGAAAAAATTAAATCAGCTTCCGAAAAAATCCCTCACGGATTTGGAATACCAGAAATGGGCCCAATAACAACTGGACTGGGGGAAATTTACCAATATGTTTTAGATGTAGAACCCGAATATAAAGACGATTATACAGCTGAAGACCTGCGTACAATCCAGGACTGGATTGTAAAAAGACAACTGTCAGGAATTCCGGGAGTTGTCGAGGTAAATACCTGGGGAGGTTTTTTGAAACAATATGAAGTTGCTCTAGACACTGAACGGCTAAATGCAATGAACATTTCCGCCAAAGAAGTTTTTGAAGCTCTTGAGATGAACAATAGTGTTGCAGGTGGAGGCTATATCGAGAAAGTAAATCAAGCTTACTTTATTCGTGGAGATGGTTTGGTGAGCTCTTTAGAAGACATAGGCAACATTGTTATCAAAAATAATTCAGGAGTACCCATTTACATTAAAGATGTTGCTGAAGTTGGTTTTGGCTACGCAACGCGTTTTGGTGCTGTTACAGGAAATGGTGAAGGTGAAAAAGTTTTAGGACAAGTGATGATGCTTAAAGGCGCTAACTCTAAACAAGTGATAGATGCGGTTAAAGAACGTGTCGCTTCCATCTCTAAATCATTACCTAAAGGGGTTTATATTAATGCTTTTTTAGATCGCAGTGAATTAATTGCTAAAACAACTTCGACCGTTACTGAAAACTTAATTTTAGGTTGTCTCATTGTTGTTTTTGTAGTGGTTTTATTATTAGGTAATTGGCGTTCGGGTTTAGTCGTCGCCTCTGTAATACCCTTATGCTTATTATTTGCAATAGCGATGATGTACATTTTTGGTGTTGATGCTAATTTAATGAGTTTAGGCGCCATTGACTTCGGAATTATTGTTGATGGGGCAGTCATTATTGTTGAATTTATTGCTTTTCAGATCACAAAAAAAGAAGTCGAAATTTCTGCGCTTAACAAACATGAAGTTCAAGATTTCAAAGATCAAATTACTTTTAATGGTGCTTCAAAAATGATGAATTCGGCCATCTTTGGTCAACTCATCATTCTCATCGTTTTTATTCCTATTCTTTCTTTAAGTGGTATTGAAGGAAAAATGTTTAAGCCTATGGCATTAACCTTTAGCTTTGCTTTAATTGGTGCAATGTTATTTTGTTTTACCTATGTACCCGTAGTCGCTGCATTATTTCTAAAACCAACAAAGGCTTCAGAAAAAAATATTTCAGTGCGATTAATGCGCTGGCTAACCAATCTCTATGAGCCAGTAATTCATTGGGCTTTGCAGAGTAAAAAATTAGTCTTAGGTAGTGCCACTTTACTATTAGCCATTTCAGTTTATATATTCGTAAATATGGGAGGCGAATTTGTCCCTACTTTAGACGAGGGTGATTTCGTCATTCAACCCATACTTAAAACCGGAACCTCATTAAGTAAAACTGTAGAAATCACTACGAGAATCGAAAACATTCTAATCGATAATTTTCCTGAAGTAAAACAAGTTGTCACCAGAATTGGTGCTGCCGAAGTGCCCACAGACCCAATGTCTATGGAAGATAGCGATGTTATTATTACTCTAAAACCAAAAGGGGAATGGGTTTCCGCTTCCTCTAAGGACGAACTTGCGAATAAATTTAAAGAAGCCCTTGCAATAATTCCAGGAATGGAAGTCGAATTTACACAGCCTATAGAAATGCGTTTTAACGAACTCATTACTGGTGTCCGTGCAGATATTGCCATAAAAATATTTGGGGAAGATCTCAGTATACTTGCAAAAAAAGGAAGTGAAATAAAATCATTAATCCAGAGCGTTGATGGTGCTGCAGATATTACAGTAGAAAAAATTGATGGATTACCTCAAATGAGCGTAAAGTATGACCGCTCTAAAGTGGCACGCTACGGACTTAATATTGACGATCTTAACACCATGTTATCTATGGGATTTGCTGGTAAAACCGTTGGTAGTGTCTATGAAGGAGAAAAACGTTTTGATCTCGTCGTAAGGTTAGATAAAGAAAAACGAAAAGACATTGATAATATTAAAAATCTATATGTCGATTTACCTAATGGAGGTAAAATACCAATGCGCGAATTGGCTGAAATCACCTACCAAAAAGGAGCTGCAAAAATCGCTAGAGATGATACCAAAAGAAGAGTTGTTGTAGGTGTTAACGTAAGAAATCGTGATCTTGAATCGGTTGTTACAGATATTCAAAATCTTATAGATAAAAACATAAATCTTCCTGTTGGTTATAGCATCATGTATGGTGGTCAGTTTGAAAACTTACAAGCCGCAAAATCTAGATTACTAATTGCTGTACCAATAGCGCTAATACTCATTTTTATACTGTTATATTTTACTTTTAACTCTATAAAGGAAGCGCTGCTTATTTTCTCAGCAATACCATTAGCTGCGGTTGGAGGTGTTGTTTTACTTTGGGTTAGGGATATGCCTTTTAGTATTTCTGCAGGCGTTGGTTTTATTGCACTTTTTGGAATTGCAGTACTTAATGGTATTGTTCTTATTGAGCATTTTAAAGACTTAAAAAATAAAGGTTTTAAAGATATGGAAACACTTATTAAACAAGGGACAAAAGACCGTCTGCGTGCAGTCTTACTAACTGCATCTGCTGCTGCTTTAGGGTTTTTACCTATGGCAATTTCAACAAATGCTGGCGCAGAAGTACAACGACCATTGGCAACTGTCGTTATAGGAGGGTTAGTTACAGCTACCCTACTTACGCTTATAGTTTTACCTGTACTATATTCATATTTTAACAGTAATAATGAACCAAGGAGGAAGTTAAATCCTGGTAAAACAAGTATAATGGCAATACTCCTTTTAATGGGATTATCTTCAATGAATTCTTACGGTCAAGATCATTCTCAAACACTTGAAAGTCTTATAACTATTGCTACAGAAAATAATGCAGGACTTAATGCTAACAGACTAAAAGTTGAGCAATCTGAGGCACTTATCAATAGTGCCTTTGATTTTGATAAGATGCAAGTATATTATGGTTATGACCAAAATAATTTAGCCATAAATAATGAACCTATTGGTGTATTTGGCGTGCAACAAGATTTTCTATTTCCAACTGTTTACTTCACACAAAAAAAACTAAATAAAGCGAATGTTAATTTAGAAAATTCGAGTTATAATATAAAAGAAAAGGCTCTGAAACGTGAGATAACTTCTAATTATTACAACTATTTATACTCAGCTCAGAAAGAACAGGTTTACAAAAAACTAGATAGTTTGTATCAGAATTTTTCTAATGTTGCACAAAGACGTTTTGAGTTAGGTGAAACTAATTATTTAGAAAAAATAACGGCAAGGTCTAAACAGCGACAAGTGAATCTTAACCTAGTAAAAGCTGAAGAAGATGTTATAATTGCCTATAATCTATTGATGAGTATTATTCAAAGTGAAGATCGTATAGAAATAGCAAAAATCCCTTTGCTAAAAATAGCCTTAGATATTATAAGCATTAATGAAAGTCCTGAAATAGCATATTATTCAAATACCATATCGCTATTAGAAACCAAGCGTCATTTGGAAAAGCAACGGTTATTACCAGATATTAGTTTAGAATATTTCCAAGGGACAAACTCAGGGATAAATACCAACTTGTATGGCTATCAGATTGGGTTAAAAATCCCATTATTATTTACGGGTAAGTCTTCAAGAATAAAAGCATCAAAAATTGCAGAGACTATTGCAATAGAAGAATTTCAAGATTATGAAATTCAATTTAACACAAAATACAATGTATTAATATCTCAATTAAATCAGCATCAAAAAGCTTTAGATTACTATGAACAAGAAGGCACTGATCTATCTAATGAAATATTAAAAACGGCGAACAGTAGTTTTAAAAATGGTGAAATTGATTTTTACCAATATATATTGAGTCTAGAAAATGCTTACGACATCCAATTAAACCATCTCGAAAGTCTCAATAATTACAACCAAAACGTAATTGCAATCAACTATTTAACCTTTTAAAAAGAGTGCTATGAAACCTATATATAAAATATTAACATTAAGTATTATACTCACCATTCTAGCATGTGGGAATTCTGAAAATGAAGCTGCGATTAGCATTGAGAAATCTGATGATCGCATTAAAGTTTCTAAAGCACAGTTTGAAGAAAATAAAATGGCATTAGGAAGCCTAGAGGAAAAAACATTTCCTGTTAGTGTTAAAGTCAACGGCATCATAGATGTGCCACCAGAAAACAAAGCCGTTGTTAATTCCATTACAGGTGGCTACATAAAAACGATTCCCTTACTTGTTGGTGATATTGTAAAAAAAGGACAAAAAGTTGCAACTATTGAGAGCCCAGAATTTGTGCGTATGCAACAAGAATACATGGAAGTAAAGGAACAGCTCAATTATCTAAAATCTGAATATGAGCGCCAAAACAGAATGTTTAAAGAAAATATTATTTCACAAAAAGTGTATTTGAAAGCGGAAAGCCAATATAAAACTGCAAATGCTAGTTATAAAGGTCTCAAAAAACAACTTTCAATGCTAAATATTAATCCAATAAAAGTTGAAGAAGGTTATATCACTTCTATAGTGAATATTTACGCACCCATTAGCGGCAGTATAACGAAGGTTAGTGTGTCAAAAGGTAGCTATGTTTCACCAACAACTTCAATACTAGAAATAATAGATAACGATCATGTACACATTGAGTTATCCGCATTTGAAAAGGATATTATGACTATTAAAAAAGAGCAAAAAATAATATTTAGTATTCCTGAAGCATCAGATGAAACCTATGAGGCTAAAGTATATTTGGTTGGCACAGCTATTGAAGCCAATAGAACTATAAAAGTACATGGACATCCGCATGACGATTCTCAATATTTTTTAACAGGTATGTTTGTCAATGCCGAAATTATGACAGATAACACAATAGCAATGGCCTTACCCGAAAACGCTTTTGTTAGCCTAGAAAATGATATTTATATTTTAGTTTTAGATGAAGAAAAAAATGCGAATTTCTATTTTAAACAAGTAAAAGTTGAAGCCGTTAAAACAGCGAATGGCTTTACTGAATTAAAGGATTTTAAAGGATTAAAGAAAACCGACAAAGTATTGGTTAATGGTGCTTTTAGCTTAATTGGTGATTGATAGTTGATGAAAACGTGTTAAACTTTTTTCACATAAATATTATTAGTAATAGCTTTAGACATAATTATAGTTTTGGCTCCAATAGTAATGGTCATAGACTGGTCAAAATCTTCCTTATCTACAACTAAAATATCTGTACCAATACCAATTTTATGTTTATCTAAATACTTTAAAAAGTCTGAAGACGAATCTAAAACACCAACACAAGTATAATGTGAGTTAATAGTTGCCTTAGACAGCATAATTTTGTTGACCTTCACAATTTCACCCTCTTTATTTGGAATTGGGTCGCCATGCGGATCGTGTGTTGGAAAGCCTAAAAAAGCATCTAATTGGTTGATTAATTTTGGCGATTTTATATGCTCTAATTGTTCTGCAATATCATGAACTTCATCCCAAGAAAAATTCAAGGTATCAACCAAAAACACTTCCCAAAGTCTATGTTTTCTGACAATATCGACTGCTGTTAATCTACCGTTTTCAGTCAATTTCACACCTTTGTACTTGATATACGTGATAAGATTTTTTTCGGCTAATTTTTTTAGCATATCCGTTACCGAAGACGCTTTAGCATCAATCTGCTCTGCAATAGCATTCGTGCTTATCTCCACTTCACTTTTTTGACTCAAATGAAAAATGGCTTTTAAATAATTTTCTTCTGTAAGGGTAATTATCATATATTTTAGTCTTGCAAAAGTGCCAACAGCTCTTTTGGTGCAATATAACGAAACACACGTTTTTCGATGGTAAACGCTTTATCAAGAAACACGACTGCTGGCAAAGTTAATTCTTGTTCGTCCTGGCCAGCTAATAACTCGGCAATTTGATGGTATGCCACGCGCTTTTTTCCAACATTCAAATTTAAAAATTTTTTTCCACCAAACTGGATAGTATCTGTAGATTCTACATTAAATTTTACTGCGTAGTAATTGGTTGCTAATTCAGCTTCAATATTTGGCTTGGTATAGACTACTTTTTCCATTTTTTTACAAAACACGCACCAATCTGCATAAAAATGAATCATTACTTTTTTGGGTTCGGTTGATAACGCTTGCTCTAATTCTTCGAAACTTAACCAATTGACCGTTTGCTTTTGAGCGGATGCGAATGTTGAAAAACAAAACAATAAAATAAAAACAAAATACTTCATTTAATATATTTTACATTTTGGTAAAAATAATTCTCGATAAAATTTTAATCCCGAAAGCTATCGGGATTAAAATCACTCGAACTGACGATTTGATTTTAAAAGTAAAATATATTTGAACTACGTCACTTCGAGTGATTCTGACATTTTAATCAGAATTGTATCGAGAAGTTTTTTTAAATTAACTCCAAATTTTTAATGCATTTTGCCAATAGTAATCCCTATAAAAAATGTACGTGGCATAGCTGGTCCATAAACATAATCTGAATCTCGTGTTGGACCAACATCAAAATCGTCTTGAAAACTATTGAACATATTTTTAACACCAGCGTTTAAAGTTAACTGAAAATCTTCAGAAAAGTCGAAATGTGTTTCGGCATTGATATTCATATCAAAAAAGGTAGGACTTTTATTCAGGCTTAAAAAGCCAGTATCACTAACCACTAATGGCACAATCATTTCGCCTGTGTAGGTTCCTGTGACGGATAGACTAAACTTTTCACTTGGGGTCCAATTGCTATTAAGGTAACCGTAAACATTTGGATTTCGTACAAATTCTGAAATTAAGATATCACTTTCACTCGGGTTAGATCCGTCAGCTTCAAATAAAAGTTGGTCGTTTTCATACTCCGAACGTTGTAATGTACCCCCAATTTGGAACAACCATTTTTTTGAAGGTGATACACCAAATTCAAAATTAGCACCATAAACACGAGCACCTTCACCATTACGCACTTCTTCTAAAATAGAACCATTATCAAACTGAACACCTGTACTTACCAATGTAAATGGATCCACTATATTGGTAAAAAAACCTTCAATTAAAAAATTGGTCTGTGTGGTATTAAAATCTTTCGTGTAATTAAAAGACCCCGTAAATGCATTTGAATATTCGGGTTTTATATCATTTGAAAGAATCACAAATTGCGGTTCGCCACCAACGGAAGAGATGTGTAAATCTTCATTAAAAGCCTGTGGTGCTCTAAAACCTCTGGCATAACCACCTCTAAATTTTAAATCGTCATTAAAGGCATAAGCTAGGGTTAATCTCGGATTTAAAGCGGTTTGTGAAATATCAACATTACGTTCAATATCGCCTACTCTATAGATGCCGTCGACATTTACATAATCTAATCGCGTCCCAATTAATGCCGAAAACTTAAGGTTTGGTTTCCATTCGTATTGCGCGTAAAGCCCTGTTGCATTCACGTCTTGGTCTATCAACTTATTATAACCGCTAATAATATCTTCGGTACTACTCAGATTGTGCTCAATTCCTGTAGTAAGCACGTCTCTTTTAAATTTTTTAGTAAACTGAAAACCACTTGCCCAAGCTAAATCCTTAGTTGTGCCGTAAGCATTTAGCGCGGTAGTGCTATCTTGCGCTGTGTTTCCACCACCAAGCCCTCCATAATAACTACCGCGGTCTGTATATTGTGCGGAACTGTAAATGGAATAATAATTAGTGTTTTTTTTATTTTCAAAATCATAACTCACGCCACCCAT
>NZ_DEXW01000015.1:2559-2758 GCF_002364335.1 Winogradskyella sp. UBA3174 | reverse complement strand
TATTCGCGTCTTGGTAATGGTGCAGTTGTTGTATTTTCCCAATAACTTTTGCCATCAACATGCACCCAAGAACCAGAGCCTTCGTATCGAGGACTGTCATCTACCTGAAACACTTTTTGTGTCCATTGCCCTTTAATTACATTTTTGGCTTTGTTTTCGAATATCCAATTATTATCGCCATTATACATATAGAAATTCT
>NZ_DEXW01000015.1:1806-2296 GCF_002364335.1 Winogradskyella sp. UBA3174 | reverse complement strand
ATGGCTTCTTTGTCTTGTTTTTTCTTTTTTTGAGCATTAACATTTAGTGAAAACGCAAAAAACAAACTGGCTAATAGAACTACTTTTTTCATTATGTATTGATTAAAACATTATTTTAAAAAAACCTTATTCTTATTTGGAATGAATAAGAATAAGTATTTATATTTGTGCAAAAATAATCAAGAATGATTCTAAATAAAAATAATTCGTGTATTTATTTTATACTTTTTTTAGGAAGCTTCTTACAGGCTCAAGAAACAAAACGCATTGAGAAAGATTCTACAAAAATCGAAAAATTAGAAGAAGTCGTTATTACTGGACAAATAAATCCACAGTCCGTTAAAAATTCAGTATTTGAGGTAAAAGTTATCACTCAAAGAGATATAGAACTTCGAGCTGGTAATAATTTAGCAGATCTTTTAAATCAGTCATTAAACATTAATGTTGTCCCAAATACTAGTAATGGAAAATCGGGTGTAAGTTTATTTGG
>NZ_DEXW01000015.1:0-1713 GCF_002364335.1 Winogradskyella sp. UBA3174 | reverse complement strand
ATGGGAGTTCAGTACGGCGCAAACGCTGTTTCTGGTGTTATTAACATCATCACCAAAAAATCAATTCGAGAGAATACAAAAATATCAATATTTTTGCAAGAAGAGACTGTTGGTTCAGAATATGAGCTCTTTGACAAAGGGCGGCATATTCAATCTGTAAATATTAGTCATAATATTAGTGAAACGCTCTTTGGTTCAATAAGTTATTTTAGAAATGATTTTGGAGGCTATTGGAATGGAAGTCAAGGTGAAATATATGATGTTAATGATGGACTTCGTGGGCATGATTGGTTGCCTAAAACCCAACAAAACGCAAAGCTTACTTTAAAATTTGATACTGGGAAAAAGTTTCAAGCTTTTTATAAATTTGACTTCCTAAACGAACGCATAGATCGTTTCAACAGCATTATATCGCCCAATGAGAACTCTCAAACAAACACGAGTAATCCATCTGCGATAGACGAAATTTTCACTAATACTAGATTTATACATAATCTGAATGTGATGGGCGGTTTGGGCGAAAAATTAAATTACGATGTGTCACTGTCCTACCAAGAACAAACAAAAGATTTTGAACGGTATACCTTTTTTATAAGACCTGAAACTAGAGAAAATGTTTTAAATACTGAATATTTATCGCGCTCAACTTGGTTTTCTAGAGGTACCTTAAATAATCTCTTCAAATCCAAAAGATTTAATTTACAAACAGGTTATGAAATTGGAAGTTTTTCAGGAAAAGGCTCACCTTTTGCTTCGTCTTTAATTAATAGTGAGAATGCTTCTGTCTCAAATGAATTAAATAATTATGACTTTTTTGTTTCCTCAGAAATAGAAGTTTCTGATAATTGGTCTCTAAAACCTGGTGTTCGAATTTCTTTCTCAAATATTTTTAGTCCTCAACATATGATATCAGTCAGTTCTAGAATTGATTTAAAGAATGATTATGAGCTAAGAACTATCATAGGCTCATCTAATCGTACTCCAAGTTATGATGAGCTCTATACGTTTTTTGTTGATGTGAATCATAATTTTCAAGGAAATCCTGAGCTCGATCCAGAACAGGGTTATTCCGTTTTTACACATTTAAAAAAGAAATTTAATTTTAAAAATGACGCTGTTCTCAACAGTAAGTTGAGTTTGACTTATTTGGATTTAAAAGATCGTATTGAATTTATTATTGTGAATGTTAATCCGTTAGAATCTCAATCTAATAACATCGACAGTTACAAGTTTGCTGGTTTATTTTTTGAAAACTCTTACAACCAAGGCCGTTTTAAAGGTTCGTTTGGGTTTGGTGCTCAAGCTATTTCGAAAATATTGGATAGCAACTCAGATGCTCAAGATGATTTTCTTTATAACGTTCAGCTGAATTCTAACATCACTTATACGATACCAAAATGGAACACAAGTGCAACCGTTTATTTTAAACATGTTGGTACCCAAGAACAATTTGTACAAAAACAGAATGCACAAGGCGAATTCACTTTTGAACGCGGCCAAACCGACCCTATCAGTTTTTTAGACGCATCAGTACGAACGACTTTTTCTAAAAACAAATTAATTGCAACGATAGGCGTAAGAAACCTTTTAGATATTGATACGGTGAATACGAGCGCATTTGATGGTGGAGCGCACAATGATGCACCGAGCCAATTGCCTCTCGCTTATGGTAGATCATTTTTTCTAAAACTAAATTACATACTTAAAATTTAA
>NZ_DEXW01000035.1:12365-13127 GCF_002364335.1 Winogradskyella sp. UBA3174 | reverse complement strand
ATTGGCCGAATTTCCCATTCTAATAATGACTAATTTTTTACTAGGTACAACGTATATTTTTTGATCATTTTTTCCTAATGCAGCATACATATCTGATGGAGCATTTGAAATTAAAGGACCATTGAATTCTATTTGAGATTGTGGTAATTTGTAAGTCGATTTTCCATTAAGCCACCACATATATCCATAAGATTTATTTAAGTTTTGCGATGTGTTTATGGCATCCTCTAAATAAGTTTCAGGAATGATTTGCTCGTTTTCCCATTTTCCATCTGAGTAAGTTAATAAGCCGAATCTTGCCATGCTGCGAGCAGTGCTCCAATAGACGTTAAAATCTCCAGTCTGAATCCAAGCTCCAGTCATACCAATTCTATCTTTTAATTTTGAATTAAAATAATTAGACCAAGTTTGGTTGCTCGCTTCAGCAATAACATCTTGAAGTTTTACATATACATTATGATAAGCCCAACGGTCACCAGCATTTGCTAGATATTGCAAATTAGAAACCGATATATCATCACCTAATCCATCATCTAAGCCAGAATTCATTGATAACAATTTTTTGCAAGTAATTAGGTTTTCTTTGTCCAAAGGTGAACTCGTCCAACCCGTTCCAATATAATCTGATACTTTATCATTTATAGTTAATAAGCCTTCTTCTTGAGCAATTCCAGTGATAGCAGTCGTTAATGTTTTTCCAGCGCTTGCCCAATACCATGGAGACGTGCTTGTATGTCCTTCAAAATAAGCTTCGACAACAAT
>NZ_DEXW01000035.1:11121-12273 GCF_002364335.1 Winogradskyella sp. UBA3174 | reverse complement strand
CTAGTAAGGGTTGAAGCTGGGCTTCATTCCAGTTTAATTCTGAAACTGTTTTAGTTTCCCAAGTATCAGAATTTAGCGGCGGAAAGTATATGGAATCATTTGTAGGTTCTCCTTGGTCAGGTAAATCATCACCTGAAGCGCACGATACTACTAAAGTTAGGCTTAAAAACAAATAGGTTAAGCGTTTCATGAGGTTAGGTTTTAACTTTAGACCATTAAAGATACAAAAGGTTTAAAAATTATAAATAGACAATCATAAATCATTATGTATCTTTGCAAACTGATTTATAGAACCATGCGTACAAAAACTCTTAAGAAAAATAGAATCAACGTCATTACTTTAGGCTGTAGCAAAAATGTTTACGATAGCGAAGTTTTAATGGGACAGCTAAAGGCTAGTGGTAAAGATGTTGTCCATGAAGAAGAAGGCAATGTTGT
Source organism: Winogradskyella sp. UBA3174 (assembly GCF_002364335.1). Lineage (GTDB taxonomy): Bacteria > Bacteroidota > Bacteroidia > Flavobacteriales > Flavobacteriaceae > Winogradskyella. The sequence goes on along the minus strand of NZ_DEXW01000035.1, from coordinate 11,835 downwards.
AGTCATTAACACTTGTGGTTTTATTAATAATGCCAAAGAAGAGAGTGTGAATACCATTTTGGAGTACATGCAAAAGAAAGAGGATGGTGAAGTTGATAAGGTTTTTGTAACAGGATGTTTAAGTGAACGTTATAAGCCAGATTTACAGAAAGAAATCCCGAATGTAGATCAGTATTTTGGTACAACAGAATTACCTGCATTATTAAAAGCTTTAGGTGCAGATTATAAGCACGAGCTAATAGGTGAGCGTTTAACAACGACTCCAAAAAATTACGCCTATTTAAAAATTGCTGAAGGTTGCGACAGACCTTGTAGTTTTTGTGCCATACCATTAATGCGTGGTAAGCATAAAAGTACACCAATTGAAAACTTGGTTATCGAAGCAGAAAAATTAGCAGCTAACGGAGTTAAGGAATTAATTTTAATTGCTCAAGATTTAACGTATTATGGTTTAGATATTTACAAAAAACGAAATCTTGCTGAATTACTAGAAAACTTAGTAAAAGTTGATGGTATAGAATGGATTCGTTTGCATTATGCATTTCCAACAGGATTCCCAATGGATGTATTAGATGTGATGAATCGCGAACCAAAGATTTGTAATTATTTAGATATTCCGTTGCAGCATATTTCAGATTCTATTCTGAAGAGTATGCGTCGTGGTACAACGAAAGCAAAGACGACGAAATTATTAAAAGCATTTAGAGCTGAAGT
>NZ_DEXW01000035.1:10596-10938 GCF_002364335.1 Winogradskyella sp. UBA3174 | reverse complement strand
GATTACGAAACACTCAGAGAATGGGTTAGAGAGATGCGTTTTGAGCGTTTAGGTTGCTTTACGTATTCGCACGAAGAAAACACACATGCCTTTAATTTAGAAGATGATGTGCCAGCAGATGTAAAGATGCAACGTGCTAATGAAATTATGGAAATTCAATCTCAGATTTCTTGGGAATTAAATCAAGCTAAAATAGGGCAGGTGTTTAAAGTGGTTATTGATCGTAAAGAGGGTAATTATTTTGTGGGTCGTACAGAATATGATTCGCCAGACGTTGATAACGAAGTACGTATTGATGCTACTGAAACGTATTTAAAAACAGGTGAGTTTGCAACTATAAAA
>NZ_DEXW01000035.1:7563-10364 GCF_002364335.1 Winogradskyella sp. UBA3174 | reverse complement strand
AGCAACTAAATTAATAAAAGAAAACGAATCAGAGGAAAATCCGCAGGATTTTCTGAGTATACACAGAACCAGCAATTGATTATACACGTTGTTGTAAACAGTTATTTTATTTTTTCCTGCAAAACTTTTTCCAAACCATCCATCATCAGAACTGGGTTTAACGTTGTTCCAATTATTTTATGGTTTTTATCAAGAAGAAACATATTAGGTAAATAATAAACTCTATTATTTAAAGCCACACTAGATCTGAATTTTTTAGGTGCATACACTGATTTCCATGGGGTTTTGTGTTTATTCACATTCTTTACCATATTTTCTTTGTCTTCAATATAAATATGTAGGATTTCAAAGTCCTTCGAGTTATATTTTTCATACGCACTCTTTTGAAATGGTATTTGAGCTATACAAGGTCCACACCAAGTTGCTGTAAATTCAATTAATAAATATTTGTCTTTAAAATTTGAAAGACTAATTATATTATCATTAGCATCTTTCAATTCAAAATCTAAAAAATTAGCACCAATTTCTGGGACATAATCAAGTTTTAATAATTCTTCAATGTCATTTGCGGCGGTTGTGTTCTTCCATTTGTCTGTTAAAGTATTATAATATGTCTTAAGCTCTTCTTCTGAAATACTAAATCTATCTTCCCATAAAATAATTAATGAAGTCATATTATCGGGATTATTTTTTAAGTAATCCATATTATTTTCATAACCATATTTTTTAGAATATTCTTCATTTTGAAAAGTCTCTTGGCTACCTTTATCTACTTCTAATTTATGGATACTATCAAGGTTCGAGATTATAAGTTTAGTATGTCCAGGAGATAAGAGCATATGCTTTGCTGATGTATTTACGCCATTAAATTGAAAACTTCTAGGCTCTTGTAATTCAAAGTTGAATTCAAATTTGTTATTGATAACATACGTCGAATCCAAATAACCACCAACATCTTTAAAATAGAAATCTTCTAAATATATTTTGGATGAATCTTTAACATTTTCGATTATGCCTGTCACTTTGGTGTTAAACTTTTGTTCATTTTCTTTGCATGAAAAGAAAGCTAATAAAACTAAGGGTAATACTTTTTTCATAATTGGCTACAACTTTTAACTGATATGAGTCTGTTTTAATGACTTATATCAGATGTTAAACGAAGTTAGCTTTTTTAAAATTTAAAATCAAGCAAATACAACTTAGGTCGTTTAAATCTTATCAAAAAATGTTAATAGTGTATTCGGCTTATATATAGGGGTTTAAGCGAAATATTAGTAGCTAAAAATACTTGTTGTGCTATTTAACACCCATCGGCTGGCCCAAAAGTAAATACTAATTCTTGTTCCATCTTTTCGCCTTTAGAATTTTCTGCGGGTGTCCATTTGCCTGGAATATTTTTAATGAGTGTCATTAATTTTTTATCGAGAGACGGATAACCAGTAGTCATAACGTCATACTTAACCTCAGATACTTTACCTTCTTTGGTAATTATAAAAGAGAGTTTTATGGAGCCGAGTTTGTTATTTTCTATAATGTTCATATCCTCTTTACTGTTATCTTTAAGATAAGTTATGAGTGCATCTTTGCCGTCTACGTAAGTTGCTTGCTTCTCTGGGACAACAGTGATGTGTGGACCAAAAAAGCGTTCTTGTAATTTACCAGTTTCAGTATTTTTTTCTTTGAATTCGGTTCTAATTGTAAAATGATTAAAGTAGTCTATTGATTTGATTAATTTGATTTGCCTATCAGTAAGCTGATCAGTAGTTCCATATTCTTGTATGTTAGATTGTTCATTATTTTTAATGACGATAATATTTACAGAATTGACGACAGCTATTTGTTCTTTTTCTCCGTCATTAAGAAAAGTGTAAATGGTTGTTGCCATTTGTATATCAGACTTTTTCACGGCAGCAAACCGCGTATCTACACCATAAACTAAATCAGGAATTTTATTTTTATTTGGGCCTTCAGTAGTTTCATTTTTTAAGGCAAGCGTTTTACTCTGCGATGCTATTGGCTTATCAGCCGCGTTGTTATCTGTATTTATAAAACTAATTATTAGTAAACTAATGATAGCTACAGTTATGCCTAAAATAATAATGCTCTTTTTCATAATTAGATGTTCTTTGAGATTAATATAAATCAAATGTAGTATTGGCAGTGGCGTCTACAGGTAGATTAAATGTGAAAAAAGTGTAAAATCTTTGTGAACGACTTAACATAGACTTTAATAATAGCACTATAATTGATTGTAGTGCTTTGTATAAGGCACACAAAAATGATTTATTTTAAAGTGACATTTGTATGCTTTTTGAGTCTTACAATTAAATGCTAGTTATGAGAAATCCAGTAATACCCAACAGAATGCAAATTGTTTTGTTATCTTTTTATGCTTTAATTAGTGTACTTATTTGGCACTACGCTTTTTAATGTAGTGCTATTATTTAGATTATAAATTAGTTATGATAGCAACGCTTTGTTCTATAAATTTGAAGCGATTTCATTTGGTCATCTAATACCCAATCTATTCTTAATTTATCAAAAAAATAAGCTCATTTTTTAACCTTTATTTTATAATAAAAAAATACATTTTAAGGTTTTTAAAATCTTGTTTAATTTGAAAGTAGGTCTCCTTAATATAGAATGATGGAATTTTAGGAAACTTACCATTTACATCGAGTTTGTAGTTTCTATCTTTTAAAGCGTTAATGTTTTTTAGGATGTTAGCCTTTTGTGCATTATCAATTGTAATAACTCCTGCGATAATGTTTTCAAAAAAATAGAGTTCGTCGATATTACAA
>NZ_DEXW01000035.1:0-7431 GCF_002364335.1 Winogradskyella sp. UBA3174 | reverse complement strand
TTTTATATGCAGTCGGACTTTTAATTGCTGCTATTTTTTTATAATTATAGATGAAATTTGAAAGCTCGTTATCTTCAATAGTAAGGTAGATCTTATCGTAAGCTTCCTTAATTCTATAATCTAACTGTCCTTCATCAAAATTTATAAAACTAAAAATTGAATTTGGGATAAATACATTAGGTATTTCAAAACTATTTATCTTCTTAATATTTAAGCCTTCTTGTGTATTTGTGTATGGTATATTGTTGTGCGCAATTCCCCAATCTGTTTTTATTAATAAGCTAGTTTCAAGATTATCTAAAGTCTTTAAAGTCGTTTCAGGAAAAACAACAGCGATAGATTTTGTATGAAAATTTGTAGTAACGCTGCTATCTCGTGTATGAATTGTAAATTGATGTTTACTGAATTGACTTTTATCGAGATTTGGATTGAGAATAAATTTATAATCAGGATACAGTTTACTCGTAATGGCATATTCTTTTAATAACAATAAATCAAGTTTTATGTATTTACTGTTAGATCCTTTTTCTATAATATAACCTTTGTAAAATATAGAATTATACAAGTATTCATTTACATTAAAGAATGTAAAATTTGCTTTAGCCTTTTCGTAGGTGAGTAATTGTTTTAAAAGAGGAGAAAATTTAAACTGCTTTTTGTCAATATAGTTGTTGTCTTGAGAAAACAGAACTTGACCTGCTAAAAAAGCAACGATTATAAGTAGGTTTTTTGTCATTATGTTAAAACTAAATGAAATAGTATGGTGCAAATTTAAACATGCTGGTCTACTAAAATAGCATTACCATCTGGATCTAAAACCACAAAACTCGCAGGCCCTTTTGAATACTCATCAGCTTCATGCTCTAATTTAATATCTTTTGACTTTAAATGCTTCTGAATGTCTCTGATATCATTAAAATTTTCAAGTGAATCTGCATCTTGATTCCAACCAGGATTAAAGGTCAAAATATTATTTTCAAACATACCTTCAAACAACCCTATTAGTGAAGATTCGTTTTTCATGATGAGGTAATTTTTTTCGAAATCGCCTGCAAAAACCGCAAACCCTAAAGTTTCGTAAAATGCTTTTGAGGCTTTAATGTCTTTAACAGCAAGACTAATTGAGAATGCTCCGAGTTTCATAATGTAATGATTTAGTTAATACTTAAAGATAGTAAAAGTTTAGCTTTTGCAGTATAAAGCCATTGTTGGTGTTTTGCACTAAAACTTTAGAGCTTTTTAATGTGTTTTTAATGGTGAATTTGTCAGAGAATTTATAGGATTCTATTAGAAGGGTTTGGTACTAAAGTGCCTTTAATTTCAAACGGATGAAAACGTGAAAACAGCTCTTCAGCATACCAACCAAGTTCTCTGGTTTTCTTAACCATATCAGCATGTTTTTTATTCTTGTAAGCATATGTCATCATGTCTTCTCCTGTGTCCCAAAGCGAAAATGTGGCTTGCATTAATATGGGCCATTCGCCAATGCCTTTAGAATAGATAAGACCTTTGTGGCCAATCATAGATTTTGAAACAGACGGCACATACTTCCAAAATTTATAAGCTAACTTAGGCTTAATGGTCGCTCTTGTGATTACAGCAACAGGCTTGCTTTCGTCATAGGTTGCAGATGCTATAAACGGTTTTTGTTTACTCCATTCGCCATGTGCTTTTATGGAATGCATTAAAACATGACTAAAATTTACCGAATCTTCAGTGTACTCCAAAATGACATCAGATTCTAAAAATTGCTGTGCTTGTGCTTCTGTATCAAAAACGGTTAATAGTCCAAACGTTGCCCAATCTGGCCAAACGGAAAACCCATTTCCGCTTCCACTTCCCAAAGGTTTCCAAAAAGTTAAACCTTCAATGGGTTGCTTTAATAAAGGTGGTCTACCCATGCGTCCAAGAGCTTGCCATTTGGGTTTAGCCCCTTCATATTTAAAAAATGAAATTACCGTAGTTTGTGGCATTATGTGTAATAAATGATTGAATAATGTAAAGATAATGTCTAACTCTAACTTTTTTTAAATTATTCTGTTAACACTTTAGTCTAAATGTTAATTAATAAATGTGTTATAGCTTTTAAGAAAAAGAATAAGACATGTTGATCTATTAAAATAGCATTACGATCTGGATATAAAACTACAAAACTGGCTTTTCTAGACTTGGTTTTCTCAGCTTCATTTTTATGTTTACTTAATCTAAATTAGTCACCATTCAATAACATAACCTCACCAAAACCTAAATCTTTCAACTTAATCAACTGCGTTTCTGCATCACCAACAATTAAGTATATCATTTGGTTAGGTTTAATGTAGTTTTTAATTAAAGCTTTAACATCTTCAACTGTCATTTCATTTACGATAGCTTCGCGCTGTTTTGCATAGTTATCGGCAAATCCGTAGTTACTAATATTACTAAGCATATCTAATTTTGCACCTAAAGTTTCAAAAGCTCTAGCTGTACTTTTAATAGTAAATCCTTTGGTGACTTCTAAGTCATCTGCATTGTAGTTTTCACCATAGTTTTCTAAAAGTTCTTTTACTAAAGCGGCAGATTCATAAGTAACGTTTGTTCTTACTCCGCTGCTAATACTAAACTCACCTTTATGTTTAGTTCCTGAAAATCTTGAGCGAATACCATAAGTATAACCTTTTCCTTCTCTTAGTTCTTGTGTTAGTATTGAGGCGAAACCACCACCACCTAATCGATAATTCATAACGGTTGCAGCATAATAATCTTTGTGCATCACTTTTAAAGCAGGATATCCAAAATTAATTACCGATTGTTTAGCACCTGGTACATCATAGAAATAGACCTTAGATTTATCTGGGTATAATGGCATTGGTAATTCTGGTAATACCACATCTTTAGCTTCCCATTGTGTATTAATAGTTTCTAATGCTTCTACAACACTTGCTTCAGCTATAGAACCTACAACATGCATATTGGTGAGTTGAGGAGATAAATTAGAATTGTAATAGGCTTGTAAATCTGTCATAGCAATACTGGTTACAGATGCTTCTGAACCTCTATTACTATAAGCTAAAATATTATTGTCTCCATAAAGCAATTTTGAAAATTCATTAGAGGCGATACTATTAGGGTTTGCTTTACTACGCTGAATATTGCTGATTGTACTTTGTTTTAATAATTCGAATTCTTTTTCGTCCCATCTTGGCTCTAGTAGAATCTCAGTCACCAAATTCATTGTAGCATCAAAGTGTTTAGATAATGTAGTACCAGTAATAGTGATATTATCATCGGTTGCATAAGCATTGATACGTGCGCCTAAACTTTCAATAGCATTTTCTAATTCTTCTGGTGTTTTGGTTTTGGTACCTTTTGTCATAAGATTGGCTAAAAGGTTAGAGACCCCAACTTTATCTTTACTTTCTAAAAGTAAACCGCCATTTATTTGCATTTCGAATTGTACCAAAGGCACTTCATCATTTTCAATCCCAAAAACTTTAATCCCAGATTCTAACTCACGTTTCCAAACTGTTGGAATCTTTAGTTCTGGACTAGCTCCATAATCTGGTTCAACACTTCTATCAAAAGTACTTGCTGTTTTTTCGTAGGTTGCTGCTAAACTTGGATCGAATGATTCTTCAGCTCCCTCTATTATCTTTTCTTCGATAACATTAGCTAATTGCGAATTGTTTAATACTAAATTCATTTCACCTTTAGGAACAAAACTTGTTGCGATATAGTTTTTATCTTTAACATAAGTGTTGTAAACACGCATCACATCTTTTGGAGTAACTGCTAAAATATTTTTCACATCTTTATTAATAAAACCAGGGTCACCAGCAAAAATCTCGTATTGTGCCAATTGAAATCCTTTACCTAATACACTAGATAAGCCATTGTAAAAGTTGGTTTCTTGTCCGGTTTTAATACGGTTTAAATCTTTTTCTGAAATACCGTTTAATTCAAAATCTCTAAAGCCGTCTTTAATCGCTTCAGCAACTGTGTTTAAATCTTTTTGGTTAAATGCAGTTACACTTAACATTAATTGTCCTGTGATTTCCGATGCATTTTGAAATAGTCTTACATTACTCGTTAATTGTTGGTCTTCAACTAAAACCTTGTATAAAGGTGCTTTTTTACCCTGTGTGAGGTATTGGGATAAAACACTTAAGGCGTAAGAATCTGGATGATAATCGTGTACAGAAGGCCATGTCATTGTCAATCTTGGAGCACGTGCAAAATTATCTTCGTAGAATAAGCGTTTAGATGCTTTTAATGTAACCGGCTGCTTTTTAATTTCAGGAATGTTTTCACCTTTAGGAATTTCATCAAAATATTTCTTTACCCATGCTTTTGTTTGAGCTACATCAATATCTCCAGCGATTGTTAACGTCACGTTGTTTGGTACATACCAGCGTCTGTAAAATTCTTTAACATCTTCTAAAGTAGCATTTTGTAAATCTTCTAAAGAACCAATAACTTCCCAACTGTAAGGATGACCTTCTGGGTACAAAGCACTATTTATTACTGCCGAATTATGTCCGTAAGCCTGATTGTCTACACGTTGACGTTTTTCGTTCTTAACGACTTGCTTTTCTTTAGCTAAAACAGGTTCTGTAACGGTGTTTATGAAGTAGCCTAATTTATCAGCCTCTGCCCAAATCATTTTTTCTAAAGCATCTTTTGGTACCGTCTGAAAATAATTAGTACGATCTCTACTTGTAGAGCCATTAGCGCCAGAGCCACCAATACGAGCACTCATTTGGTCTAAACCACCTTTGCCTAAATTCTCAGATTCTAAAAATAAGAGGTGTTCAAATAAATGAGCAAAACCAGTTCTGCCTTCTTTTTCTCTTGCAGAACCGACATGAGCCGTTAAAGCGACAGCAGCCACAGGGTCAGAGCTGTCTACATGGAGAATAACCTGTAAACCATTATCTAAAGTGAATTTTTCGTAATCTACTTTAAATTCTTTGGTGCCCTCTTTTACTTCATCCTGTTTACAAGACGTGATTGTAAATAGAATGAATAAGCTTAGTGAAATTAATTTAAGATATTTCATGACTGAATGTTTTGATTCTTAATATTTGATTTTTTTGTTGACGTCAGTTCGAGTGATTTTTTTTTAAAATCGCATCGAGAACTTTTACAATTCAAATGCATTATTATTGACAAAGAAAATTGAGTTGACTAAAAATAGTTTTCCGTTTTCCCAAAAGCTTCTAAATAATGTGTTTTCTACCATATAAATAAAGCTACCACTACCCATTTGTTCTTCCCCAAAGACTAACGTTTGGTCTATATTTTTCAGCGCATTTTGTCCTGCAAAACCAGAATAAACAGTCTTATCTGAGATATGCGTTACATTGTAGCCGCTATCTAATAAGCTATATTGTGAACTCCCACGTTTTAGCGTAAAATAAGTATCACTATAGCCAAAAGCCATTGGGTGTGTTTGGTCAACTTTTGTTTTAAAAATAGCGCCTGTAATTAGGGCGTTACTGTATTCGCGCTCACGATCCGCATAAGGTGTTAGATTATTAGAAGTACTATCATTCTCAGATGTTTTATATTTTAAACTAAACCCATCTTTACCGGCAAAGCTTCTTAGTGCTCCATCAATAGCAATTACTTTTCCGCCAGAACGTACCCAATCTTTTAATTTTTTCATGTTACCTTCGTCGAAAACACTTCCGTAATACCCATTCGGAATAATCAGAACATTAAACTTATCTAAATTAGTTCTACCTAAATTATCAGTGTTTATTGATGTGATAGGATAATGGAGTTGTTGCTCAAAGAAATGCCAAATTTCACCATAACTTAAAGAAGAAGTGCCTTCGCCAGACAATACAGCAATCTTTTGTTTGTTTATTAATTTAATATCAGGTGAGCCAATATCCGGAGATATTTGAGAAAATCCTGAATTTATTTGAGATAAGGGTTGTGTATGTTTTTGTGCAATAGTATTTAAGGTTTTTACAAAATCTGAAATATGCTTATTATCACCTTTAGTTATAATTAAAGAGCCACGTTCAAATTTATTACCATTAGATGTGAATGGCTTTTCCGTAAAACGTACTCTAAATTTTTGCTTTAATAATTCCGCTAAAAACTGAGCATCTTCCATAGAATTCCACTTACTTACATAACCGTAAGCCTCTTTTAGGGATTCAACTGATTTGTGTTCTGCTAATTTATCACTGCTCACTTTTGTTGTGCTTGCGATGGCATCTAAACCATAGGCATAAGGCACAGACCAAGCTGTAATATCATAAGTTAGAGAATCTGAAAGTTTAGCATCTGGCTCAAATAATACTTTTACCATTTTACCTTTTGGTTGATTCGTGTGCACAACCATAGCGTCATTAGTAACAGTCATACTACCTTGTTTTCCTGTAGCATAATTATAACCTGAAATTTTAGTCGACGTTGGGTTTTCGTGACTAATTTGATGTTTATCTAGAAGATTTTTGAGACTTTTCAAGTTGTCAGCATTCCCAGAAACAACGTAGCTTTTATATTTTAAGTTTGAATTATCAAAGAATTTAGCAAATTCAGAATTTAATTTTGAAGCATTTTTTGACGCAATCTCAACGGTTGAAAGTCCTGTTGTCGTGTGATGCGTTAAGCGCTCAACTAAAGTAAGTACATGCCCTTCATCATTTAAAATACCCAAACCAGCCATGCCATGTCCACCTTGTTCGTATGTCATGCCAATCGCTCCCATATATGTTGGGTATGTATCTCCATAACTAGGATAAAATAAATCAAAACGCTCTCTCGTAAAAAATAACCAACCTTCAGCATCAAAATATTTGGCGTGATTTTTACCAATTTGAGTTTGAAAATCGCGTTGCCAATCGCTAATTATTTCGTGAAACGGTTCTGCAGCAGGTGCAAAATAATAAGGTTCGTTTATGCCTTGTTCATGAAAATCTACATGAATATGTGGCATCCATTTATTGTAAGCTTCTAATCGCGACGCGCTTTCAACCTGTGTTGCCCAAGCCCAATCTCTGTTTAAATCAAACAAATAATGATTTGGTCGTCCACCAGGCCATGGCTCATTGTGTTCGCTTGCTTGTCTGTCAATATCATAAGGCTGACTGGCAGTTTCGTTATACCAATTAACATACCGATCGCGACCATCAGGATTAATGCACGGATCTATAATTACAACCGTATTTTCTAATAAATCTTTACGTTCTGTAAGTAATTTGTAAAGTGTTAGCATTGCTGCTTCGGTGCTCGAAGCCTCGTTACCATGCACATTATAACTTAGCCATACAATCGCTACATCAGTAGAAGTAGGTGAGCCATTCATTAAACCTGTGTTTTTCAGGTTATTTTCTCTTATTGTTTCAAGATTCTTAATATTAGCTTCACTCGATATATATGCTAAATATAAGGGTCTGCGCTCATTCGTAGAACCATATTGTTCTAGTTTTACCT
>NZ_DEXW01000054.1:42369-77810 GCF_002364335.1 Winogradskyella sp. UBA3174 | reverse complement strand
ATGGCTGAGGTATCTTCACCTTTGGAGTTGATTCGTGGATTTTTTATAAAAGCGTAATACCCACGGAAAATAAGTGCGAAAGCATCAACTAAAAAAAGACGTTTTTTGTCTGACATGTATTTTAATTTTGAAGTCTATAAAACTACGAAAAGTTAAGCGTTTAATTAAAAAGCAATTCGTAATTTTCCACATTCAAAATTTAGAGATGAACACATTTTCAATAGCCATACATGGTGGTGCAGGTACTTTAGTAAAAGGAATGATGACTTCAGCATTAGAGTCGGAATATAGAGCCGCTTTAAAGTTAGCCTTAAATGCAGGCTATAAAGTGTTAGAAGACGGAGAATCTGCGGTTAAAGCTGTTGAGACAGCGGTTAAAGTATTAGAGGATTCACATTTATTTAATGCGGGAAAGGGAGCTGTATTTACAGCAACTGAAACGCACGAAATGGATGCCTCGATTATGGATGGTAAAACCTTAAATGCTGGTGCTGTGAGTTTAATATCAGGAATTAAAAATCCGGTGGCACTTGCTAAAGATGTCATGGAAAAAAGCGAACATGTATTTTTAGCAGGTGATGGTGCGATGCAATTTGCCAAAGAGCTAAACTATAAGTTAGAAGATGATGCGTATTTCTATGATGAATTAAGACATAACCAATGGTTAGAGATAAAGGACACAGATAGCTTTCAGTTGGATCATTCTACAAAGAAAGATTCAAAATTCGGAACCGTCGGAGCCGTTGCTTGTGATAAAGATGGAAACATAGCTGCAGCAACCTCAACTGGTGGTATGACTAATAAAAAATGGGGACGTGTAGGTGATTCTCCAATGGTCGGAGCGGGTAATTATGCCAATAATAAAACCTGTGCTATTAGTTGTACAGGAAGTGGTGAATTTTTTATTAGAGGAGTTGTAGCTTACGATGTGGCTTGTTTAATGGAACATAAAAATATGAGCATTGAAGAAGCTTCAAATGAAGTGATTAATAAGCGCATACTTGAAATAGGAGGCGATGGAGGCTTAATTGCTGTTGATGCTAAAGGAAATATTGCGATGCCTTTTAACACGGAAGGGATGTATCGTGCTAGTAAGACTTCAAACGGAAAAGAAGATATTTCAATTTATAAATAACAAAATCTCTTTTTTCAAAGGGGTCTTGTTATATAAAAGGAGCTTCGATAGGTAACACTTTTACCTTTTTCTTGTCAATATGAAAACGGTCACCATTAGATAGAATGTGCGTTCTTAAACCCGTTAAGGACATTGGTGTGCCTTCACTTAAAATAGAATGTTTATTGTGTGTTAAACGTCTGCCATCAAAAACAATTACCATTCCAGAGCCAATAACGCGACACTTATTATTTTTTATAATCATACCCGTATCTTCAGCTAATCCAATTCCAATTAAATCAGGAAATTGAGCTACGGCTTCAGAAACTCTCCCAAAGCGACCTCGCTTTATAAAATGCGTGTCTATGATAAGGCTCGGTACTAAACCTAAACCTTTGTACATAGTTACTGCTCCTTTAATAAAAGATTCTGTAGCACTTCCTCCAGCAATCATTTCATTTGCCATTACCATGGCTCCAGCACTAGTGCCTGCAATTACAAATCCAGGCTCGTTTGTATAACGATCTACTAAAATTTTATGAATAGTGGTGCCACCAATTTCATCTGTGATTTTAGATTGGTTACCACCAGAAAACATTACGCAATTCGCATTAGTAATAAGTGAAATAGCACGTTCTGTTTCAGAATCTTCTTTAGAACGAATGTCTAAAACTTCGACATTCTTACATCCAAGGGTATCAAAAGCAGTTAAATAATTTTCACCAACTTCAACAGGGATACTTGATGCCGTTGGAATAACTACGATATTAGCATCAATGCCACCAGCTTCTCTTACTACGTGGTATAAAATACCTTCGTCAATAAATTCTAAGGTGTACATTTCGTCAGCTTCAATCCCTTTGTCTTCATTTCCGCCAATTGGTATCAAAGTTCCCTTTTTCTTGTGCATAGTTTGTATCTAAAATTTTGTGCAAAAATAAGCCAATTTTTCTATTGAAAAATACTATATTTATAATCTTTCAAGATTATAAATAAATACCAAGACCTATGAATATACGCGAGATAAACGCCATGAGAGGACCAAATTACTGGTCTGTGAGACGACATAAATTAATAGTAATGGTTCTAGATCTCGAAGAGATGGAAGAATTACCTTCAAATAAGGTTGAAGGTTTTCCCGAGCGATTAAAAGCTATGTTTCCTACTATGTATTCTCATCGCTGCTCAGAAGGTTGCGAAGGTGGTTTTTTTATGCGTGTTGATGATGGTACGTGGATGGGTCATATTATTGAACACATTGCGTTAGAAATTCAGACACTAGCAGGTATGGATACTGGTTTTGGGAGAACTAGAGGCTACGGTGAAGAAGGTGTTTATAGTGTGGTCTTTTCTTATATGGAAGAATCCGTAGGACGTTTTGCGGCAAAATCTGCAGTAAGAATATGTGAGGCTTTAATTGCTGGTGAAGATTATGATTTAACGGACGATATTCAAGAAATGAGAGAGCTTCGTGAAGCTGATCGTCTTGGACCAAGTACCGGTTCTATTGTTGCAGAAGCAGAAGCAAGAGGTATTCCTTGGATTAGACTCAACAAATATTCGCTTTGCCAATTAGGTTATGGAGCTAATCAAAAACGAATTCAGGCAACTGTAACTAGCGAAACAAGTAGTATAGGAGTAGAGTTGGCATGTGATAAAGAAGATACAAAATACTTGTTAGAGCAAGCAGAAATAGATGTACCACGTGGAGATATTATTCGTCGCGAACGTAGTTTAGAGGAAGCGTGTCGTTATGTCGGTTTTCCTTTAGTGATTAAACCAGTTGACGGAAACCATGGAAGAGGAATTACGGTAGATATACAAAATAATGAAGATGCTCTTGAAGCATTTAAACATGCAAAAGAGAGCTCGCGCAGTGGTGCTATAATTGTAGAAAAATTTATTAAAGGTGAAGATTATAGACTATTGGTTATTAATAATCAATTAGTAGCTGGTGCTATTAGGACTCCAGCACATGTTACAGGTGATGGTGAATCTACTGTGAAAGAACTTATAGATAAAGTGAATAGCGATCCTCGTCGTGGATTTGGGCATGAAAATGTTTTGACTAAAATCACAACTAACGAGCTAACTCTAACCATTATTAAAGATGCTGGTTATGCTTTAGAATCTGTCATTGCTAAAGGTGAACGCTTAATATTAAAAGATACGGCCAATTTAAGTACTGGAGGAACGGCTGAAGATATTACAGATATTATTCATCCGGCTAACGTAAGTATGGCTGAACGAATTTCAAAAATTATAGATTTAGATATTTGTGGGATAGATATTATGACTACTGATATCTCAAAACCATTATCAGAAACTGGTGGAGCGGTGCTCGAAGTGAATGCTGGTCCTGGTTTTAGAATGCACTTGGCACCAACGTCTGGATTACCACGAAATGTTGCTGCTCCTGTAATAGAAAAATTGTTTCCTCAAAAAGGAGATACAGGGCGTATTCCTATTATTGCAATAACAGGAACTAACGGAAAGACGACAACATCTCGATTAGTAGCGCACATTGCTAAAATGAAAGGTTATCGGGTTGGTTATACAACCAGTGATGGTGTTTATATACAAAATAGATTATTAATGACAGGTGATTGTACAGGTCCTGCTAGTGCCGAGTTTGTACTAAAAGATCCAACAGTGAATTTTGCCATTTTAGAATGTGCAAGAGGAGGCTTATTAAGAGCTGGTCTTGGTTTTAAAAAGTGTGATGTTGCAATTGTAACTAATGTTTCTGCGGATCATTTGGGACTTAAAGGGATTCATACTATTGAGCAATTGGCAAAAGTTAAAGGAGTCATACCAGAAACAGTTTTACCAGATGGTTATGCTATTTTAAATGCAGATGATGATTTGGTGTACGACATGAGACGTAATTTAGATTGTAATGTGGCCTTATTTTCTATGGATGAGAATAACCCTCGTGTTAAGGCACTACAACGTTTAAATGGTATCACAGCAATTTATGAAAATGGTTATGTTACTATATGTAGAGGAGAATGGAAAATGCGTCTAATGAAGGTAGAAAATATTCCGTTGACTTTTGGTGGAAAAGCAAAATTTATGATTCAAAATGTGTTAGCCGGAATTTTAGCAGCACACGTACAAGGTATTAGCATAGAAGATATGAAAGCTGGTTTAGAAACTTTTATTCCATCTGCTGCGCAAACACCAGGTCGTTTAAATTTATTTGAGTTTAAGGACTTTACTATTTTATTAGATTATGCTCATAATCCATCAGGAATGAGAGCACTTCAGAAATTTACGGATCAACTAGATGCTACTGTTAAAGTAGGTATCATTGCTGGTATTGGAGACAGACGTCTTGAGGATAACAATGAAATGGGAGCTATAGCAGCAGATATGTTTGATGAAATTATAATTCGTCAAGACAAACGTTTAAGAGGTAAAACAGAAGAAGAGCTTATTAAGATGCTTAATGATGGTATTAAGAAAAGAGATCCAAATAAGAAGATAACGATAATACCTTCAGAAAAAGAAGCTATAAAATATGCTGTAAAAAATGCAATAAAAGGATCACTGATTATATTGTGTAGTGATGTTATACCAGATGCTTTAGACTTGGTTAAGAAGTTTAAAGAGCAAGAAGCTAGAGGTGAATTAAATTACGCGGATTAATAGATTACTGATTTATAAAAATGAAAAAAGCCGAAACTAATGTTTCGGCTTTTTAATTATCTATAATGAACTCTTAGCAAAGTTTTACAGTTTTTACTTTAATTTGTAAGCTCTTTCTATAAGCTTTAATACTTATAATAGCATTACTTTTTTTACGGTTAATTTTTAAAACCTTAGCTTTTACTTCTGCAGAAATAGCTGCTGGTGTTTCAGCCTTAGTCAAATCAACAAGTTCAGTTTCAATACTACTTACAGAATCTTGCTGTGCAAATCCTGCTAGAGACATTGTTAAAAATAATATGATTACTAAACCTTTTTTCATAATTGTTTGAAGCTATATTTGTTTTAACTTCCACTCAAAGAAACGGCAGATATTTATTGTGAGTGAATAATTTAGATGAAACAAGGCGATAATTAGATAACTGACACACGCTCGTTAAAAACATCGACGAAATACACAAAATGAGCTTGCAGCCCTTTAGAATGGTAAATTAATAGGTAAGCTTCACGATGTCAAGGATTAACGGTATGCGATAGTATATTAAATCGGTGAAATACATAAATACGGTGTGTAGCCCAATAAATACAGTATTAGTAAATGGTAGATTTTAGAAATAACACTTACTTTGAGTTGTTTTCAAAGCAAAACAATAATCAACTAGAAGTAGGTCAAAGCACTTATAGTCAAAGGATTAAAAATATAAATGCACTTCAACGAGCTATAGAATTTACCTTTAGAGATCAGATAAAGGAAGCATTATATAAGGATTTAGGTAAGCCAGCTATCGAAGCTGACCTTACAGAAGTGTATCCTATAATAGGTGATATTAAGCATGTAAAAAAGTATTTACATCAATGGATGCGTAAACAAAAGGTAAAGACAACTTTATCTATGTTGGGTGCAAGTTCTTACTATATACATGAATCTAAAGGGGTTTGTTTAATAATATCACCTTGGAATTTCCCTTTTAACTTAACCTTTGGACCTTTAGTTGCTGCAATTGCAGCCGGTAATACAGTTATTATAAAACCTTCTGAAATGACACCGCATTCATCGGCTTTAATGGCAAAGATTATTACAGAGGTATTTACAGAAAATGAAGTCGCTCTTGTTGAAGGTGAAGTTGAGGTATCAACAGAACTCTTAAAATTACCATTCAATCATATCTTTTTTACGGGCTCTCCAAATGTTGGTAAAATTGTGATGACTGCCGCAGCTAAAAACTTAAGCTCTCTGACTTTAGAGCTTGGCGGTAAATCTCCAATAATTGTAGATGCAACTGCAAATATTGATATGGCAGCTAAAAAGATTATGTGGGGGAAATTTTTAAACTGTGGTCAAATATGCGTAGCACCAGATTATGTCTTAATAGACGAATCTATAAAGGCTGAATTCATAACAGCTTGCAAAAAATGGTTAAGTACGTTTTATAGAGATAAGCCAGAGTCATCAAGTTCTTATGGTAGAATTGTTACAGACAAACATTTAGAGCGCTTAAAATTACATATCGAAAATGCTAAGGAATTAAATGCAATAATTGAAGTAGGTGGTGATGTAGATGCTTCCAAAAAATATATAGCACCAACAATTATTTCAGATTTAAAAGCCGAAGCAACATTATTAGCCGAAGAAATATTTGGACCAATTTTACCTATTGTAACTTATAAAGATTTAAACGAGGCTATTGATTACATCAATACTAAAGAGCGGCCACTAGCACTTTATATCTATAGTAAGAACAGATCTAATACAAAAAAAATCATTGTTAATACAAGAGCAGGAGGAACGTGTATTAACAATAACATTATTCATTATGCTAACCATTACCTTCCTTTTGGAGGAGTAAATAATAGTGGTATTGGCAAAAGCCACGGCTTTTTTGGATTCGAAGCGTTTAGCAATAAACGCGCTATTGTAGAGCAGCATACCTTTGGAGCAACAGAATTTTTGTTTCCACCTTACACAGGTTTAAAAGAAAAGATGGCACGATTTACTATAAAGTGGTTTTAAGCTTTATTATAAAAATCTACTTTAACGTTCTCATTAGTTGAGTCCTCATATTTCATATAGGTAAACCCTTCATGAATACAATAAGAACCAATGTCTCCTGCTTTATTCATAGCAATATAGGCAATTTGAAAATCTTTATAACGGTCATTTTTAGATACAATTCTCTCAATAGCTTCCTCACATGCTTGTTGTGGGCTCATTCCATTTCGCATGAGTTCAACAATTAAAAAACTACCCACTGTTTTTAAAACTTCTTCTCCCATCCCTGTTGCAACAGCTCCACCAATTTCATTATCTATAAATAAACCAGAACCTATTATTGGAGAATCACCAACTCTACCTTTCATTTTATAAGACAAGCCAGATGTAGTGCAAGCACCTGCAATATCTCCATATTTATCAATACAAAGCATACCAATAGTATCATGGTTTTCAATATTAATAATAGGTTTGTATTCTGGTGATTCCATCCATTTTTTCCAAGCTTTTTCAGAAGCATCGGTTAGAAGTTTTTCTTTTTTAAACCCTTGAGAATATGCAAATTCTTCAGCGCCATCTCCAGCAAGTATTACATGAGGTGTGTCCTCCATAACTATCTTTGCTAGTGCAGCAACATTGGTTATGTTCTCCACGTAAAGTACCGATCCACAGTCTCCATTAGAATCCATAACGCAAGCATCTAATGTTACGTTACCTTCTCTGTCTGGTGCGCCACCTTTACCTACGGTTGTATTTTTAATATTTTCTTCTTCAACTGCTACACCAGCAATGGCAGCATCTAGCGCTTTTACACCTTTAGATAATTCTTCGCCAGCTTTTGCGTTAGCGTTTACAAATCCCCAAGTACAAATTGCTGTAGGGAATTTAGTTTTATCAATTACCATAGCAGTTTTAGTTTGGTCTTGTATAGGTTTGCTTTCCGTTGAATTTCCGCAACTTAATGCAGAATTACCGACTGCTAAACCGACTCCTGTGAGCGAAGCGTTTTTTATAAAGTGTCTTCTTTTCATTATCTAAAAATTAATAGTCAACTCCTTGCTTATCCAATACTGCTTTTGTTCTAAACGCATAGAATAATAAATATGCAAAACAAGCTACTGCTATCCAATACGACGATTGAATTGTAAATACATCTGCTAACTTTCCTTGAACCGGTGGAATAATACCACCACCCAAAATCATCATCACTAAAAAGGCTGAACCTTGCGACGTGTATTTTCCTAAACCAGCAATACTCAACGTAAAAATACATGGCCACATAATAGAACAAGATAATCCACCCGATAAAAAGGCGAATAAAGCAACATTTCCTGATGAAAATAAACCTATTAACATTCCCAGAATACCAAGAAAACTAAATATTTTTAGAGTTTTAACAGGACTATCTTTTGCTAAAAAGAATCCACCAATTTGTACTGCAATACAAATAGCGAAAAACAATATTTCGTTAGTCGTAAAACTATATTTTATAGAATTCACTAGGATAATAACTCCGAATGCAACGTAAGGTACAATTATTAGCAGTACTTTTTTTAAGCCTTTACTTGGATTAAAAACCGTTACTGCACCAACCCAACGACCAATCATAAGTCCGCCCCAATACAATGAAATATAAGAACCCAATTGCGAATCATTTAATACAGGAAGGCCAAGCGCATTTAAACCTGTCTCGGCAACACCTTGTTTTAATAGTTCTCCTAAATTACTACCAATAGTCACTTCAACACCTACGTAAGTGAAAATGGCGAGCATGCCTAAAACGAGTTGTGGATATTTCATAGCTCCCCAACCTTTAGCATTTTTACGTGCACTTGTATTGGCATAAAATACGGAAGCTATAACTGCAGAAAGAGCAACAAAGAGTAGAATTAATCTTATTTTTTCTATGGCTTCTGTTGCAGCTTCTGTACCTGCATAAGTACTAAAAATATAACCAAAACAACCGACGATAATTAGGGTCAAAACTAGTAATAAGTTACGCGCTTTATTAGCAGGTTCAAAAGCAGTATCGGATTTTAGAGCAGGTAGCTTTTTTGAAAAATGAAAAAGTGCTGCAGCAACTAAAAACAGCACACCAACTCCTAAGTAGAGTTTTTGGACTGTCATTAAAGTAATTTCGTTATTGGTAATCATCTGAGCCAATTCGTCGGTACTCCATGATGCCGAACCAAATATCACTAAACTCACAACGACAGGGCCAATAGTTGTCCCAAATGAGTTAATTCCTCCTGTTAAATTCAACCGATGTGAACCTGTTTTGGGATCTCCAAGCGCAACCGTAAAAGGGTTAGCTGCTGTTTGTTGTAGCGAAAATCCTAGTGCAACAATAAAAAAGGCGATAAGTACTAAATAAAACACACCTGTCTGTCCTTGTTCTGCTCCAGCGGTTACAGGATACATAATAAAAGCACCTATGGCAGAGAGAAGCAAACCATAAACAATACCATTTTTATAACCCCAATTATTAAGGATATCACGTTTTATAAGACTTGATACGACAAAGAGGGAGAGTGCACCAATATAATAGGCTCCATAGAACGCAAAATCTACTAACTGGGATTGAAATTGGTCAATGTTAAAATAGGTCTTGCAAAATGGAATAAAGACACTGTTAGAAGCTGCAATAAATCCCCAGAAAAAGAAGACTGTACAAAGCGTAGCTAATGCAGATTTGTTATATTGATTACTCATTTATTTAATTGTTAGTTAGTTTTGCATTATTCAGATCTGCAAGGTTTTGAAAACCTGACAAGTCCCTTCTTCATTGCGATGTATTATTTAATCGAAATTTCATCAACAAAAATCCAGCTTTTCCCATCCATAGGATATCCAATATGCCACTCTGGTAGGTCACCAAGTTTTTTGGCAATGATCTTTACATATTTATAATTGGCAGGATTAAATTTAAATTCAATAGTTTTAATGTTGATATCGTAATTTTTTTCAGCAGTATTCATCTTTTGAGGCGGCAGTGCTGTAAAAGTTTTATTGTCTTTAGATACAAAACACTGCACTTCTGTTGGGTGGAAAATCCATGCTCCTTGATCTCTTAAAAAGTTTACTTTTATGCTACTAATAGATTTCTGAGATCCTAAATTTACTGTAGCTATTAAATCGGTATTCCAGTAGCCTTGCCAGCTCCCTGTTCTGTAGTTCTTAGTGCTTCTTATACCATCAATAAGTGCATCATTTCCGCCAGCACTGTATTGATTAGCAAATTCACTTTTTAAAGTAAGACTAAGGTTAGGGTCTATTTTATAAAACGGAGTGGTAAGAATTGGACTTTTTAAATCTCCCTTTTCAGAATACAATCTCACCTTAGTATCTTTAGTGATTGTAAATGGCGACTCATAAATTTTGAAATTATCGTTATCAATAGCATAAAATATTTTAGCTCCTTCTTCTGAAGTGGATAAAACAATTTCAGTAGAGCCTCTAAACGTAATATCTCCCTCAGCAATAAATGGTGATGGCAGAATAATGTGATCTTTAATTTCTGTTTTTGGCTCATTACCTTCTTTTGTTCCCCAAGTTGAAGGCTGATTGGTCATTGTAAATTCTAAAGTGCCACCAGAAACAATAGCATCATGGCTTAAATAAGTTTCATTATGTGTTTCACCATTTAATTTTACACGTTCAATATAAATGTTAGTATCGCTGAGATTATTTGCAATAATGTTGAATTGTTTCCCATTCTCAAGATTAATAGATGATTTATCAAATAGTGGCGTTCCAATGATATACTCATTACTTCCTGGAGTCACCGAATAAAACCCCATAGAACTTAGTACATACCAAGCACTCATTTGTCCGCAATCTTCGTTTCCTGAAACTCCGTCAGGATCATTATGATATAATTCAGTTAAAATTTGATGGACTCTTTCTTGCGTTTTATGTGGTTTGTTTACAAAATTATAGAGATAAGCCATATGGTGACTCGGTTCATTACCATGAGCATATTGTCCAATTAATCCTGTAATATCGGATTGGTCACGACCAGAGGTTTCTGTCTTTGCATTAAACAATTCATCGAGCTTGTTTTCTAACTTTTCTTTTCCACCTAATAGTTTTAGAAATCCTGAAATGTCTTGTGGTACATAGAAGCTGTACTGCCAAGAATTAGCTTCGGTATAATTAAAATTTACTTCATAAGGATCAAAAGGTGCAAACCATGTATTTCTGAATCGACCACGCATAAATTGAGTTTCAGGGTCAAAAACATTTTTATAATACTGCGCACGCTGAATGTAGGTTTTGTAATCTTCAGATTTACCCATGGCTTTTGCCATTTGTGCAATCGTCCAATCATCGTATGCATATTCCAACGTCTTTGAAACTGATTCACTTTCTTCATCCACAGGAATAAAGCCATATTTTTTATAAGCTTCTAATCCAAATTTATCTCTAGTAGCTGAATGTTTCATAGCTTCAAAAGCTTTCTCCGAATCATAATTCCTAATACCTTTTAAATAGGCATCTGCAATGACAGGAACAGCGTGATAACCAATCATACAATCTGTATAATTACCAGCCAAATCCCACATTGGCATAATGCCACCTTCATCATATTTTGCTAAAAAGGTTTTTATGAAATCGTTGGTTTTTTTCTGCTCAATAATAGTGTATAGTGGATGCGCAGCTCTGTAAGTATCCCAAAGTGAAAACACCGTGTAGTAATCAAAATCAGCATTATGAATTTCTAAGTCCATACCTCTATAACGACCATCAACATCTTGATAACGATTTGGTGCGAGCATTGTGTGGTATAACGCAGAATAAAAGTTTGTCTTTTTATCTATATCATTACTTTCGATAACTATTTTTTCTAATTGCTTTTCCCAGAAATCTTGCGCTATTTTTTTTACTTGCTCAAAGCTTTGATCTCCTATTTCTCCTTCAAGATTTTTTCTTGCTCCAGCTTCATCAACTGCTGAAATTCCGACTTTAACATAAACAGGTTCGTTATTTGGGTTAATAAAGTTTAAAGAGGTTCGTCGCGCTCCAGGCATTCCAAATTCAGGAGGCGATTGTAACACATCATTGAAAGGATGAGACGTTTTTATAACAAAATATAAACGTTGGTCTTTAGCCCAAGCTTCAGAATGGCGATAACCTACAATTTCCGTATTAGAATTTTTTTCAATTTTAGCATCTAAAACTTTATCGCGATGTTCTAAATCTAAAATTAAGAACTGATTTTGGCTAGAAGGATATTGGTATTTATGAATGCCACTTCGTTTTGAAACCGTTAGTTCTACATCAATATTCGTAGAATCTAAATGCACTTTATAATAACCTGGTTCTGCTGTTTCATTATCATGAGAGAAATGTGCGCGATACCCTTTTTTACCATCAGCACCATTATTAAAGTTGTGTTCATTCGTTGGCATTAAAAGTACATCTCCATAATCGCTAATGCCAGTTCCGCTTAAGTGTGTGTGCGAAAACCCATAAATGTAACTGTCTGTATAATGATAACCAGAGCAACCATCCCAACCATCTAATCGTGTGTCTGGGCTTAGTTGCATCATTCCAAATGGCATCGTAGCACCAGGATAAGTGTGACCATGTCCACCAGTTCCTATAAAGGTATTTACATAGCTGGTAAGTGGTTGGTCTTTCTGTGCTTCTGAGGTTGAAAATGAATCATTGCAACTAATAAATAGAACAAGAACAATTAAAAAGGGGGTTAGTTTAAAGTTCATCAAAAAAGATTGTTAATTTTAATGCACCTAATATACTAAAATGCAAATCAAGAAAGTCCTTAGCGTATTCCTTTTTGTACAGTTGTTATTTAACTGTCAAGAAAATGCAATTCAAAAAGGTGAGGTGAAAATTATTCCAATGCCATCAAAGCAAACATTAAATGAAGGTCAATTTATATTAAGTAGTTCTACAGGAATTGATTATCCAGAAGCCTTAAAAGTTTCAGCAGAATTCTTGAAATCATTTATTGAACAAAGCAAAAGGATACGTCTCAATAAAGGAAACGACATACAATTTATTATAGATACTAGTATTGAAAACGACGAAGGTTATTCGCTTCAAATTCTTCCGAATAGCATAGAAGTAAAGGCAAAAACAGACCAAGGGGCTTTTTATGCAGTTCAGACTTTGAGGCAGTTATTGTCACCAGACTTTGAAAATGGAAGTTTTAATGCTGAACAAGTTTATATTCCATGTGTCTCAATTACAGATGCACCACAATTTATATATAGAGGTATGCATCTCGATGTTGGTAGGCATCTGTTTTCAGTTGATTTTATAAAGAAATACGTTGACGCCTTAGCCATGCTTAAAATGAATACGTTTCATTGGCATCTAACAGAAGATCAAGGTTGGCGAATTGAAATTAAAAAATATCCAAAACTTCAAGAAGTTGCAGCCTATAGGAATGAGACTTTGATTGGTCATTACAATGCACAACCACAACTATTTGACGGCAAAAAATATGGAGGTTACTATACACAAGAGCAAATAAAAGAAATTGTAGCTTATGCAAGTGCCCGTTTTATAACGGTTATTCCCGAAATTGAATTGCCAGGACACTCACAAGCTGCCATAGCAGCGTATCCAGAATTAGGCTGTACGGGTGAACAAGTTGAAGTCGCCAAAAAAGGTGGAGTTTTTGAAAATATTTACTGCCCAAAAGAAGAAACTTTCGCTTTTTTAGAAGCTGTTTTTGATGAGGTTTTAGAATTATTCCCAAGTAAATACATACATATTGGTGGAGATGAAGCACCAAAAACAAACTGGAAAAAATGTAAATCCTGTCAACAACGAATTAAAGACGAAGGTTTAAAAGATGAACATGAATTACAAAGTTATTTTATTTCAAGAATTGAAGAATACTTGAATAGTAAAGGCAGACAAATTATTGGTTGGGATGAAATTTTGGAAGGAGGATTAGCACCAAACGCTACAGTTATGTCTTGGAGAGGATTTGATGGAGCGATTGAAGCAGCGAAACAACATCACAACGTTATTTTAACACCAGGTTCACATTGCTATTTTGATCACTATCAATCTGAAAACAAAGACGAACCATTGGCTATTGGTGGTTTTTTGCCATTAGAAAAAGTGTATAGTCTTAATCCAATTCCGGATGAATTAACTGAAGAAGAAGCCAAATATGTACTTGGAGCACAAGGTAATGTTTGGACGGAGTATATGCCGAATACTAAACAAGTGGAGTATATGGTTTTTCCAAGAATATTAGCTTTGAGTGAAGTCGTTTGGTTAAATTCTAAAGAGCGAAATTATAAAGAATTTGCATCTAGAGTCGAAAATTTTCATAAACGATTAGACGCTTTAGATATTAATTATGCGAATCATTTATTTGAAATTGAAGGCGAATTACTTTCGATTGAAAACAATATCGTTTACCAAATGGAAACGTCTTCTAAAGGGAAAATCATTAGATACACCTTAGAGGGCTCTGAGCCAACTGCAGACTCTGAAGTTTATAAAGAACCTGTATCTATTAATGAAAGTGTAAACTTAAAGGCTAGAGTTTTTGATGCAGAAGAAAAATTAGGAACTACGTTTTCGCAAGAGATTAATTTACATAAAGCGGTTGGTGCGACAATTACGATCAACAAAGAGCTCAATAAAAGCTACCCAGGAAGTGGAGCAGCTGGTTTAGTTAATGGTATTTCTGGGAGCAATTATCGTTATGGAGATAAGGAGTGGTTAGGGTTTTCAGGAGAAGACATTGAGATTGTGATTGACTTAAAACAAGTAAAACACATTCATTCTATTGAAACCCGATTCCATAATGGACAAGGTCAATGGATTTATGCGCCTAAAGAAATAGAAATAGCATTAGGGAATGGTAGTTTTGAAGTATTTGAATTGAATGCCAATGAAGACTTGATTATCGATTTTAAATCAATATTTGAAGGTGAAAAAGCTAAGGAGATTAGATTGAGGATTCCAAATTATGGAATCATTCCAGATGGCAAACAAGGAGCTGGCAATAAAGCTTGGACGTTTATTGATGAAATAATAATTAACTAATACGTCAGTTCGAGTGAAATTGCTTTTTTGCAATTTTGTACCGAGAACCTATTAATGCTTCTCGATACAATTCCGATAAAAAATGCGGAATCACTCGAAGTGACAATACGATTTGCCATTTCGCGCTTGATGCGGAATCCACTTTGAAACTAAAACAATAAGATTCTTGCCTTTGCAGGAATGACATTAAAGATGAAACTAGAAATCTGTGCCAATTCATACCAATCTGCAAAAAATGCTCAAGAAGCAGGAGCACATCGCATAGAATTATGCCAAGAATTATCCGTTGGTGGTATTACGCCATCTTATGGATTATTAAAACAGGTTGTTGAGAACTTAGATATCCAAGTTTTTGTTTTAATTAGACCTCGTAGTGGCAATTTTGTGTATTCTGATGCTGAATTTGACATTATGAAGCATGATATTCAACTCTGTAAAGGTTTAGGATGTGATGGTATTGTTTCAGGAATACTAAATAATAATAAAACAATTGACAGAGACCGTACACAAGAATTAATTGAATTGTCTAAGCCATTACCTTTTACCTTTCATCGCGCGTTTGATGAGGTCGTGAATCCATTAGAAGCTTTTTTGCAATTAATAGATTTAGGAGTAGAGCGCGTTTTGACTTCTGGGCAACAAACTACTGCAGAATTAGGTTTAGAGTTATTAAAGGATCTAAATATAATGTCTAGTGGTAGAATTATAATTCTTGCTGGTTCTGGTATTACTTCAGATAATGCTTTAAAGTTTAAGCAAATAGGTTTGAATGAAATCCACGCATCTGCTTCGTCTCTACTTGAAGAGAATAATTCATTATTCTCGATGCCACTAACGTATTCCAATCCCCAAAAAATAAAAGCAATTTTAAATGCGATATAGTCTTCTGTTATTAATTTTTATTTGTTTTAGCTGTCAACTTGAACATGACTTACCCCAAACCATTGAGCTGACTGAGAATTGGCAATTCAAAAAAGTTAGTGATACGATATGGAATTCAGCAACAGTTCCTGGTAATGTACATTCTGATTTGCTAGATCATAACTTAATTGAAGACCCATTTATTGGTAATAATGAAAAAGACTTACAATGGATTTCTGAAACCGATTGGGAATACAAAAACACTTTTTCGCTTGATGAATTAACGTTTCAAAAGAAGAACATAGAACTCGACTTTGAAGGTTTAGATACGTATGCATCTGTATATTTAAATGATAGTTTAATCCTAAAAGCTAATAATGCGTTTCGAAAATGGACGATAGATGTAAAATCACTTTTAAAATCTGAAAATGAATTGCGATTAGTTTTTGAATCTACTTCAAAATATGAAGAAGTAGAAAAAGCAAAGTTGGCTTATGAGTTACCCGAAAGTGAACGTATTTTTACTAGAAAAGCACAGTTTCAATATGGTTGGGATTGGGGACCTAAGTTGAATACTAGTGGAATTTCAAAACTAATCAAATTGGTTGCTTGGGATGCTCTTAAGATTGATAATGTCCATGTTAGAGCATTACATTTAACCGATAGTATTGCAGACTTATCAATAGAGATAAATAAAAGATCAAGTGTCGAATTAGATAAAAAAATAATTTATCATATATATGTGAATGGTAGTTTAATTAAATCGTCAGAACCTACACACACAAATGATCAACAGTTTAATAGATTTCAAATAATTAAACCAAAAAAATGGTGGCCACATAATCTAGGCGAACCCTATTTATATGATATAAAAGTAATCGTTAAGCAAGATGAAAAAATTCTAGATAGTATCTCGGTCAAAAAAGGACTAAGAACTATCGCGCTGGTTACCGAAAAAGATGGCATTGGAGAATCCTTTTACTTCAAAGTAAATGATGTGCCAGTCTATGCAAAAGGAGCGAACTACATCCCACAAAACAGTTTACAGAATAAAGTCACAGATGGCGATTATGAGAAATTATTAAACGATGTGGTGGATGCCAACATGAATATGCTCCGAGTTTGGGGTGGTGGTATTTATGAGAATGATATTTTTTATAATTTGTGTGATAAAAAAGGGATTTTGGTTTGGCAAGATTTTATGTTTGCCTGTGCCATGTATCCTGGTGATAAAGATTTTTTAGAAAACGTAAAGCAAGAAGCTATTGGTAATGTGAAACGGCTGAGAAACCATGCGTCAATTGCGCTTTGGTGTGGTAACAATGAAAACTCAGAAGGTTGGCATCGTTGGGGCTGGCAGGCTGATAGAAGTGACGCAGAGAAAGCAGAAATCTGGAGTAACTATTTAAAAGTGTTTGATTCTATTTTGCCAAATACTGTTGCTAAACTAACTGATACAAATTATTGGGAAAGCTCGCCAAAATACGGAAGAGGAAATCCAAAATATAAAACCGAAGGAGACGCACACGATTGGTGGATTTGGCATGATGGATATCCTTTTGAGCATCTAGAAGAAAACGTGCCACGTTTTATGAGTGAGTTCGGGTTTCAATCCTTTCCTAGTTATGAAACCATTCGATATATAAACCAAAATGATAGTATAGAAATTACTTCAGACAGTTTTAAAAACCATCAAAAGCATTCAAGAGGGTTTCAAATTATTGAAGATTATATGGAACGTGATTTTCCTATACCTGATAATGCAGAAGATTACGTATATATGAGTCAGCTATTGCAAGCCTACGGAATTACTAAAGGGATTGAAGCGCAACGACGTGCCAAGCCCTATAATATGGGAACGCTGTTTTGGCAACTCAATGATTGCTGGCCAGCTGTTTCGTGGAGCAGTATTGATTATTTTGGGAATTGGAAAGCTTTGCATTATAAAGTCAAACGCAGTTTTGAGGCTATTTTAATCTCTTCAAAAATTGAAAATGAAGTGCTGAAAACTTCGATTGTTAATGATAATATGAGCCAAGAACAAGGTATACTCAACCTAAAATTGATCGATTTTAGTGGCAATATCATTTGGGAAGACTCTAAGAATATAATTGTTGTAGCAAACTCAAGTGCTATAAAGTATGAACTAGATTTAAATACAATTAGGTTTAATAAAAACGAAGTTGTATTAGTTTCAAAATTTGAGAATAGCACGTCTCATTTCTACATGATTAAACCAAAAGACTTAAACTTAAAAACATCTGAAATAACGAAAACAATTACTAAAACTTTAGATGGTTTCAATATTGAATTAACTAGTAAAACACTTCAAAAAGATGTGTTTTTATACGCTGACACTAAAGGGCATTTTTCAGATAATTTCTTCGATTTATTGCCTAATGAATCTATTATAATTCATTTTAAAAGTAACATAAAAACACTTCAAGATTTACAAGTCAAAACCTTTAACAATTTCATAAGATAAGGAGTAGACTGTATTAGTATCTTTAACCTTTAATTGTTGTATATGATCCGTTGGATAATTTTTATTATTGTGTTAGGAATAGCAGATTTTTATGCTTTTCAATCTCTTAGAACAGTTACAAAAAGTAATTGGTGGTATGCAATTTATTGGCTATTCACTATCGCTATAATTGGTAACTTTATAATTCAGTTTTATAGTTTTAACCGAAGTAATGGTTTTTCTCAAGAAAACTCTTTCGCGATTGGATTATTAATCGCTTTAGTTGTCCCCAAGCTAGTGCTAATTGCAATACTATTTGGTGAAGATGTTTTAAGAATACCACAAGGATTGTATAGTTATTTTATGCAAGATAATGGAGAGGGCAATAAGATTAACCATATTCCTGAACGACGAAAATTTGTTAGTCAGATAGCACTCGGTATTGCAGCTATTCCATTTGCTTCTATATTATATGGAATGTACAAAGGAAAGTACAATTTTAAAGTTTTAAAATACACCTTATATTTTGAAGATTTGCCAAGCGCTTTTGATGGTTATAAATTAACTCAAATAAGTGATGTACACTCTGGTAGTTTTGATAATATTGAAAAGGTGAGTTATGCAATTGATTTAATTAATGAGCAGAAATCTGATGTCATATTATTTACTGGTGATATGGTAAATAATAAGGCCAGTGAAATGGAACCTTTTATAGATATATTTAAAAAATTAAAGGCAAAGGACGGTTTATTTTCTGTTTTAGGAAATCATGATTATGGTGATTATGTAAGTTGGGATTCTGAAGATGAAAAAAAGCAGAATCTTGAGGACTTAAAAATACTTCAAAAAGACATTGGTTTTGATTTGTTATTAAACGAAAATCGTTTTATAGAAAAAAACGGCGAACGGATTGCTTTAGTAGGAGTAGAAAATTGGGGAATAGGAGGTTTTAAAAAAGCGGGTGATTTAAAAATGGCTGCCAGTAAAGTTGATAAAGATGATTTTAAAATTCTTATGAGTCATGATCCAAGCCATTGGAATGAAGAGGTTATTAACGATGCTTACCATTACCATTTAACATTAAGTGGTCATACACATGGAATGCAATTTGGCATAGAAATTCCGGGTTGGTTTAAATGGAGTCCTGTAAAATGGAGGTATAAACATTGGGCTGGAATTTATAAGGAATTAGGTCAATATATAAATGTGAATAGAGGATTTGGTTATTTAGCTTTCCCTGGTCGTGTTGGAATTTGGCCTGAAATTACTGTAATAGAACTCAAAAAAGGAAAGAAAGAGGCGTAATTGTTAAGAATTGCGTATTTTTATAACACTAGTAATGAACTTATTAAAATTTTTTATCAAAATTTTATGTAGGTTTGTATAACACGTTTGTCTAAAACAATAACGTATGTCAAAATTTGGGGAATTAATAGACACAGATATACCTGTTCTATTAGACTTCTATAAAGAATTAAATGATCAGTCTGTTGCAATGCATCCTGTGCTAAGAGATGTAGCTGCGGCTTTGGGTGATAAAGCCAAAGTTATTAAAATTGATGTAAGTAAAAATAAAGAATTAGCAGAAGCACTGCGTGTTAAAGGATTGCCGACTTTGATTATCTACAAAAATGGAGAAATGAAGTGGCGCCATAGTGGTGAACAAGATGCTAATACATTAATCGGAATTATTCAAGAATACGTTTAGTTTATAAGGCTTTAAATTTGTAGCCTTTTTCAGTATAATACTCTAAAACTTTAGGTAATACATATTTTAAATTTCGTGATGCTTTTATGCTATCATGAAACACAATAATACTGCCTTGCTTTGCTGCAGAAACCACATTATTTAAGCAAGCTTCTTCGCTTACCGATTTATCCCAATCATATGATAAAACATCCCACAATATAATCCGATAACCTAATTCTAGTAGTTTTTTGCTTTGCTTGTTTTTAAACTTGCCGTAAGGTGGTCTAAACAAAGGAGTGGAAGTGCCAGTCTTAAATTTATTGATAATCTTTTCAGTTTTTAAAACATCTTTGAAGTAAACTTTAGTTTTATGCTTCCAACCTTTTAAATGATTGTAAGTATGATTTCCAATAGAATGACCTTCAGTAATTATATTTTGAAATATTTCAGGATACTTTTCAATATTATTACCAATACAGAAGAAGGTGGCTTTAGCTTCAAAACCTTTTAAAGTTTGAAGTACCCAATCTGTAATTTCTACTGTTGGACCGTCATCAAAAGTGAGATATATTTCTTTTTTATCCGTGTTGATATTCCAGACAAAATTTGGAAATAATGTCTTTACAAAACCAGGAGTTTTTGCCGGAATAATTTGCATGGTTTAGTTTTCGGGTGAAATCGCTGTACTATCCCTTAATATTGAATTAATGTCTAAATCTTTTGGTATAACAGGTGTTTCTTCTTGTGCTGGTCCCATTAACGGGTCAAACAACTTTAAGTAGCTATTGAATTTTTTAGTTTCATCTAGCGCAAATTCTTCATCATTATAAATAACTAAGATGTCTACTAATGCTCTGTAGCGTTGTATATCGGTATATATTTCTTCTATTAAACGGTCTTGATTTTTTAGAGAAAGCTCACTTAAATAACTCAAATTTTCTTGATACTTCTTAGTGACGTCTTTATATAATTTTCGTCCTTTTTCAGTGTTCCCAACTTCATAGTAAGCACTTATATAAGGCTCTAATAGTGAGTAGAATCCAAATTTATCCGTAGGCATTTTTGCCATAGCTAAATCTGCCATTTCTTCCGCTTTATCAAGTTTGTCTTCGTTAATAAGTTGTTCGATTAAACGCGCAATATTACCTCTGTAGGTGATGCTGTTTCTCCTGGTTTCTATATCGTGATAAATTTCTTCACCACTGCCTCCCCAATCCCAGGTCTTTATTTTTTCATACATTAAATCAGCATCAACGCGACCCATATCATAAGGGTTTGCTCTATCAACAGCAGTTTTTATTGGGACTAACTTGTAGCACATTCCGTCTAACTGTAAATAATCTTTTAGCCAAATATAATCTTCAGCACCAAATGCACCACCAGTAAAATAAATAGGTCTTTCCCAATTGTTATTGGCTACAATGTCTAACATTAATAAGCGATTCTTGTAAATAGAACTTGTTCCAATTTTTGCATAAAGCGTATCCTCTATTTTATCTGCATCTTTAGGGTTTACAATACCGTTTTTAAGAACCATATCTTTATTTACAGGAATACTGATGTTTTTGGTAGGGAAATAATTGGTATTTAATAAATACTTAGGATATCGTCTTGGATCTTCGTTAAATTTTTCAACAATGTATTTAACTTTTGTACTTGGTTTGTCGCTAGATACAAAATCCATAAACGACTTTATGTCTAAGGTATCACTAGCAATCTTATCTGTTATTTCTCTATATATAATTATGTCTCTTGTACCAGCTCTATATTGCTCATGCGTTAGTTGTGAAGGTATAGGGTCACTTTCATAAGCTTTTCGTTTCATTTGGTCAATATACCAATCTGTCTGAAAAAGACTTGTATTAACAACTCTAACATCTGTTCGTACTCCTTCAATTTCTTGCAAGTACCATAGAGGGAAAGAATCATTATCACCGATAGTAAATAATATAGCATTTGGAGCACAAGATTCTAAATACTTTCTTGCCATAGCATTTGCAGTATACTTACCAGACCTATCATGATCATCCCAATTATTTGCTGCTAAAATACCAGGTACAATAATTAGACATGCTAATGTAATTACAGGTGCTAAAAGTTTTGTGTTAAGATGAGACCTTAAAAGGTCATATATGGCATAGACACCAAAACCTATCCAAATAGCAAAGACATAAAACGAACCTACTACAGAATAATCTCGTTCTCTCGGTTCAAAAGGTCTAACATTGGTGTAAAACTGTATGGCTATACCAGTTAGTAGAAAGAATACAAGTAATACCCAGAATCGTTTTGCATCACTATACAATAAAAAGAAAAAACCAACTAAACCTAATAAGAGTGGTATAAAATAATAAGTGTTTCTAGCTTTATTTTCTAAAACATCTGTTGGTAAATTATCTTGAGAAATGCCAATATGTAATGCATCAATAGCACTAATTCCAGAAATCCAATTACCATTAAAATCGTCATATTTTCCTTGAACATCGTTTTGTCTTCCGGTAAAATTCCACATAAAATATCGCCAGTACATATAGCCAAATTGGTATTGAAACATGTACATAATATTATCAATAGAAGAAGGTTTTTCGATTTCTAAATATTGTTGCCCATAATTTCTTAGAAATTTATCATAGTCTTCGTAATCTATCTCACCTTGAGCTATACGCATTCTAAAATCGTTAACGACTTGGTCAATCTGCCTTTTTTGTTGCATCGCATATTGTTGCGCTTGTTCTTCGGTTAGACCTGCATTAAATGCTTCATTATATTGGCTAGTTTGAAAACTTGGGTCTACCTTAAAATCAATTAGACCAGTAAACATCATATAATTTTTGGCATGATCACTACTCCACATTCTTGGTAAAACAGATGCATGCTCATGATTATAATTTTGCTTGCTATCTTCCCAATCATTGATTATAATATATTTACCAGTTTTCTCATCACGCTCGTAGTTTTTCTTGTCATCAACAAACGCCTCTTTTTCGTCTTGACCTGAATAAAGTTCTGTAAACTGAGGACCAAAAAACAAATGTGTTTCAGGATATTGTTCCAAATTATAATACGCTAATAATTCTCTAGCATCAGAAGGGTCATTTTCATTTATTACAACATTTGCATTAGCTCTAATTGGTAACATCATCCAAGAAGAAAATCCAATAAAAATAAACATGAGACATAAGACTAAAGTATTAATGTGCTTTAAGCCTTTTTTACGAGTATAGTTTAAGCCAAAATAGAAAAGTGAAATTACAAGTAATGCTGTTATTATAGTTCCAGAGTTAAATGGTAATCCGAAAGAATTCACAAAAAACACTTCTAGGTATCCAAAAAGTGCGAGTGTAGATGGTAGTAATAATTTAAATATAAAAAGTAGTATTGCTGCAGAAAGTATGTTCGCAATAATAAAACCTTTAACAGTAACCGTTTTATAATTTTTGAAATAATAAATAAGACCAATAGCAGGTATAGTTAATAAGCCCATAAAATGAACACCAAAAGAAAGACCAATAACAAAAGCAATTAATATTAGCCAGCGATTCCCTCTAGGTTTGTGCATGTCTTGTTCCCAACGTAATGCTAAATAAAACATTGCAGCCATAATTAGCGTGGCCATTGCATAGACTTCTGTTTCAACTGCGTTAAACCAAAATGAATCTGTAAATGTAAAGGCTAAACTACCAACTAAAGCACTTCCTAGAATGGCATGAGCATTATTTGGGTTAGAATCTTTTTTGTAGTTCACTAGCTTAACAAGTAGGATACTTATAGTCCAAAACATAAAAAGAATAGTGAAAGCACTAGAAACAGCACTCATCATATTCATTATCATTCCTATTTGTGAAGGTTCTAAAGCAAAAATTGAGAAAAAAGCTCCCATCATCTGAAAAAGTGGTGCTCCTGGTGGATGGCCAACTTGTAATTTAGAAGATGTTAAAATATATTCACCAGCATCCCAAAAGCTTACAGTTGGTTCGATGGTAAGAGCATATACTACAAATGCTATAGAGAAAGCGACCCATCCTAAAATGGTATTCCACTTTTTAAAGTTAAAATCTGTCATGAAAAACTTAAATTGTTAACGCAGGCGAATTTACTAATTATTACGGTATTGCCTACGTTTTTAAGTTAACGTTAAGTAATTTCAATTATTTTCTTGTTTTTTTTTGTTCAAGTGAAACTTTGTTATAAATTTGCAAACTTGTTTACAAGATTGGCCTATGGTGTAACTGGTAACACATCTGTTTTTGGTGCAGAAGAGTCTAGGTTCGAAACCTAGTGGGCCAACAAAAAATCCTAATCAGCTTTGATTAGGATTTTTTTATGCGTTTTATTTAAGGCATTTAAATCTTAAACGTAATCACAGGACGTTTCGAGTGGTTTACTAAATCTTCACTTAAGCTACCGTTAAAAAAGTGAGCTATACCTTGGCGTCCGTGAGTGCTAATACCAATTAAATCAGCATCAATGTCTTTAGAGAAATTCAAGACTCCATTCTCAACAGAAGTATCATTATGAATATGTATGGAGTAATTCTTAAATGTTTGATTCGATATAAAATCAGTGATTCTTGAGTTAGCTTCATAAGTTGTCATGAAGTTATTAGCCGTATTTACCATTAGTAAATAAATTTTAGCGTCAAAAGCTTCCGCAAAAGCTACGGCTTGTTCGTATGTTTTTTTATTATCATTTTTAAAATCAGAAGCAAATACAAAATTAGAAACATTAAAATCAGTGTGCTCATTCTTAATGACTAATACAGGTACATCAGATGTGCGAACTACTTTCTCTGCATTAGAGCCTACAAACATTTCTTTTATTCCAGATGCACCATGAGAACCCATTACAATTAAGTCAATTTCAAATTCTTTGCAAGAATCTTTAATCTCATTAAACGTTATATCTGCCTTTACAGTTTCATACACGGTAATTCCTTCTAAATAGTCGCTAGCCATAAGATCTTCAAACCTTTTGTGAGCTAGTTTCATAAAAAATAAGGCTTCTGGTACAACGCTGTGGGCATTGATAGGGTCTATTTGTTGCATTGGTATTTCCATCATATGCAATAAATATATTTCGGCATTATGTTTTTTTGCTAACATTGCAGCAACTTTTAAAGCATTCTCTGCTTGTTCAGAGAAGTCGGTAGGAACTAGTATTTTGTTCATTTTTTTGATTTTAGTTAGTCTTATAAAGCTATGAAAATAATTCCACTTTAGGAAGCTTTGAGAAATCAATATAAATATCGTATATTTGCACCGTTGTTTACTAAAATAAATACGCGAGAGGACGAAAAGTCCTCTCTTTTTATACCAAGAAATGTTAAAGAAAACGGTAGAAGACTTATTGCAAAATGCATTAGAAGAAAGACAAGACCTATTTCTTATAGATTTTAGTTTTTCTGTAGATAATGCAATTAAGGTTGTGATAGATGGTGATAATGGAGTGTTAGTAGAGGATTGTATGTTTGTTAGCAGAGCTATTGAGCACAATATAGACAGAGATGAGTACGATTTTTCTCTAGAGGTATTGTCATCTGGTGCAGCAACACCTTTAACATTGCCAAGACAATATAAAAAGCATGTTGGTAGAAACCTAGAGGTGACCACTTTAGACAATCAAAGTCTAGAAGGTGAGCTTACTGATGTGAACAACAAAGGAGTGGTTTTAAAGTGGAAAACTAGAGAACCAAAACCTTTAGGTAAAGGAAAAGTAACAGTAGCAAAAGAGGCTAATATTACTTTTGATAATATTAAAGAAGCAAAAGTTAAAATAAAATTTTAATTCACGATTAATTATGGAAAATGTAGCGTTAATTGAATCATTTTCGGAATTTAAAGACGATAAATTAATAGATAGAGTTACGCTGATGGCGATTCTTGAAGATGTATTACGTAATGCACTTAAGAAGAAGTATGGTGATGATGATAACTTTGATATTATTATAAACCCAGATAAAGGGGATTTAGAAATATGGAGAAACCGTATTGTAGTTGCAAATGGTGAAGTAGAAGAACCAAATCAAGAAATTGAATTATCTGAAGCACAAAAAATAGAACCAGATTTTGAAGTTGGTGAAGATGTTGCAGAAGAAGTAAAACTTATTGATTTAGGAAGACGTTCGATTTTAGCATTAAGACAAAACTTAATATCTAAAATTCACGAACACGATAATACAAATATATATAAGCAATTTAAGGAATTAGAAGGCGAGATATATACTGCAGAAGTCCATCATATTAGACACAGAGCAATTATCTTGTTAGATGATAATGGTAATGAAATTATCCTTCCAAAGGATAAACAAATACCTTCTGATTTCTTCAGAAAAGGAGAAAATGTAAGAGGAATTATTGAAAGTGTTGAATTAAAAGGTAGTAAGCCAGCGATTGTGATGTCTAGAACATCACCATTGTTTTTAGAGAAATTATTTGAGCAGGAAATTCCTGAAGTTTTTGATGGTTTGATTACCGTTAAAAAGGTAGTTCGTATTCCAGGAGAAAAGGCTAAAGTGGCTGTAGATTCTTATGATGATAGAATTGATCCTGTAGGAGCTTGTGTTGGTATGAAAGGATCGAGAATTCATGGAATTGTACGTGAGTTAGGAAACGAAAATATCGATGTAATCAATTACACAAATAACATTCAGCTTTTTGTAACGAGAGCATTAAGCCCAGCAAGAGTCACTTCTTTAAAGTTAAATGAAGAGACTATGCGTGCTGAAGTCTTGTTGAAGCCAGAAGAGGTTTCTAAAGCAATTGGTAGAGGTGGTCATAACATTCGTTTAGCTGGTCAGTTAACAGGTTATGAAATTGATGTATTTAGAGAAGGTGCAGAAGAAGATGTGGAATTAAAAGAATTCTCTGATGAAATTGAATCATGGGTTATAGCGGAATTTAGCAAAGCTGGTTTAGATACTGCAAAAAGTATTTTAGAACAAGATGTTGTTGATTTAGTAAAGCGTACAGATTTAGAAGAAGAAACTATAGTAGAAGTTATTAGAATTCTACGAGAAGAATTTGAAGAATAATACCGTCTTAATTTTTTTAAATATTATAATGATATTTTGAAGTTGAATAGGTATAGTATATATTTAAGTTATTTTACAGGCAATTTATGGCTCAAACAAGATTAAATAAGGTATTAAGGGAGTTGAACATCTCTATTGATCGCGCTGTGGATTTTTTAGAATCCAAAGGTGTAGAGATAGAAAAGAGTCCAAATACCAAAATTTCGCAAGAGGTTTATGATACGCTATCTGACGAATTTCAGACAGATGCAACAAAGCGTGAAAAAGCTCAAGAAGTTAGTGAAGCTAAACTCAAAGAAAAAGAGGCAATTCGCGAGAAGCGCGAACTCGAAATTGAGGAAAAGCAAAAGAGAGATGAAGCTGCTAAGGAAGCTAGAGAAGCTGTAGTAAAAGCTAAAGCCGAATTAATTGGTCCAAAGCAAGTAGGTAAAATTGATCTTGATAAAAAACTTAAGGTTGAGAAAAAAGAAGAACCTAAAGTTGCTGAAGCCAAGGAAGTGCCTAAGGTTGAGAAAAAACAAGAACCTAAAGTTGCTGAGGCTAAAGAAATGCCTAAGGTTGAGAAAAAACAAGAACCTAAAAAAGAACCTTCTAAGCCTAAAGTTGAAACTAAAAAGGTAGAGAAAGTTGAAGCTAAGAAAGAGCCTATAAAAGCAGAATCTAAACCAGAAGAGTCTATTGAATCTACTGAGCCAGCTGAGGAAACTTTAAAGACCCAATATAAAAAGCTTTCTGGTCCCACAACAACAGGAAAGAAAATAGACCTTTCTCAGTTTAATAAACCAAAAAAGAAGAAAGAAGATAAGCCGGCTGCTGGAGATGCTAATAAGCGTAAGAGACGTCGTATTAGTAAACCCGGAAATGCACCTGGTGCCAAACCAACTGTTGATAGCAGAAGAGGTAGTGCTCCAAGAGGAAGAACTGTTAATGCTGCAAGGCCAAAATTAGTTAAAGAGGAGCCTACAGAAGAAGATGTAAAGAAACAAATTAGAGAAACACTTGAGAAATTACAAGGTAAATCTAATAAAGGAAAAGGTGCCAAATATAGAAGAGACAAGAGAGATCAACACAGAGAACAAACCGAAATTGATCAAGAAATTGCTGCTGCAGAAAGTAAAACTATAAAAGTCACTGAGTTTGTAACCGTTAGTGAGATAGCTACAATGATGGAAGTTGGAGTAACGCAAGTTATTTCAGCATGTATGTCTTTAGGTATGATGGTTACTATGAATCAGAGACTAGATGCAGAAACATTAACTATTGTTGCTGAAGAATTTGGTTATGATGTAGAGTTTATTACCGCAGATATTGAAGAGTCTATTGAAGATGTTGTTGACGATCCAAAAGATTTATTACCACGTGCACCAATTGTTACAGTAATGGGGCACGTTGATCATGGTAAAACGTCATTGTTAGATTATATCCGTCAAGAAAACGTAATTGCAGGGGAATCTGGTGGTATTACACAGCACATTGGTGCTTATGGTGTAGAGTTGGAAAATGGACAAAAAATCGCATTTTTAGATACACCAGGTCACGAAGCTTTTACAGCGATGCGTGCACGTGGTGCTCAAGTCACTGATATTGCTATTATTGTTGTTGCAGCAGATGATGCTATAATGCCACAAACAAAAGAAGCTATTTCTCATGCTCAAGCAGCGGGAGTTCCAATAGTATTCGCTATTAATAAAATAGATAAGCCAGATGCCAATCCTGAAAAAGTAAAAGAAGGCTTAGCACAAATGAATCTTTTAGTAGAAGATTGGGGTGGTAAAATTCAATCTCACGACATTTCTGCTAAAGTAGGAACTGGTGTTAAAGAGTTACTTGAAAAAGTATTACTTGAAGCTGAATTATTAGAGTTAAAAGCTAATCCTAATAAAGCAGCAAGCGGAACCGTTGTAGAAGCTTATTTAGATAAAGGGAGAGGATATGTATCAACTATTTTAGTACAAGCGGGTACATTAAAAGTTGGTGACTATGTTTTAGCAGGAAAAAATAGTGGTAAAGTAAAAGCCATGCAAGATGAGCGAGGGCAAGATGTGCAAGTAGCAGGTCCTGCAACTCCGGTATCTATTCTTGGTTTAGATGGTGCCCCTCAAGCTGGTGATAAGTTTAATGTCTTTGCAGATGAGCGCGAAGCGAAGCAAATTGCTACGAAACGTACACAGTTACAACGTGAGCAGTCTGTAAGAACGCAACGTCATATTACACTTGATGAAATCGGAAGACGTATTGCACTTGGTGATTTCCAAGAGCTTAACATTATCCTTAAAGGTGATGTGGATGGTTCTGTAGAGGCCTTAACGGATTCTTTCCAGAAATTATCTACTGAAGAAATTCAAGTTAATATTATACATAAAGGTGTTGGTGCCATTACAGAAAGTGATGTATTGTTAGCAACAGCTTCAGATGCAATTATTGTTGGATTTAATGTGCGACCTGTCGGAAATGCAAGAACGATAGCAGACAAGGAAGAAATTGATATCAGAACATACTCAATTATCTATGCAGCAATTAACGATCTTAAAGACGCTATGGAAGGTATGTTATCTCCAGAAGTTAAAGAAGAAGTTACAGGTACTGCCGAAATTAGAGAAATATTTAAAGTCTCAAAAATTGGTAATATCGCAGGTTGTATGGTAATGAATGGTAAAATCTTTAGAAATTCAGGAATACGAATTATTAGAGATGGTGTAGTTGTTCATACAGGTACATTAGACGCTTTAAAACGATTTAAGGATGATGCTAAAGAAGTTGCTAAAGGCTACGATTGTGGTATGCAAATTAAAGGTTATAACGATATTGCAGAAGGTGACGTTATAGAAGCATTCCAAGAAGTTGAAGTAAAAAAGAAGTTGAAATAATTTCTTGTTAATCATAAAAAAAGGCGACCAATTGGTCGCCTTTTTTGTATAATAAAATAAGTGCTAATCTTTATCTAATTTAGGTTGAAGGATATTAGCATACATGTATTTCTTCTTAATTTTAAGAAGTGCACGATCAGCTTCTAAACGTGTTGCAAAATTACCAACCCATACTTTGTAATTAGGTGTGTTCCAAACGATGTCAACAGGCCATTCAATATAAGCGTTTAAGAAGTTAGATTTCATCTTCTGAGCGACATCAGGATCTACACTTTGATCAATCTGAATTTTATAAATTTTAGATGTTTTTACATCTTTTTTATATTCTAATAACTTGTCTATATCTTTATCTTGATCTATTGTAACCTGACCTTGTTGTGCGTTTATAGAAAGCGAAAAGGCTAAAACAAAGAATGATATAGCTAAATGTTTGATTTTTAATATCATATTTTAGTATTTAATTACAAAGGTATACTATTCAACGAAATTCCTCTAAAAATGTTATTTAGAATAGTTATAAATTAATTATTATCAGTTCGTCAACATTTTTAAAATCGACTTTATATCTTAACTTTGCATTAGTTAAAAAAACATGCTTTTTTACAACTTTATTAAAAAAAATCATACCAAAGTTTAGAAGATAATTCAACGAACAATATGAAACAGGTGACCTACCAGAATTTAACCTCAAGGATTTTTTATCTCAGTTTTATTTTAGTGCTTATGTTTTCGACATCACTTGCAGCACAAGATGGTGATCCGGTTAACGGTAAAAAGCTATATGGTGTTAATTGTGCATCATGTCACAAACTAGATAAGAGAATGACAGGTCCTGCTTTACGTAATGTAGAGGCAAGACTTTATGAAGATGAAGGTTTAGATAGAGCATGGCTTAATGCATGGATAAAAAATAGTGCAGGACTAATAAAGTCTGGCGATGCTTATGCTAATAAAATCTATAATGAGTATAACAAAGTTGCGATGACTGCTTTTCCGCTGCTTAGTGACCAAGAGATCTCAGATATTTTATCTTATACAGCTGCGCCAAAGCCAGTAACAACTCCTCCGCCTCCTGGAGTCACTAATGTTAACCCAGGTGATCAAACTTCAAACGAATTAATTCTAGGTGCGTTAGCACTTTTATTTGCATTATTAGCTGGTGCTTTAGTTTTAGTTAACAAAACACTAAAACGTTTTGCAGATGCAAAGGATATTGAGGTTGCTATTAAAGAAAAAGGAACACCAATATGGAAGGCGTTTGTTCAAAACCAATTCCTAGTTTTAGTTACATCAATTATATTCTTATTAGCGAGTGCTTATTTTGTATACGGATTGTTTATGCAAGTTGGTGTGGACCAGGGTTACGAACCTGTTCAGCCAATTCACTACTCGCACAGGATTCATGCAGGTGAAAATGCTATTGATTGTAAATATTGTCACTCGTCTGCAAGAGTAAGTAAGCATTCAGGTATACCTTCATTAAATATATGTATGAATTGTCATAAGTCAATTGGTGCAGTAGCAGATGCAACACAAGCAGAAGGTATTAACGAA
This sequence comes from Winogradskyella sp. UBA3174, assembly GCF_002364335.1. Taxonomy (GTDB): domain Bacteria; phylum Bacteroidota; class Bacteroidia; order Flavobacteriales; family Flavobacteriaceae; genus Winogradskyella. The sequence continues at coordinate 46,549 of NZ_DEXW01000054.1, read as the reverse complement.
TATGGTGTAGACTATAACTCTGAAATTCAGAAGCTTTATAAAGCTGTCGGTTGGGATGAAGATACACAGCAATATACTGGTGAAACAAGTCCTGTTAAGTGGATTCGCATTCATAATTTACCAGACTTTGCATATTTTAATCATTCACAACACGTCTCTGTAGCAGGTGTTGAGTGTCAAACATGTCATGGACCAGTAGAAGAAATGGAAATAATGTACCAACACGCTCCTTTAACAATGGGTTGGTGTATTAATTGTCACAGAGAAACAAATGTAAAAGTTGAAGATAACGCGTACTATACTAAAATACATGAAGAATTATCGAAAAAGTATGGTGTAGATCAGTTAACTGCGGCACAGATGGGTGGATTAGAATGTGGTAAGTGCCATTATTAATAAAAATCAAGAAGTAATTCAAAATTATATGTCATCAAACAAGAAATACTGGAAAAGTGTTGAAGAGCTAAACGAAAATAGTTCTATTGTTGAGGCGCTACAACAAAACGAATTTGTAGAAGCAATACCAACAGATGAGTTTTTAGGTGATAAAGAATCGTTAGAGTCTTCATCAACTTCGCGTCGTGATTTTTTAAAATACGTAGGTTTTAGCACAGCAGCAGCATCATTAGCAGCTTGTGAAGGACCAGTAATTAAATCAATTCCATATGTCGTACAGCCAACGGAAATTATCCCTGGTGTTGCTAACTATTACGCAACAACTATTGCGAATGGATATGATTTTGCTAGTGTTTTAGTGAAAACAAGAGAGGGAAGACCTATTAAAATTGAAAATAACACTGACGCTGGTACAAATGGTGTAGCTAATGCCAGAGTTAATGCTTCGGTTTTAGGATTGTACGATAGCTTGAGAGTGAAATCACCAATGAAAGGTGAAACTGCTATTTCTTGGGATACGTTTATGTCTGAAACGACTTCAAAATTAAATGGACTTAGCGACGGAAAGGAAATTGTATTCTTAACACAGAGCTTACCAAGTCCATCCACAAATAAATTAATTGCAGAGTTTAAATCTAAATATGGTAGAGTAAGACATGTAGCTTACGATGCCGTTTCAGAATCTGCGACTTTAGACGCATACGAAGCAAGGTATGGTACTAGAGGAATGGCTAATTACGATTTTTCTAAAGCTATGACTATCGTTTCTGTTGGAGCAGATTTCTTAGGAGATTGGCAAGGTGGTGGATTTGATTCTGATTATTCAAAAAAGCGTATTCCTACCAATGGTAAGATGTCTAGACATATTCAATTTGAATCTAATATGTCTTTATCTGGTGCTAATGCAGACAAGCGTGTGCCACTAAAGCCAAGTGAACAAAAATTAGCTTTAGCTAAATTATATAGTTATGTTACAGGTAATTCTGTAGGTAGTGAAAATCTTTCTGAAGGTTTAGATGCGGTAGTAAAAGCAGCAGCTAAGGAATTAAAAAAGGCAGGAAGTAACGCTGTTGTAGTAACTGGAATTCCAGATGTTAATGCTCAAACAGTAGTGCTAGATATAAATGCATACTTAAATAGTAAAGCATTTGATCCTGAAACAACCATAAAAACAAGACAAGGTAGCGATAAAGCAGTAATGCAATTAGTTGCTGATATGAAAGCAGGTAAAGTTGGAGCCATTATTATGAATGGTGTTAACCCAATGTATACTTTTCCAAATGCTTCAGGTTTTGCTGAAGGTCTTGCAAAAACAGATTTATCCATTGCGTTCTCAATGAAACAAGATGAGACGTCAACGAACTGTCAATACATTGCTGCAGCACCTCATTATTTAGAATCTTGGGGAGATATAGAAATGAAAGCAGGTCATTATTCAATGATGCAGCCAACAATTCGTCCTTTATTTGATACTAAGCAATTTCAAGACGTATTATTAGCTTGGAATGGAAATGGTGTCTCGTACAGAGATTATTTAAAGTCAGTTTGGACTGCAGATATTCTTAATGGAGCATCGTTTAATAAAGCGGTTCAAGATGGGGTTTTTGTAACACGTTCTAAAGGAAATAATGGAAGTGGTGTTTCAACAATAGAGAGTTCAGTAACTCAATTAAAAGATGAATTTGTAACTAAAACAACAGCGACAAGTATTAATGCTGACGGTGGTAGTGGTTCAGTTGCAGCCTTATCTGGTGGTAATGCTGCTAGAGCTTTAGCTACTTCTGCTAAAGGTAGTGCTGCTATGGAATTAACATTGTATACCAAAACTGGATTAGGTGATGGTCAACAAGCTAATAACCCTTGGTTACAAGAGTTTCCAGATCCTATTACAAGAACCTCATGGGATAATTATATAACGGTTTCAAAGGCAGACGCCGAGGCTAATGAGCTCATTAATAAGAATGTAGCAACTGGAGGTCTAAATGGGAGTTATGTAGATGTTACCGTAAATGGTGTAACTGTACCGAATGTACCTGTGCTTATTCAACCAGGACAAGCAAAAGGTTCAGTTGGTATAGCATTTGGTTATGGTAGAACATCTAATGCTCTTAAAGATGAAATGAAGACTGGTGTTAATGTATATCCATTATATCAAAACTTTAATTCAGTACAAGAAGTTAGTATAGAAAAAGTTTCTGGTGAGCATGAATTTGCTTGTGTTCAGCTGCATAATACTTTAATGGGTCGTGGTGATATCATTAAAGAAACAACTTTAGAAATATTTAATACAAAGAGTAAACGTGTTTGGAACAAGATCCCTGAAGTATCTTTAAATCATATAGAAACTCCTGTAACGTCTCCAGATGTAGATTTATGGGACGAATTTGACCGTTCAATTGGTCATCATTTTAATTTATCAATAGACTTAAATGCCTGTACGGGTTGTGGAGCATGTGTAATTGCATGTCACGCAGAAAACAATGTACCTGTAGTTGGTAAAACAGAGATGAGGCGCAGTAGAGATATGCACTGGTTGCGTATTGATAGGTATTATTCTCATCAAGATACTTTTACGGAAGATATTACTGAGAAAGATGATACAGACGGTCTAGGGTTAGGTAATTATTTAGTTGGTGATCGTGAAGGTGATGGTTCTTTATCTACATTCAGTAGATTGGAAGACCCTAATGATAATCCACAAGTTGTTTTTCAACCTGTAATGTGTCAGCATTGTAACCACGCACCTTGTGAAACTGTTTGTCCTGTAGCGGCTACAGTACACAGTCGTCAAGGTCAAAATCATATGGCTTATAACCGTTGTGTTGGTACAAGATATTGTGCAAACAACTGTCCTTACAAAGTCCGTCGTTTCAACTGGTTCTTATACAATAAGAATGATGAGTTTGATTATTATATGAATGATGATTTAGGTCGTATGGTATTAAACCCAGATGTTACTGTTCGTTCTCGTGGTGTGATGGAAAAATGTTCTATGTGTATTCAAAAAACACAAAAAACAATATTAGATGCTAAGCGCGAAGGACGTCTTGTTAAAGATGGCGAATTTCAAACTGCTTGTTCTTCAGCATGTGGAAGTGGAGCTATGGTATTCGGAGATATTAATGACAAAGACAGTAAAATTGCAGCATTAAAAGAAGATGATCGTATGTATCACTTGTTAGAATATGTAGGTACAAAACCTAATGTAATCTATCATACAAAAGTGAGAAATACATCAAAAGCGTAAATTTAATTAAAGAATCAATTATATAATTATGGCGTCTCATTACGAAGCACCTATTAGAAGACCATTAGTCACTGGCGAAAAGTCGTATCACGATGTTACTGTTGATATAGCTAGACCGGTTGAAGGCAAAGCCAGCAGAGCATGGTGGATTGTTTTCAGTATTGCTTTGGTAGCATTCCTTTGGGGAATAGGTTGTATTATTTACACAATATCTACTGGTATTGGTGTTTGGGGTCTTAATAAGACTGTAAATTGGGCTTGGGATATTACTAACTTCGTTTGGTGGGTTGGTATTGGTCACGCCGGAACACTAATTTCTGCGGTACTATTATTATTCCGTCAAAAATGGAGAATGGCAATTAACCGTTCAGCGGAAGCCATGACCATTTTCTCAGTTTTACAGGCTGGTTTGTTTCCAATTATTCACATGGGTCGTCCATGGTTGGCCTATTGGGTACTACCAATTCCTAATCAATTTGGTTCGCTATGGGTAAACTTTAACTCACCTTTACTTTGGGATGTATTTGCAATTTCTAC
>NZ_DEXW01000054.1:0-42149 GCF_002364335.1 Winogradskyella sp. UBA3174 | reverse complement strand
GCAAAAGATTGGCAACGTTTTGAAGAAGTATCTTTAGTACTTGCTGGTTTAGCAACACCTTTAGTGCTTTCTGTACATACCATTGTATCTTTTGATTTCGCAACATCAGTTATTCCAGGTTGGCATACAACGATATTTCCACCCTACTTTGTTGCAGGTGCGGTTTTCTCAGGATTTGCTATGGTAAACACACTTCTTATTATTATGAGAAAAGTGTGTGACCTTGAAGATTATATCACAGTACAACATATAGAATTAATGAACATTGTAATTATGATTACAGGTTCTATAGTTGGTGTGGCTTATATTACAGAATTATTTATAGCTTGGTATTCTGGTGTAGAGTATGAACAATATGCATTCTTAAACAGAGCTACTGGACCTTACTGGTGGGCATATTGGTCAATGATGTGTTGTAATGTGTTCTCACCACAATTTATGTGGTTCAAAAAATTAAGAACAAGTATTATGTTCTCTTTCTTTATCTCTATTGTAGTAAATATAGGTATGTGGTTTGAGCGTTTTGTAATTATTGTAACATCGTTACATAGAGATTATTTACCATCATCTTGGACTATGTTCTCTCCTACATTTGTAGATATCGGAATCTTTATCGGAACCATAGGTTTCTTCTTTGTACTATTCTTATTGTATTCACGTACATTCCCAGTAATTGCTCAAGCAGAAGTTAAGACTATTTTGAAATCATCTGGTGAGCGTTATAAAGCAATTAGAGAGCGTGGTGATAGTTTAGTTGGTACAGGTTCAGATGCAAGAACATCGAATTTGTTGTTAAGTAATGCAGTTCCAACAAAAAATGAAACACTTTTAACAAGCGATAATTCTGCAAAAGTGAACGATCTTTTAGCTAGTATTGGTGCTTTTGATATAGCCTCTGGTATTGTTGATGATTTAAAGAAAGTAAATGGTATTGGATCTAAAATGGAAGAAGTACTTAATAGTATAGGTGTTTATACGTTCCTACAGGTAAGTAAGATGACTAAAAAAGAATATGATTTGTTAGATTCAATTACTGGTTCTTTCCCAGGAAGAGCAGAACGTGATGATTGGTCTGGACAAGCTAAAAATTTATTAAATAACTAATATAGTATATGGAAGCTTCAAAAGTAATTCATGCTATTTACACAGATGATGATGTATTAATGCTAGCCGTTAAAAAGGTTAAAGCAGAAAAATATCACATTGAAGAAATATACACACCATTCCCGGTTCATGGACTAGATAAGGCCATGGGACTTGCACCTACGCGTTTGGCGATTGCAGCATTTATGTATGGCTGTGTTGGGTTGATAGTTGCCACAGTAATGATGAACTATATAATGATAGAAGATTGGCCTATGGACATTGGTGGTAAACCAAGCTTTAGTTACATAGAAAATATGCCAGCTTTTGTTCCTATTATGTTTGAACTGACGGTATTTTTTGCAGCTCATTTAATGGTAATAACTTTTTATTTGAGAAGTAGAATGTGGCCGTTTAAAGAAGCAGAGAATCCAGATCCGAGAACAACAGATGATCATTTCTTAATGGAAATTGCGATACACAACAATGAAGAATCATTGTCAGCACTTTTAAAAGAAACTGGAGCAGTTGAGATAAATATTATTGATAAAGAAGATGCACATTAATATGAAAGCTACACTCAAAATAACAGTAGTATTAGTAATGCTATTAAGTATAGTGTCTTGTAATAAAAAATCAGGGCGAAGCTATCAATATATGCCAAACATGTATGAATCGATTGGTTATGAAGCTTACCAAGAGTCAGAGATTTTTGAAGGTGGTATAGAAGCGCAATTACCAGCAGATGGATCTATTCCTAGAGGTGACTTTATGCCTTTTGAAATTGAGAATACAACAGAAGGTTATGAATATGCCAAAGCAAATTTAGCTAATCCATTAGATACGATTGAGCTTGATGACGATGTTGCAGGACCTTTATATAATATTTATTGTGCTATATGTCATGGTAATAAGGGTGCAGGTGACGGAATGTTAGCAAAAAAGGAATTGATTATTCCAGGAAGTTATGCGGATAAAGATATTACAGCAGGCAGTATTTACCATACTATATACTATGGTAAAAACTCAATGGGCTCTTATGCTAACCAACTGAATGAAAAAGAGCGTTGGCAAGTTGTAGCTTTTGTTGAGAAATTAACGGCTGATTTAAAAAAATAAGATTTAGATAAAGATTATATAAATGGAATATAAAATTTCAAATCGATTAAAATTAGGGGCTATTATCTTAATTGTTCTAGGAGCGTTAGGTGTAAGCTATGGTTTTTGGGATTCACATCAAATAGAAGATGTTGAAGATGTAAAAGAGCTATTAGCTAGTGAGTCACATCATGGTGAGAGTCATGACACAGAAGGTCACGGTGAAGAGCACGCAGAAGAAAGCCATGAAGAAGATCACGGTGAGTCTGCATCACATACAGAAGAAGGTCACGGAGATGAGGCATATAGTGCAGAAGCTGAAGATCATAAGATGACACATGAAGAGCATGTACTACATCAAATACATAACAGACCTTATTCAGCATTATACGTAGCAGCATTCTTTTTCTTTATGATAGCTTTAGGTGTATTGGCATTTTATGCGGTTCAGTATGCATCGCAAGCAGGTTGGTCACCAGTTATCTTTAGAGTTATGGAAGGGATTACGTCATACGTGTTTCCAGGTGGATTATTAGTTCTTGCAATTATTTGGGTTGCAGATAAACATTTATTTATTTGGATGGATCCAGATATTGTAGCGCATGATGCTATAATTCAAGGTAAAGAAAGTTGGTTAAATAAACCTTGGTTTTTTATTAGAGCTTTAATCTTTTTAGGAGGTTGGTCATTATATAGGCACTTTTCAAGAAAATTTTCATTGGCACAAGACGAAGCTGATGATAACAGATATTTTAAAAAGAACTTTAGAATTTCAGCAGCTTTTTTAGTATTCTTTATTTATACAGAATCGATGATGTCTTGGGATTGGATTATGAGTGTAGATCCACACTGGTTTAGTACATTGTTTGGATGGTACCTTCTAGCAAGTATGCTTGTAAGTGGAATTACTGTGATTGCAATGGTAACAATTTACCTAAAATCTAAAGGTTTTTTAGAGTATGTAAATGATAGTCATATTCATGATTTAGCTAAGTTTATGTTTGGTTTTAGTATTTTCTGGACTTATTTATGGTTCTCTCAATTCATGTTAATATGGTATTCAAATATACCAGAAGAAGTAACTTATTTTGTTACACGTATTGAGGACTATAATTTACCATTTTTTGGTATGGTAGTTATGAACTTTATATTTCCACTATTGTTATTAATGAATAGTGATTATAAGCGTGTCAACTGGTTTGTTATTATGACTGGTATCATAATTCTTTGTGGACACTATTTAGATATATTCAATATGATGATGCCTGCAACGGTTGGTGATAGATGGTTTATCGGAATCCCAGAAATAAGTTCCATATTATTATTTGCTGGTATCTTCTTATTGATTGTTTTCAGAGCTTTAGGAAAGGCACCATTATTAGCCAAAAGAAATCCATTTATTAAGGAAAGTGAAAATTTCCATTATTAATTTTTAAGAACAGAAACGATAATGACTGCTTTATTAACTATTATAATTGTAATTTTTGTAGCTGTTGCCTTATGGCAAATGGTGAAGATTTTTGATTTAGCTCAAGTTGGATCATCAAATACACAAGTAGCTGATGACAACGATAATAAGCTGCAAGGCTATTTAATGATGGGGTTCTTGGTGTTTATCTATGCTATAACTATTGCTAGTTTTTGGTATTTAGGTGACTTACCTCTAACATCTAATTCAGCATCAGAGCACGGTCCAGGAATTGATAATCTTATGATCATTTCTATGATTGTAATATTTATTGTTCAAACCATAACACAATTCTTATTGCACTATTTTGCTTACAAGTATAGAGGTGAAAAAGGAAGGAAAGCGTTATTCTATGCAGATAATAATACCTTAGAATTTATTTGGACAGTCATTCCAGTAATCGTTTTAGCTGGTTTAATTATTTGGGGTCTATTCACATGGAACGATATTATGAATATCGATGAAGATGAAGATCCAATGGTTATAGAGCTATATGCACAGCAATTTAATTGGAAGGCAAGATATGGTGGAGAGGATAATGTACTTGGTAAAGCTAATGTTCGTCTTATAGATAACGATAGAGCTAACGTTCTTGGTGTAGCCGAAGATGATCCAAATGCACAAGATGATGTTATAGTTACAGAATTACATCTACCAGTTGGAAGACCAATTCTATTTAAGATGCGTTCTCAAGATGTTTTACACTCTGCTTATATGCCTCATTTTAGAGCTCAAATGAATTGCGTACCAGGTATGGTAACTCAATTTGGTTTTACTCCTACAGTTACAACAGCTGACATGCGATTAAATCCTGATATTGTTGAGAAGGTTAAAAATATTAATGAATTAAGAAGAGACAGAAAAGCAGAGATTGAAGAAGCAGGTCAAGATTTACTTTATGAATTTGACTATTTGTTATTATGTAATAAGATCTGTGGAAAATCACATTACAATATGCAAATTAAAATTATTGTAGAAACTCAAAAAGAATTCGACGCGTGGATAGCAGAGCAAAAAACATTTGCTAATTCACTAAACTAACATTATAATTATTTAAGAAATATATAAAGAGATTATGTCAGCAACAGCAGATACACACGGTCACGATGACCACGACGTACATCATCACAAAGAAACTTTTGTAACTAAATATATATTTAGTCAAGATCATAAAATGATTGCAAAACAGTACCTAATTACTGGTACCTTAATGGGTGTTGTAGGTGTTTTAATGTCTATGATGATGCGTATGCAAATCGCTTGGCCAGAAGAGCCAAATGTATTGTTTGAAGCATTATTAGGAAAATGGGCACCAGAAGGTGTTATGGATGCAGATATTTACCTAGCGTTAGTTACTATTCACGGTACTATAATGGTATTCTTTGTATTAACAGCTGGTCTAAGTGGAACATTTAGTAATCTATTAATTCCACTACAAATTGGTGCTAGAGATATGGCCTCAGGATTCCTAAATATGGTTTCTTATTGGTTATTTTTTGTATCTAGTGTTATAATGGTTATATCACTATTTGTTGAAGCTGGTCCAGCTGCTGCAGGATGGACAATTTATCCACCTTTGTCTGCTTTACCAATGGCTCAAGGAGGATCTGGTATGGGTATGACGCTTTGGTTGGTTTCTATGGGGATATTCATTGCATCATCATTATTAGGATCATTAAATTATATCGTTACTGTTATCAATCTCAGAACTAAAGGCATGTCAATGACAAGATTACCATTAACTATATGGACATTTTTTGTCACAGCAATTATTGGTGTTATTTCATTCCCAGTCTTATTATCAGCAGTTTTATTGTTAATAATGGATAGAAGCTTTGGAACGTCATTCTTCTTATCAGATATATTTATACAAGGTGAAGTCTTACATTATCAAGGTGGCTCTCCTGTGTTATTCGAGCATTTATTTTGGTTTTTAGGACACCCAGAAGTATATATTGTATTATTACCAGCCTTAGGTATAACTTCTGAAGTTATTGCAACTAACTCTCGTAAACCAATCTTTGGTTATCGTGCGATGATTGCTTCAATTTTAGCGATTGCCTTCTTATCAACAATAGTTTGGGGTCACCATATGTTTATTTCAGGAATGAACCCATTCTTAGGATCTGTATTTACTTTTACAACGTTACTGATTGCAATCCCGTCAGCAGTAAAAGCATTTAATTACATAACCACACTTTGGAAAGGTAATCTACAACTGAATCCAGCTATGCTGTTTTCTATTGGTTTAGTTTCTACTTTTATTACAGGAGGTTTAACAGGTATCATTTTAGGTGATAGTGCTTTAGATATTAATGTACATGATACTTATTTTGTAGTAGCTCACTTCCACTTGGTAATGGGTATATCTGCTCTTTATGGAATGTTTGCCGGTATCTATCATTGGTTCCCTAGAATGTTCGGTAGAATGTTAAATAAAAACTTAGGATATTTACACTTTTGGGTAACTGCTATCTGTGCTTATGGTGTATTTTTTCCAATGCACTTTATAGGTATGGCAGGTTTACCGAGGCGTTATTATACAAATTCTAATTTCCCATTATTTGATGATACTACAAATGCTAATGTTATAATTACAATGTTTGCTTTAGTTGGTGGTATCTTCCAATTGGTATTCTTATACAATTTCTTTAGTAGTATGTTCTATGGTAAAAAGTCTGTACAGAATCCTTGGAAATCAAATACTCTAGAATGGACTTCGCCAGTAAAGCATATACATGGTAACTGGCCAGGTGAATTACCTACTGTATATAGATGGCCTTACGATTATAGTAAACCAGGGCATGATGAGGATTTTGTACCTCAAAATGTACCAATGAAAGAAGGAGAAGAAGAATTACAGCATTAGATATAATCACATAATATATTAATGAAAAGCCTTTCTAAATTTGAGAGGCTTTTTCTTTATATTTGTTTTGTATGAATGAAAACCTAGACCCATCTAACGATAACTTTACTCCAGAAGAACTTGATGTCGAAAAGAAGTTAAGACCATTAACTTTTGATGACTTTACAGGTCAAGATCAGGTATTAGAAAATTTACTTGTTTTTGTGCAAGCTGCAAATCTTAGAGAAGAAGCTTTAGACCATACATTATTTCATGGCCCTCCTGGGTTAGGAAAGACTACGCTAGCGCACATATTGGCTAATGAGTTAGAGGTTGGCATTAAAGTCACATCTGGGCCTGTATTAGATAAGCCTGGAGACTTAGCTGGTTTACTTACCAATCTCGACGAGCGCGATGTGCTTTTTATTGACGAGATACACCGTTTAAGTCCTATTGTAGAAGAGTATTTATACTCAGCGATGGAAGATTATAAAATTGATATTATGATTGAGTCTGGCCCAAATGCTAGGACGGTTCAAATCAATTTAAACCCTTTCACATTAATTGGTGCCACAACGCGTTCAGGTTTACTTACTGCTCCAATGCGTGCTCGATTTGGTATTCAAAGTCGTTTACAATATTATAAGACCGAATTATTAACAACAATAGTTCAGAGAAGTGCCTCTATTTTAAATATGCCAATAAGCATGGAAGCAGCAATAGAAATTGCTGGTCGTAGTAGAGGAACACCTAGGATTGCAAATGCTTTATTGAGACGCGTAAGAGATTTTGCACAGATTAAAGGAGACGGTAATATAGATATTAAAATTACAAGATTTGCGCTCAAAGCACTTAACGTAGATGCTTATGGCTTGGATGAAATGGATAATAAGATTTTAACTACTATTATCGAAAAGTTTAAAGGCGGACCAGTCGGTATCAGTACTATTGCAACAGCAGTAAGTGAAAGTACAGAAACTATTGAAGAGGTATACGAACCATTTTTGATTCAACAAGGTTTTATCATGCGTACTCCGCGAGGTAGAGAAGTTACTGAGCAAGCCTATAAGCATTTAGGGAAAATAAAAGGACCTAATCAAGGAGGTTTGTTTTAATATGAATTGTTATTCTGAATCTCTTTTATTGTGATAGACAACAAAATAAGATATACAAATTTAATTAAGACCGAAGCTAAGCGCCTCGGTTTTTTATCATGTGGTATTAGTAAGGCTGGCTTTTTAGAAGAAGAAGCACCACGACTAGAAAAATGGCTTAAAAATAATGCGCATGGTGAAATGCGTTATATGGAAAACCATTTCGATAAACGATTAGACCCAACGCTATTAGTTGATGGCTCTAAAAGTGTGGTTTCCTTATTACTAAATTACTATCCGTCAGAAATACAGAACGAAGATTCTTATAAACTTTCTAAATATGCATATGGTACAGACTATCATTTTGTAATAAAAGATAAATTAAAATCACTACTCTATTTTATCAAAGATGAAATAGGAGAAGTTCATGGACGTGCATTTGTAGATTCAGCACCGGTTTTAGATAAAGCTTGGGCGGCAAAATCTGGCTTAGGTTGGATAGGTAAACACTCTAATTTATTGACCCAACAAATAGGATCTTTTTATTTTATTGCAGAACTGATTATCGATTTAGAATTAGAATACGATTACGCAACAACAGACCATTGCGGAACTTGCACTGCTTGTATAGATGCTTGCCCAACAGAGGCTATTACAGAACCTTATGTGGTAGATGGGAGTAAATGTATTTCATATTTTACTATTGAATTAAAAGAAAACATTCCCACAGAATTTAAAGATAAAATGGATGATTGGGTGTTTGGCTGCGACATCTGCCAAGATGTTTGCCCTTGGAATAAATTCTCAAAATCGCATAACGAACCGTTGTTTAATCCACATCCTGAGTTATTAGATATGACTAAAAAGGACTGGGAAGAAATCACAGAAGATACCTTTAAAAAAGTGTTTAAAAAATCTGCTGTAAAACGGACTAAATTTGCTGGACTTGATCGTAATATCAAGTTTTTAAAAGAATAAATATGGAAATTCTTTTACATCTAAAACAGGTGCAAACAATTAAAGCTTAAATTGAAAAGAAATATCTATATTGGTATTCATTTTTTAAGATAGTTGGTACCTATATCAACTATTCAATTTCTTATCTTTGTAGCTTAATCCATTTTTAATATGAGTAAGCAAAGTAAACGTTTAGAAGCCTTATTATACCACGCTAAACCAACTCCAGGAAAGATAAAAGTTGTACCAACAAAAAAATATGCTTCGCAACGCGACTTATCTTTAGCATATTCACCAGGTGTAGCTGAGCCATGCTTAGAAATCGCAAAAGACATAAATAATGTTTACAAATACACAGCAAAAGGGAATTTAGTAGCCGTTATTTCTAATGGAACAGCAGTTTTAGGTCTTGGTAATATTGGGCCAGAAGCCTCTAAGCCAGTAATGGAAGGAAAAGGGTTGCTATTTAAAATTTTTGCAGATATCGATGTTTTTGATATTGAAGTAGACACTGAAGATGTAGATGCGTTTATTGAAACTGTGAAAAATATTGCACCAACCTTTGGAGGAATTAATCTTGAAGACATAAAAGCTCCAGAAGCTTTTGAAATAGAACGTCGTCTTAAGGAAGAATTAGATATTCCGGTAATGCACGACGATCAGCATGGTACTGCAATTATATCTGCTGCAGCATTATTAAATGCATTAGAATTAGCTGAAAAGAAAATAGACAGTGTAAAAATAGTGGTAAGTGGTGCCGGAGCTGCAGCAATATCTTGTACGCGTTTATACCAAGCTTTTGGTGCTAAGCGCGAAAATATTGTAATGTTAGACAGTAAAGGGGTTATAAGAAACGACAGAGAAACGTTAACATCTCAAAAAGCTGAATTTGCTACTGATAGAAAGATAGACACCTTAGGTGAAGCAATGCAAGATGCAGATGTTTTTATCGGCTTATCTCAACCAAATATAGTAATGCCAGATATGTTAATAAGCATGGCTGCTAATCCTATAGTTTTTGCAATGGCAAATCCCATTCCTGAAATCAGCTATCAACTTGCTATAGATACAAGGGAAGATATTATTATGGCAACAGGTCGTAGTGATCATCCTAATCAAGTTAATAATGTTCTTGGATTTCCATTTATATTCAGAGGTGCGTTAGATGTAAGAGCTACTAAAATTAATGAGGAAATGAAAATGGCTGCTGTTAAAGCTTTATCTAATTTAGCTAAAGAGCCTGTGCCAGAGCAAGTAAATATTGCCTATGCAGAAACCCGTTTAACATTTGGTAGAGATTATATTATACCTAAACCTTTTGACCCGAGACTAATCGCAGAAGTACCTCCAGCAGTAGCTAAAGCAGCTATGGAAAGTGGTGTTGCTAAAGAACCAATAGAAGATTGGGATCGTTATAAAAACTCATTACTAGAACGTCTAGGGTCTGATAATAAACTGGTAAGATTACTTTTAGGTAGAGCCAAAAATAATCCAAAGCGTGTTGTTTTTGCAGAAGCAGATCAATTAGATGTGCTTAAAGCAGCGCAAATTGCATATGAAGAAGGGATTGCAATTCCAATTCTTTTAGGAAGACGTGAGACTATTTTGTCTTTAATGGATGAGCTTGATTTTGATGAAGATATAGAAATTATAGATCCTAAATCTGATGAAGAAATAAACCGAAAGAATGTATATGCAGATGCGTATTGGCAACAAAAAAAGCGCAAAGGTGTTACAAAACATGCTGCTCAAAAAATAATGAGAGAACGTAACTATTTTGCAGCAATGATGGTCAATGAAGGTGATGCAGATGCGTTAATATCTGGCTACTCTGCAAATTACCCTAATGTTGTGAAACCAATGTTAGAACTTATTGGTATGGCAAAAGGTGTTACCAGAATAGCAACTACTAATATTATGATGACACAAAGAGGTCCTATGTTTCTAAGTGATACAGCCATAAATATTGATCCGACAGCAGAAGATTTGGCAAGAATAGCATACATGACGTCTAAAGTGACTAAAATGTTTGGTATAGATCCTGTAATTGCGATGACATCTTATTCTAATTTTGGGTCTTCAGATAATCCAAATGCAAAAAAAGTGAGAGACGCAGTTGCTTATCTTCATAAGACATATCCAGATATGATTGTTGATGGAGAGTTACAGATTGATTTTGCGTTAAATTCTAAAATGCTTCAAGATATATTTCCGTTTTCTAAATTGGCAGGTAGAAAAGTAAATACACTCATATTTCCAAATTTAGACACTGCAAATATCACCTATAAATTACTAAAAGAATTGAATAAAGCAGAGTCTATTGGGCCAATAATGATTGGAATGAATAAACCAGTTCATATTCTTCAACTTGGAGCAAGCGTTGATGAAATTGTTAATATGGTAACCGTTGCTGTAGTAGATGCTCAAGAACGCGAAAAGCGACAACAGAAGAAGTAATTTTTTACTCATGTATTATCATAATGTAATGTTAAATTTTTATTACATTTGGGCCTCTAACTATTAGAAATACATGATTACACACATAGAAGGGAAACTTGTTGAAAAAACCCCAACAGACATTGTAATAGATTGTAATGGCGTAGGCTATTTTATCAATATATCACTGCACACCTATTCTCAAATTCCTGATAGGGAAAATTTAAAGCTTTATACACACCTTCAAGTTAGAGAAGATTCTCAAAGTCTTTATGGGTTTTCGACTAAAACAGAGCGAGAAATTTTTAGATTATTAATTTCTGTTAGTGGTATTGGCACAAATACAGCGCGTACTATGTTATCTTCATTAACACCGCAGCAGGTGAAAGAAGGGATAGCAGGAGAAGATGTAGCATTAATTCAAAGTGTTAAAGGCATTGGTATAAAAACGGCTCAGCGTGTTATTCTAGATTTAAAAGATAAAGTGTTAAAAGTCTATGGTATAGACGAACTTTCTTTATCAACGAGCAATACTCATAAAAATGAAGCGTTATCTGCTTTAGAAGTTTTAGGATTTAATAAAAAACAATCAGAGAAAGTCGTAGATAGAATCTTAAAAGTTCAGCCAGAAGCCTTTGTAGAGCAAATTATTAAAGAAGCTCTAAAAAATTTATAATACAATTGAATAAAACTAACGATAACCAATTCAACTTATTTCGTTTTTTATGCATATTAGCTCTTGCTATGCTAGTAAATGGTATTGCTATAGCTCAAGAAACAGAACAAGAACAAGATACAACAAAGACAACATTTGCATTTGGTAAATTAAAGATGCCTAATCCGAATAGTATCGTTTCAAAATATACGTACGACCCTATTTTAGACAGATATATCTACACAGAAAAAATAGGTAGTTTTAATATTAATTATCCATTAATCCTAACATCAGAAGAATTTCAGCGTCTAGTATTACAAGAAAGATTAAAAGATTATTACAAAAAAATGGCCGATGCTGCGGCTGGTCAAAAAGACGGATTAGAAGAAGAGCGAAAAAATTTATTACCAGAGTTTACTGTCAATTCAGATTTATTTGAAACTATTTTTGGTGGTAATACTATTAATGTTGTCCCTAGTGGTTCAGCCGAAGTAGATTTGGGTGTTTTATTTTCTAAACAAGATAACCCCTCATTTTCGCCTCAAAATAGAACTAATTTCACGTTTGACTTTGACCAGAGAATTAGTTTAGCACTTTTAGGAAAAGTAGGAACGCGATTGCAGGTAACTGCTAATTACGATACTGAAGCAACATTAGACTTTCAGCAACTTATAAAGTTAGAGTACACACCAACTGAAGATGATATTGTTCGTAAGATAGAAGTTGGTAATGTGAATATGCCACTTAATAGTTCATTAATTTCTGGTGCGCAAAGTTTATTTGGTGTAAAGACAGAATTACAATTTGGTAAAACAAGAGTTACTGCTGTTTTTTCAGAACAACAATCTCAATCTAGATCTGTTGTTGCGCAAGGTGGAGGTACTTTAGAAGAGTTTGAGTTTTTTGCAAGAGACTACGATGAAAACAGACACTTCTTCTTAGCGCAATACTTTAGGGATGATTACGATGATGCATTACTACAATATCCATTTATTGATAATCAAGGACTTCAAATAACAAGAGTAGAAGTTTGGGTGACAAATAGAAATAATCAAACAGATAACGTTCGTAATGTAATTGCATTCCAGGATTTAGGGGAATCAGAAATAGACGATATTGGTTTAAACCCAATACCAGCTGGCTTTGTGAATAATCCAGGCGCTAGACCAGATAACGGAAATAATGATTTTGACCCAACAAATATTGGTGGAGCAGGTTCTTTATTAAATGACTTAGTAAGAGATATAACTGTTGTAGAGAACGGTGTAAATGTGCCAGTTAATGAAGGTTTTGATTATGGTAAACTAGAAGCTGCAAGAAAATTAGAAGAAGGAAGAGATTACTTTTTACATACGAGATTGGGTTATATTTCATTAAACCAAAGGTTGCTTAACGATGAAGTATTAGGTGTTGCCTTTCAGTATACAGTTGGTGGACAGGTTTTTCAGGTAGGTGAATTTGCTAATGATGGTGTAGAAGCAACAGGTGTAGATACAGGCGCAAACGGGAATGAGGTAATTTCTAATAATAGCTTAATTCTAAAAATGTTAAAAAGTGCTGTTACAGCAGTAAATCAGCCAATATGGGATTTAATGATGAAAAATATCTACGACACAGGTGCTTTTCAATTGAGTCAAGAAGACTTTAGATTAAATATTTTTTATACTGAGGCTTCACCATTAAATTATATCAGACCAGTCGAAGGTACAACGTTTCCAGTATTCGATAATAATACACCATTTGCTAGTGATGATACGCAAATAAATGAAACACCATTAATTAGATTATTCCACTTAGATCGACTTAATTTTAATAATGATCCACAAGAAGGTGGTGATGGATTTTTTGATTATGTTGATGGGCTCACAGTACTTTCACAAAACGGTAAAATTATTTTTACAAAAGCAGAACCTTTTGGGCGTTATTTATTTGATGTTTTAGATGATGATAATAATCCCAATAATAATGATGCGGATTACGATCAGGATACATTTTCTAACCCTAACCAAGAGAAGTATGTATATGATTTACTTTATAAGTCCACAAAAACAGAAGCTTTAGATGAAGCGGAAAAGAATAAATTTCAAATAAAAGGACGTTTTAAAAGTAGTGGAGGCGGAGGGATTCCAATTCCGTTTAATGCAGCAAGAGGTTCAGTACGTGTAACTGCTAATGGTCAGCTTTTAGTAGAAGGCATTGATTATACGGTAAATTATGCTGCAGGTCGAGTTGAGATTTTAGATGAAGCTTTAAAAGCATCTAATACGCCGATTAACGTAGATGTAGAAAATAATGCATTATTCGGTCAGCAAACAAGACGTTTTACAGGAGTAAATATAGAACATCAGTTTAATGAGGATTTTGTTTTAGGAGCCACATTATTAAATCTTAATGAACGCCCAATTACTCAAAAAGCAAATTTTGATTCAGAGCCTATAAACAATACTATTTTTGGCTTTAATGGTAATTATTCTACTGAAGTGCCGTTTTTAACTAGATTAGTAAATAAACTTCCAAACATAGACACAGATGTGCCTTCTAACCTATCTGTAAGAGGGGAATTTGCTTATTTATTACCTGGTGCACCTAAGGGTACTGATTTTAATAACGAAGCAACAGCATACATAGATGATTTTGAAGGAACACAAGGGGCTATACAGCTATTAAGTCCATTGTCTTGGTTTTTATCTAGTAGACCAGATGTGTTGCCTGGTAATGTTCCTGGTAACAGTGGGCCTGGTATACAAAACGGTTATGGTAGAGCATTTTTAAACTGGTATACTATTGATCCTATATTTTATAGCAACCAAAGACCAGACGGAATTACTGACGACGATGTTTCTGATTTAAACACCAGACGTATATTCATAGATGAGATATTTCCAGAACAAGATATAGCACAGGGACAAGCTTCAGTAATTAACACATTAGATTTAGCCTATTACCCAGCAGAACGAGGGCCTTATAATTTCGACCCCACAGCAACTGATGATACATTAAACCCCAACGACAGTTGGGCAGGTATTACTAGGCAAATTACTTCTACAGATTTTGAACAAGCTAATGTTGAGTATATAGAATTTTGGGTACAAGATCCGTTTTTAGATAACCCAACAAATACAGGTGGGAAATTATCAATTAATTTAGGTAATATTTCGGAGGATGTCTTAAAAGATGGCAAGAAGCAATATGAAAACGGATTACCAGAGGATGGTGATGTGTCCACGTTAAACCCTACAGCTTTTGGAGGTGTTGTGCCACAGAATCAATCGCTCATCTACACATTCGGAACTACAGGAGCGGAGAGAGCAAACCAAGATGTTGGTTATGATGGTTATGATGATATTGAAGAGCAGTTGCAATTTCCTGCTGCCTACTCTGGATTTGAAGATCCGGCAAAAGATAATTATAGTTTCTATTTAAACACAGATGGTGACATATTAGAAAGGTATAAGCGTTATAATGGCCAACAAGGAAATACACCAGATGCCTTCACAGATACAAATAGAGGATCAACAACACAACCCGATGTAGAAGATATAAATAGAGATAACACAATGAATACCATTGATAGTTATTTTGAATATGAAATAGATATTACACCAGCTACTTTAAATATTAATAATCCACTTATTTACGATATAAAAGAAGATGTAGAGGTAACCTTACCTAATGGTGATGTAAGAAATGATATTACGTGGTATCAGTTTAGAATCCCAATAAATGAACCAACAACTGCAATAGGTGGTATTACAGATATTCGTTCTGTACGATTTGCACGTTTATTTTTGAGTCAGTTTACAGAAAACACAGTAATGCGTTTTGCAACTTTAGACTTAGTAAGAAGTGACTGGAGACGTTACACGTTAGATTTAGATAATGACCCAGCAAATAATAGTGCTGATGCAGAGTTTAATGTAGCTATTGTTGGAGAGCAAGAAAATGGTGAAACTTATGTAATTCCACCAGGAGTAAGAAGAGAAGAGCTAAATAACAATAATAATATTATTAGACAAAACGAGCAATCTTTAGTACTTGAGACCTGCAATTTAGAAGCTACAGATTCTCGTGGTGTATTTAAAAATGTAAATGTAGATATGCGTCAGTACAAAAAACTACGTATGTTTTTGCACGCTGAGTCATCAGACAATCAAGGCTTAGATGATGGGGAGTTAATTGGTTTTATTAGAATGGGTAATGATTTTACGGATAACTTCTATGAAATTCAAATTCCATTAAAAGTCTCACCAAATACAACTAATCCAACAGAAAGAGAGGTTTGGCCTTTAGAAAACGAAATAGAAATTCCGTTAGAGTATTTACAACAAATTAAATCTAGAGGTATTTCGGGCGGATCTTTAACAGGTTTAAACCCTACGTTTTATAATATTATAGATGGTATTTTAATAGACACACCATTAGTAGACCCTAATTTACCATTTGCAGATATTAATGCAAGTCCAAGACAACAACGTATAGGTATAAAAGGGAATCCAAATTTTGGAGATATAAGAGTATTAATGGTTGGGTTAAAAAATTCAGGATCGTCTGTTGCCAATCAAACCGCTTGTGGCGAAGTTTGGTATAACGAATTAAGAATGTCTGATTTAGATAATGAAGGTGGTTGGGCAGCTGTTTTAAGCATGGACACAAACATTGCAGATTTTGCTAATGTTAGTGCTAGTGGTAGAAGAAGTACAGTGGGTTTTGGTGGTATAGATCAATCTCCAAATGAGCGAAGCAGAGAAGATGTTATACAGTATGATGTTGTTACCAACATACAATTAGGACAATTACTGCCAAAGAAATGGGGAGTTCAAATACCATTTAATTATTCGCAAAGCGAAGAAACAATAACGCCTCAGTTTGATGAGTTTTATCAAGATATTGAGTTGCAAACCCAACTAGATAATACGACTAATCAAGATTCTATATTAAACGTTAACGAAAATTATACAAAACGAAAAAGCATCAATTTTATAGGCGTAAAAAAACAAAGAACAGGAGATGCTAAGACGCGCTTTTATGATGTAGAAAATTTAACCTTCAACTATTCTTATAATAAAGTTGAACATAGAGATTTTGAAATTGAGAATGCTTTAGATCAAAATATAAGAGCTGGTGTTAATTACAATTATGTGTTCAATCCAATTAAAATAGAGCCATTCAAAAAGAACGATTCTTTATTTACCGGTAAATATTGGAAGATTTTAAAAGATTTTAATTTAAATTTATTACCATCTAGCTTCTCTGTAAATACAGATATTAACAGACAATTTAGTAAACAGAAATTTAGAGAAGTTGAATTAGGTGGCGACAATATTGGTATTGAAGAATTATTTAGAAGAAACTATACTTTTGATTTTCAATATACAATTAACTACAACCTAACAGATAATTTAAGCTTAAATTTTGTAGCGGCAAATACTAATATTGTTAGAAACTACTTTATTGACGATCGAATTAATGGGAGGCAAAATCCCGAATTAGATGTTTGGGATGGTTTTTTCGACTTTGGAGATCCAAACTTTCAGACACAACAGCTTCAAGTAAATTATGAATTACCATTATATAAAATCCCTGTATTAAGTTTCTTAAGAACAACTTATGCTTATAACGGTTCTTTTCAATGGCAAAAGGGTTCTGATCTTAATGAAGGTTTAATATTAGATGGTCAGACTTTTGATTTAGGGCATTCAATTCAAAATTCAAATACGCATAATATTAACACCACTCTAAATATGGAGACCTTTTACAAGACTATTGGATTGGTTAGAAAAGGTAATCAAAGAAATAGGGGAAGAAGTAGACAAACGGTTAAAAGTAGAACTCCAAGCCCAACTCCTGCTGCTGCAGATAAAGGTGCCACCGACCCAAACAAAGTTAGTACAGGGAAGAAAGCTTATAATACGTTTATAGATATTGTAACTATGGTAAAACGTATTCAGTTTGGTTATACTGAAAACAATGGTACGTTCCTTCCAGGTTATTTACCAACACCTGGTTTTGTAGGAACCTTAAGGCCAACATTGGGTTATACCTTTGGTAGTCAGAGAGATATTAGAGATATAACTGCTAGAAACGGATGGTTAACTGATTTTCAAGATTTTAATCAACAATATACTGAGGTTAAGAACACGACCTTAGACTATTCTGTAAATATTGAGCCTTTACGAGATTTAAAAATAGATCTTCAAGGTAATAGGACGTTTGCAGAAAGTTTTAGTGAGAATTTTAGAGTAGACAATACAGGAAGTGAGTCTACTTATGTGTCACTAACTCCAAATGCGTTTGGAAATTTCAATATTTCAACATCATTAATAAGGACAGCCTTTAGTAAAAGTGACGAAAATCAATCTGTGCCTTTTGATGATTTTAGAGCTAACCGATTAATTGTCGCTAACCGACTTGCTACAGAATTTTATGGAACGACTACCTTTGCTACAGATACAGAAGGGTATCCGCTTGGTTTCGGAAAAAATAGTCAACGTGTATTAGTGCCAGCATTTTTATCTGCTTATGAAGGCTCTAACCCAGATAAAGTAGAAACTAATAGTGCTTTTAGAGATATACCTATCCCTAATTGGCAATTAAAATATACAGGTTTAATGAAGATACCATGGTTTAAGAAAACCTTTAGACGTTTCTCTATACAACATGGTTACAGATCTAGATATACGATTAATCAATTTAGAACAAATTTAGATTTTGCACCAGCAAATAGAGGTCAAGAATATGATGACCAACCAGATGATGCATTAGACCAATCAGGAAACTTTAAAAACGGAACACTTTACAGTAACATTAACTTAGAAGAGCAGTTTAGTCCCTTAATTAGATTAGACTTTGAAATGAAAAACTCAATTAAAGTATTAGCAGAAATTAAAACAGATCGTTTATTGTCTTTAAGTTTTGATAATAATTTAATGACAGAAGTACAAGGGCGAGAATATACTTTAGGATTAGGTTATCGTGTAAAAGACTTAAAAATAAATGCAAAATTAGCAGGCCCAAAGCAAACTATAAAGAGTGATTTAAATATGCGTGCTGATATTTCTGTTAGAGATAATAAAACAATCATAAGATACTTAGATTTAGAGAATAATCAAATTACAGCAGGTCAAACTATTTGGGGATTAAAGTATACTGCCGATTATGCATTTAGTAAAAACCTAACAGCTATTTTCTATTTTGACTATACCTTCTCGGATTTTGCTATTTCTACATCATTCCCACAAACCTCTCTTCGATCTGGAATTACCATACGCTATAATTTTGGTAATTAATTTTGAAAACCTACAATTAAAAATATACATTTGTTTCTTTAATATTATATACAAATAATAATGAATATACCATCAGAATTAAAGTACACAAAAGATCACGAATGGATCAAAATTGAGGGTGATACTGCCATCGTAGGAATTACTGATTTTGCACAAGGTGAGCTTGGTGACATCGTTTATGTAGAAGTAGAAACAGTAGACGAAACACTAGATATAGAAGAAGTGTTTGGTACAGTTGAAGCCGTAAAAACAGTTTCAGATTTATTTTTACCACTATCTGGCGAGATTATAGCATTTAATGAAAGTCTAGAAGACGAGCCAGAAAAAGTGAACACAGACCCTTATGGAGAAGGTTGGATGATAAAAATGAAGTTTTCAGATGCTACTCAAGTAGAAGAATTACTTTCAGCAGACGATTACAAAGCGCTAATTAGTGGTTAAAAAATTACTGTTACTAGCTTCAATAGTCTACAGCATAACTCTGATGATAGTTAGTTTTATTAATTTGTATAATGTACCTAAGATAGGTTCTGGCCATGATGATAAAATTTATCATGTACTTGCCTATTCAATTTTAGCTTTTCTTTGGATGACTTATTTTAAGTCGTCTAATAAACCGCATATAATTCTTAGTGTTATAGTGAGTACTGTATTTTTTGGTTTAGTAATTGAAATACTACAACACCAACTTAACTCTAACAGAACGTTTGATGTATTAGATATATTAGCAAATTGTGTAGGTGTGCTTATTGGTACATTAATTGCAGTTAGATTATACATCTATAAGTTAAAATAACTCAAAGCCTTGTTTTTTTTGCTATTTATTAGTTAAATTAGCAATGTTATAATTAATAATAATACTATGGAACCGAAAAAGAATACTAAATCTGACGTGAGCCGCAATAGTTCGCTATTTTTTGCTGTAGGTCTTGCTTTAATGTTAGGTATTACTTACATGACAATAAATTATAAGACTTACGATAAAAGTGATATCGCTTTAGATTCTCTTAATTTAGATGACGAATTAGAAGAAGAAGTGCCTATTACAGAACAACTTGTTACACCACCACCACCACCACCACCACCACCACCTGCTCCAGAAATTATTGAAGTCGTTGAAGATGAAGAAGAAGTAGAAGAGACAGTTATTGAGTCTACTGAGACTGAAATGGATACTGAAATTGTTGAAGTTGAAGAAGTAGTTGTTGAAGAGGTAGACGAGGATATAGAAGTTCCATTTTCTGTAATTGAAAATGTGCCTGTTTTTCCTGGTTGTGAAAACAAAAAAGGTAATGCAGCGAAGAAAAAATGTATGTCCGAAAAGGTGAAAAAATTCGTAAACAAGAAGTTTAATGTAGACTTAGCAAGTGATCTTGGATTGGGTGCGGGTAAAAAAAGGATTTTTGTTTCATTTAAAATTGATAAAAACGGAAATGTAGTTGGTATTGGCGCCAGAGGACCACATCCAGGTTTAGAGAAAGAAGCTAAACGTGTTATTGGTTTATTGCCAAAAATGAAACCAGGTAGACAAAGAGGTAAATCAGTTATTGTCCCTTATTCTTTACCAATAGTATTTCAAGTACAAGACTAAGCATACTTTTTTATAATATTAAAAATCCCGTTCCAAATTAATTGGACGGGATTTTTGTTTTGGTACGCTTATTGTGACTTTATCATAATATTAACATGTAAATAATAAGTATTATGAAAAATTCAAAAAATAACTTTGGTAGTGCTGGTCAGAGCACTACTGAAGTAAAGAAATCACACAAGCATGATGCAAATTTACAAAAAAACTCAACTCTATACTTCCAAATAGGGTTGATACTTTGTTTATTGGGCACTTATGCACTCTTTGAAATGCAGTTTCAAGATCAAAATATTGTTATTGATTATGACACGGCAACAAATGAGACTATTACTCTTGATTATGTAAAACCTTTTATTGCTGAGGTTATTAAACCTAAAGAGCCTGAGCCATTACCAAGTACAGACTTAAAAGATATCTTTATGGTAGTTCTTAATGATACTCAGATTATTGAAAAGATTATAAATACACCAGATGCTCCAAAGGCACAGTCAGAGCCAGTAGCTATTGGTGATATACCAGATTTTAAGGAGCCGACAGAGGATATTATAGTTCCTTTTAGGCATATCGAAAAAGTACCAGTGTATCCAGGTTGCGAAAAATACGACACCAATGAAAAGCGCAGAAAGTGTATGTCCGATAAAATTAGTAAACTGGTAAGTAGAAAGTTTAACGGTGATATCGCAGAAGAGAATGGTCTTTCAGGTATTCAAACTATACAAATACAATTTACAATAGATAAGTTTGGTAATGTTATAGATATAAGAACAAGAGCTCCGCACCCAGCTTTAGAGAAAGAGGCAAAGCGCGTTATTAATAAGATTCCAAACATGCAGCCAGGCTTACAGCGTAATACTCCAGTTGGTGTTATTTACACGTTGCCTATCCGTTTTATGGTTAGAGATTAAAATTTACGCTTTAGTTTAAACGAAACCGTTATTCTTTAATAACGGTTTTTTGTTTTTAAGGTTACTAAAAAAAATAAGTATCTTTCAAACATCAAATTATTGTTTATTTATGAGGTATTTACTTCTTTCTTTTACAGTATTACTGGCTTCGCTTTTAAATGCTCAAACTATATCTACATACGAAAAGCCACCTGTATTTGATGAGTGCGAATCAAAAGCTGTAGAAGAACTTAGAGCTTGCTTTAATTTTACTCTAAACAACTTTGTTTACATCAACTTTAAAACACCAAGTATTGTAACTGAGAACTCTTACACTGGTGATGTACAGGTTTTGTTTGAGGTTGACACAGAAGGTAAATTCAAAGTAATTTTCATAGATGCGATTTACGAAGAGTTAAAAGAAGAAACGAGACGTGTATTTAATGAATTGCCAAAAATACAACCAGCAACGTATAATAGTCGGCCAATTTTTGTTCAATATAATATTACAATAGCAATACCATTAACAGAGCCAACTTTAAAAGAAAAAAAGAAAGAAGAAGTAGTTGTTTTGGAAATAGATAGTCTAAATACTATACTATCTAATGAGTTTGATGATATCAACAAGAATCTCAAGCCTTACGATAATAAGGAATATTCGAGTCAATTAAATATACCTTTTACACATTCATATTATGCAAGGTTTGATGGAGAAATGAATGTCATAGGTGCTAACAGCCATACAGCAGCAAAACCCTTTATATATAACGATGTTAAGAAATACTATGATATCGCAGCAGAAAAAGAAAGTTTAGCAAAGGAAACCAGCTCTTGGATTGGAAGAAAGCTTTACAATGAACACTTGGTACAGGTACAAGCAGAAGATTATTGGTTTACAGTAGATCCTATTTTAGATTTACAAGTGGGAAGAGATACCGAAGCAGATTTTAATACAACTTGGAATAATACACGTGGTGTTTTTATACAAGCAGGTTTCGGAAAACGTTTAAATGTAACGGCATCAGTTTATGAAAGTCAAGGACGTTTTGCACAATATTTTAATCAGTTTGCTGAAGGCTTAAAAGCATTTGGTCCCGATCCTGCAATTATTCCTGGAAGAGGAATTGCTAAGCGTTTTAAGGATAACTCTTACGATTACCCTGTAGCTGAAGCCTATTTATCTTACACACCAGCAGATTTTTTAAATATTCAGTTCGGACATGGTAAAAACTTTATTGGTGATGGATACCGTTCATTACTACAAAGTGATGTCGCAAGTCCGCATCCGTTCTTAAAATTAAGTGCCACCTTTTGGAAAATAAAATACACCAGTACTTGGATGTGGTTACGCGATGTAAGAGATGAAGTTGTTGAAGGTGGTGCATTTTTACCAAAGTATATGGCTAATCATTACTTAAGTTGGAATGTCTCTAAGCGCCTTAATATAGGATTATTTGAATCTGTAATGTGGGCAGATACAAACGGAAGAGGTTTTGATGTTAATTATCTAAATCCTGTAATATTTTTTAGAGCTATTGAGTTTCAAACGGGTCAAGATGCAGGTAATGCTATCTTAGGATTGAGTTCTAAATACAAATGGAATAATAAAGTTAACCTATACGGTCAATTCATTTTAGATGAGTTTTCTTTGAGTGATATTACTGGTGGAAATAAAAGCTGGAAAAATAAGTTTGGTTATCAATTAGGTGTTAAATATTTTGATGCTTTTAAAGTTGATAATTTGCTATTACAAGCGGAATATAACCAAGTACGACCATACACCTATTCTCATAATTCTATTATTCTTAATTATGCACATTTCAACCAACCAATGGCGCATCTTTGGGGCTCTAATTTCAGAGAATTAGTTTTAATAGGAAGATATAATTATAAGCGTTGGTTTGCAGATGGGAAGGTAATTATCGGTGAACGCGGCTTAGATTTCAATACTCCAGAGGATAGTTTTGCTTATGGTGGGGATATTTACAGTACTGAGAATAACAGACCTTTAGATACAGGTGTTACCATAGGACAGGGAAATAAAACCACTAGTTTTATGACGGAAATACAAGCAGGTTATTTACTGAATCCAACAACTAACCTTAAGTTATTTACAAATATTATTTATAGAGATTTTAATCCAGAAGCTGTCACTGCTTCCACTATGCATTCTAATACGCTTTGGTTTAGTATTGGATTGCGGACAGATTTGTTTAATTGGTATAATGATTTTTAGTCTTATCCTTTTAAGCCCTTATAAAACCAGTACCATAACCTAAATCATCATGTATTTATTAGACTAGAATCTAGTTTAGCTACTTCTTTGGACTTAACTATTATCAATTGCCTTTTGAATGTTAGTTCTTCGTGTTTCAAGCTTACTTAAAAAGTTTTTGTATTCTTCTATATTAGAAAGCTTGCCATGACCAATAATGATCTTAGTATCGTTGTCAATAACCATTAGACCACGTTTTGCCACATCGATATAACCATTAAAACTTCCGACAGAATTTAAATCTATATATGGGTAGCGACCATTAAAGTAAGTGTCACCAATATGAAGAACGTTACTTTCTGTAAAATATAATAATGCATCACCATCTGTTTGTGTATTAGCGACATGAAATATAGTTATGCCTTCTCCGTCTATAGTAATATTTAATTTATTATTAAATGTAATAACAGGTACTGCTTGTTTTGCTTTAAAGCTTCCATCGCGTTGTACTGCTTCAAGACGTTTTTCACCTTATCATGTGCAATAATAATTGCACCAGCTTTAGTCATATTTTCATTTCCGCCAGAATGATCTCCATGAAAATGAGTACTAACCAAAAATTTTAAAGGTTTATCGCTTAGTGTTTCTATTGCAATTAGATTTTTTTTAGATAAAGGAGCAAACTAATCATCACCAACAGAAACTCCAATATTACCACCTACGCCTTCAAGTATGTAAGTATGATTTGATAGTTTAGTTGTTTTTATTTCAACATTGTCAAACCGCTGTACATGTGTTGAAGTTAAAATAAATAATTAAGAGAATCGAAATTAGATAAACAGTTCTTGTGGCGAAGTTTTGGCTGCTTTTGGTCTTATAAAAACAAGTAAACTTACAGAAATTTACGAGCCTAATATATTTAACATTTTAAAATAAAAATCACAAACTAATATGTTTTCATAGCATAAGTCCTGTTTCTTAATTCTAATAGCGTAGCGATCTCCATTCTTAATAGAATAAAACTAAGATTTAACGTTGTCTATAATCAATTTTCAGACTATCTTTGCAATCGCTAAGAATAGAATTAAAACAGCACTTTTGAGTAGTACAAAATCTTCGATATCAAAGGCTTCTGCAATTACTGATTTTAAAGAAATCACAAAAATGGGATTATCCATTAGTGTTGTGTTTTCTGCAATAGCAGGTTATCTACTTGGAGCAGAAACTATAAATTTTACGACATTAATATTGTTAGCTTTTGGTGGCTATTTTATGGTTGGTGCATCTAATGCTTACAACCAAATCATTGAGCGCGATTTAGATGCGCTTATGGATAGAACAAAGAACAGACCCATACCAGCTGGTAGAATGACTGTTAATTCGGCTTTTATAATTGCGACGTCATTTACTGTTGCAGGTTTAATTACTCTATATATAATTAATCCTAAAACAGCGATGTATGGTGCGATTTCTATATTTCTTTATACAAGTGTTTACACACCCTTAAAAACAAAAACATCATTAGCTGTATTTGTTGGTGCATTACCAGGTGCTATTCCTTTTATGTTAGGTTGGGTAGCAGCACGAAATGATTTTGGTATTGAACCAGGTACTTTGTTTGCTATTCAGTTTTTTTGGCAGTTTCCTCACTTTTGGGCAATAGGTTGGTTTTTGCATGAAGATTATAAAAAAGGTGGTTTTTTTATGTTACCAACAGGTAAGCCAGATAAAGGTACAGCCGTACAAATTATAATGTATAGTGTTTGGACAATTATTGCATCTATAATACCAGTTTTAGGTTTTACAGGTGATCTAAAATTGTCTGTGGTTGGAGCTATTCTAGTATTTATGCTCGGTTTGGTGATGCTGTTTTATGCTTTTAAGTTATTTAGAGAACGCACGGTAAAAGTAGCTAAACAGTTAATGCTCTCCAGCGTTTTTTACATTACCATGTTACAAATAATATATGTAGTTGATAAATTTTTGAGATAGATGGATTTAACACAAGGAACACAACAAGAGAAAAGAGCAAGATCTAAGAAGATGATGCTATGGTTTGGTATTGGCTCATTAATTATGTCTTTTGCGGGTTTAACTAGTGCCTTTATAGTAAGCAGTAAACGAGAAGATTGGTTAAATGATTTTCAATTACCAAATGCATTTTTGATTAGTGTCGTTGTTATTATACTAAGTAGCTTAACTTTTATTTTGGCTAAAAAAGCCTTAACCCAGAATAATAGACAAATGGTAACGCTATGGTTAATGGTTACTTTGGTATTAGGAATTGGTTTTATATACAACCAGTTTAGTGGCTTTAGTCAAATTATAAATGATGGTTATAATTTTACCGGCCCAACAAGTAATGTTACAATTTCATTTATATATTTAATCGCAATGTTGCATATAGCGCATGTCATTGCTGGACTTATATCATTGATTGTTGTAATTTATAATCATTTTAAACAAAAGTATAACTCCAACAATATGTTGGGTTTGGAACTGGCGGCGAATTTTTGGCATTTTATAGATATACTATGGGTCGCTCTCTTTTTATTTTTATATTTTTTTAGATATATAAATTGATTATTTTTGTCAAATCTTAAAATTTAAATAAATTCTATGGATTCTACAGTAGCTAGTACTGGTACAGAAGGTAAAACTTGGGGAGGTGGCAATAAACCTCTAAAGGCAAGTTATGGTAAAATGATGATGTGGTTCTTCATTGTATCAGATGCATTGACATTTTCAGGTTTCTTGGCCGCTTATGGTTTTTCAAGATTCAAGTTTATAAATGAATGGCCAATTGCAGATGAAGTGTTTACACACTTACCATTTATTCATGACGGTGTGGATAGACCAATGATCTATGTTGCATTTATGACTTTTATTCTTATAATATCTTCTGTAACTATGGTGTTAGCAGTAGATGCAGGTCACCATATGAATAAAGGAAAGGTTACGATATATATGTTTCTTACTATTATTTTTGGAGCTACTTTCGTCGGCTCACAAGCTTGGGAATGGGCAACATTTATTCAAGGAGAATATGGAGCTGTTCAGACTAAGGGCGGTAATATTCTTCAATTTGGAGAGTATATTACCGAAGACGGAGAAGAGAAGTTTAAGCGTATTTCTATAGATGATTTTGCAGTACTACAACACACAGAACGTGTACAGCATGAGCGTAAAAATGGTCTTTGGTTTGTGACTGAAGAATCGTTGCCTCCTTATTCTGTAAATGAGATATATGATGGCTTAGCTGCCAATCCTAATATTTTGGTGAGAAATCAAATTATTAATGAAGAAGGTGAGAAAACAGTACTATCTAGAGAAGAGTCGTTAAAACAAATAAAGAATAATGGTAAGCTTGTTGTCAAAGGAGCTAATCTTAAAGTTAACGAATATGGAACAGCATTATTCGGTGATTTCTTCTTTTTTATAACTGGCTTTCACGGATTCCACGTGTTCTCTGGTGTAGTAATTAATATTATTATATTCTTTAATGTTATTCTCGGAACTTATGAAAGAAGAGGGAGTTATGAGATGGTCGAAAAAGTTGGTCTATACTGGCACTTTGTAGATTTAGTATGGGTATTTGTATTTACATTCTTCTATTTAGTTTAAAAAGAAATTAAGATTACGTTATGGCGCACGAACATAAATTAGAAATATTTAGAGGGCTTTGGAAATTTAAGTCTAACACACAGAAAATTTGGGGTGTCTTGTTTTTCCTTACTGTACTCACTGCTGTAGAGGTGGTATTAGGTATATATAAGCCAGACATTTTAATGTCTCCGTTAATAGATCCTTTTGAAGGTGGATTCCTTGCTATGATAGGTAATATCATATTGTCTCCAATTATATATATGAAGAGCTTAAACTTAATCTTTATAGTATTAACGATTGTTAAGGCCTATTATATCACATGGGACTTTATGCACATGCGAGATGAGACTGGTAGTATGAGAAAAATGGTAGTTTGGACAGCTGTATTCCTTATTTGTTATTTAATGTTTATCCTATTACAAGAAGGTGGTTATGTCTTTGGTGTATACAATTCTGAAGATGCATTAATCAAACGAGATTTTTAGACTTATTATATATAGTTTACACTGAGTATAGTCTTAGTGTTAAAAAATAATAAAAGGTGGTTTTTCTAAACCACCTTTTATTATTTTTGCATTATGAAAATAAGCAAAGTAAAACGTAACATAGTATTGGGTATTTTATTCTTCTTACCTGTTGCTTTTTTATTAATGCTTTATCCTGCCAAACATAATTATGACCCTTTAGATGTTGTTAATGAAAACGTCTCTGATATGGAATATTTCTACACAGACAGAGCGGATTCTGTTTTCTTAAAAGACAACATTACTGTTTTAGGATTCTTAGGAAAATCACCATTAAAAAAGTCTATAGCAGCTTCTAACCTTAAAGAGTTAGTCTATGATAAGTTTAAGGGTTTTAAAAAATTTCAGATTGTTATTGTCGTTCCAGAAGGTACAGAAGATGATGTAAAAGAGCTTAAAAAAGAAATAAACACATACGAAGATTTAAGATTTTGGCACTATGCTTTTGGAACAGAAGCAAAAATTAAGATACTTTATAATAACCTCAAATTTAAGAGTCCGTTAAACGAAGATCTGTCCACAGATAATGTATTTATAATAGATAAAGATTTAAACCAACGTGGAAGACTAGATGGTAGAGATGAGAAGCAAGTAGAGGATAATAAACCTGCTTTTAGCGTTTATTCGTACGATATGATTGAAGTCGCCGAGATTAAAAATATGATGAGCGATGATATACGTATTCTTTTTACTGAATACCGTCAAAAACGAAAAGGAAAATTTGAGGATTCAAATACAAGAAGAGATAAAGATTTAAAACAAACAGATGAGTAAAAAAACAAGTTATTCGTACGTAGGTATTACATTCATAATTCTAATATTCGGAATTATTTTTGTTCCTAAAATTATAGACCGTTTTAATAGTGGAGATGTAACTAGAGACGGAAGTAGAAGCGAAGATGTTTCTACCGCTAAAACATCAAAACAAACAAATAAAAGTGATTTAGCTTATATCGAAATTAATGGGACACCTAAAAAAGTACCAACGTTTAGTTTTATAAATCAAGATGGGAAAATGATCACAAATGAAGATTATTTGGGTAAAGTTTATGTTGTAGAGTTCTTTTTTACAACATGCCCAACAATTTGTGCTCCAATGAACCGAAATTTAGTAGAAATTCAGAACCAATTTACAGATTTTGATGATTTTGGAGTTGCGTCATTTTCTATTATGCCTAAGGTAGACACTCAAGAAGTATTAAAAGAATATGCAGAAAACTATGGTGTTACAAATCCGCACTGGAATTTAATGACTGGTGACCGTGACGAGATTTTTAAATTAGCAAATATTGGATTTAACATTTTTGTTGGGGACACCCAAGATGAATTTGGGTTTGAGCATTCTGGAGATTTTGCCTTAATAGACAAAGAGGGTTTTGTACGTTCAAGAAAAGATGATTTTGGAAACCCAAAGATTTTTTATAGAGGTTTTGTTCCTGAGGCTGACGGTGAAGATGAAGATGGGTATGTACAAGAAATCACAATTTTAAAAGAAGATATTGCTAAACTATTGAAAGAGTAATTATGAATACTATCGATTTAGAAAAAGAAAAAATATATAATAAGTGGATTATTGCTCTAGCGATAATAATTCCTTTGGTGGTCGCTGTTCTATCTAGAGTTAAACTTCAAGACTTTGGTATAGAAGTAGAGCCTTTAAGTTTCCTGCCACCAATTTATGCAACCACTAATGGCTTAACAGCAATACTGTTAATCGCGGCTATTATTGCTATCAAGAAAAAAAATATAAAGCTACATGAAAGACTTATGAAGTCTGCAATAACCCTTTCTGTGCTTTTCTTAGTGATGTATGTAGCTTATCACATGACGAGTGATTCTACTAAATTTGGTGGAGAAGGAAGTATTAAATACGTCTATTATTTTATTCTATTTACGCACATAGTATTGTCTATTGTTATTATTCCTTTCGTATTAATAACCTATGTAAGAGCAATAACTAACAATATAGAGCGTCACAAAAAAATTGCTAAAATTACATTTCCTATGTGGTTATACGTTGCAATAACAGGGGTCGTCGTTTATGTTATGATTTCTCCATATTATATTTAAGTATTGAAAACTAAATTAAACATATTACTTCTATTATTAGCTGTCTTCTTTACTTTAGATGTAGAGGCACAATGTGCTATGTGCAGAGCTGTTTTAGAAAGTGGCGAAGATCAATCTGCTGCAGAAGGTATAAACAATGGTATAGTTTATCTTATGGCAATACCTTATATTTTGGTAGGTTCTATAGGTTTTTATGTATACAGAAAATTCAATAAGCCGACTAAATCTGAAAATATAGATTAAGGCTGTAACATCTTTCATCTTAAATAGTCTTAATCATGAGTATTTCTAAAAGGAAGTCTTAACAATTTGTTGGGATAAAGAACTCATAGATTTGCTTAAAATTGCATGCGCAAACTAAGTACACTATGATTCAAATTAAAGATTTACATAAGTCTTACCAAATGGGAAGTAATTCTCTGCATGTACTTAAAGGAATAAACTTTAATGTTAAGGAAGGTGAACTTGTATCAATAATGGGATCTTCAGGCTCAGGGAAGTCTACTTTACTAAATATTTTAGGAATGTTAGATGAGGCCGATCAAGGCCAGTATATTCTCGATGGTGTTCCCATAAAGAACTTAAACGAAAAAATTGCTGCACAGTACAGAAATAAATTTTTAGGATTCATCTTTCAATCTTTCAATTTAATAAATTATAAGTCTGCTTTAGATAATGTTGCGCTCCCATTATATTATCAAGGGTTAAAGCGCCAAGAGCGTATGGAAAAAGCTGAACATTATTTAGAAAAAGTGGGTTTAGCACAATGGTCTCACCATTTACCAAGTGAAATGTCTGGAGGTCAAAAACAGCGCGTAGCAATAGCAAGAGCTTTAGCTAGTAATCCAAAGGTTTTGTTAGCAGATGAGCCTACAGGAGCTTTAGATAGTAAAACGTCTTATGAGGTTATGGATCTTATACAGGGTATAAATGATGAAGGGAAAACTATTTTAATAGTTACACATGAAGATGACATTGCACACATGACTAAGCGTATTGTTAATCTAAAAGATGGTGTTATTATAGATGATAGTAAAGTAGAACAAATTAGAGCCAAACAAAATGTTTGATATAGAACGTTGGCAAGAAATATTTCAGACGTTAAGTAAAAATAAGTTAAGAACTATTCTTACAGGGGTTTCTGTGGCTTCAGGTATTTTTATCTTTATAGTACTTCTCGGGTTTAGTACGGGTGTTCAGAATGGCGTTAAAGAGAAGTTTTCTGGAGATGCTACCAATAAAATAAGTGTAAGAGCGGGCCGTACTACAAAACAATACAAAGGTCTTAACCCTAACAGGCGTATCCAATTAAAAAATGAGGATTTCGAGAATATTTCTAATACCTATGGCGATTATTTAGAATACAAATCTGGCGGTTATTCTAGTTGGGGATCTCAATTAGTTTATAAAAACGAATTTGGAAATTTTTACATTAGAGGTGTGGATCCAGACTACCAATTTATTGCAAAGGCCAGCATAACGGAAGGACGTTTTATAAATGAAGGAGATATTAATGAAGCGCGAAAAATTATTGTAGTTAGCAATAAAACAAAAACCGAATTATTTAAGGGTAAAAGCCCAATTGGGGAAACAGTATCTGTAAAGGGCGTTAATTTTAAGGTTGTAGGCGTTTATGGCGATCCAGGTGGAGAACGTGAAGAAAGCCAGGTATTCATTCCATTGACCTCAGCTCAAATTGCGTTTAATGGAGGTACTGATATAAGAGATATGTCTTTTACCGTTGCAATGTTAGATAATTTTGATGACACTGTTGCATTTTCACAAAACCTAGTTGCAAGTATTGAGAGTGACATCAGAACAAAATACACCATTGCGCCAAACGATAGAGCCGCGATACGAGTTGACAATACATTGGAAAAAGCCCAAAAAATCTATTCATTAAGTGATATGATTAAGGCTATTTTTTGGTTTGTAGGTATTGGTACAATCATAGCTGGTATTGTAAGTGTAGGTAATATTATGATCATTATTGTTAAAGAACGCACCAAGGAGATTGGCATAAGAAAAGCATTAGGGGCGGAACCACTTTCCATTATTGGTATGATTTTACAAGAATCTATTTTCGTAACGATGTTCTCAGGCTTATTCGGCTTGGTTATAGGTCTTGGGCTACTTGAGTTTGTAGGGCCAACAATTGAAAGTGATTTTATTAAATACCCACAGGTAGATTTTTATACAGCACTTATTACGGTTTTTATATTGGTAGCTGCAGGAACTTTAGCAGGTTTTATTCCTGCGTATCGGGCAGCAAAAATAAAACCTATTGTAGCACTAAAAGACGAATAATATGTTTAGTAAAGACCGTTGGAACGAGATACTAGAGAGTCTAACTGCTAATAAGTTTAGAACCTTATTGACAGCGTTTGGTGTGTTTTGGGGAATTACCATTTTGGTGTTATTACTAGCTTTAACAAATGGTTTAAAAAATGGTGCAACGGTTGAGTTTAGTGATTTTGCCACGAATTCTATTTTGACTTGGTCGCAAGGTACTTCAATAGCTTATAAAGGTTTGCCAAGGCGCAGACGTTTTAGCTATAAGTTAGATGATATTGAAGCATTAAAAACTCAATTTCCTGAGATAAAGTATGCTTCTCCAAGAAATAAGCTTGGAGGCTATCGTGGAGGAAATAATGTCATAAGAGGAACTAAAATTGGTGCTTTTGGAATTTTTGGCGACTATCCAGATTATATTAAGCAAGAACCCATGGATATTCTTGAGGGTCGCTTTGTGAGCTATTCTGATATAGAAGCTAAGCGAAAGGTTTGTGTTATAGGTGTCGATGTGATTGCAGGTTTATACGATAAGGAAGAAACCGTTATAGGCTCTTATATTGAAATCAATGGCGTTAATTTTATGGTGGTTGGAACCTTTAAAAAGCCAAATAGTCAAGGGGATGCTGAGGAAGAGGCTAATGCTATAATTATTCCTTTTACGACTTTTAACCAAGCCTTCAATCAAGGAGATCGAATTTATTATATGGTTATAACTGCTTTCGATGCTTTCGATATTACAGAACTCAAGGAATCTATATTTAGTTTTCTAAAAGCGAGACATAACGTTCATCCTAATGATATGCGTGCTTTAGGACATCGCGATCAGTCTTTAGAGTTTAAAAAGATATCAGGGCTTTTTAGTATTCTATCTGTAGTCGGATATTTTGTAGGAGCACTTATTTTATTATCTGGAATTATTGGTATTAGTAATATAATGCTTATTTCGGTAAAAGAACGTACCAAAGAGATAGGTGTAAGGCGTGCTCTTGGAGCATCGCCATGGAATATTAAATCACAAATCCTGCAAGAAAGTTTAATTCTAACAATTATTTCAGGTATGACTGGAGTCGTATTTTCTGCAGCTATGATTTGGCTATTGAACTATTTAATTGAACAAAATGGGCCTGTTCAGAATTTTATAAATCCAAGTGTAGGTATGCAAGTTATTATAACAGCTATAACTTTATTGACTGTTTCAGGACTATTGGCAGGTTTAATTCCGGCTAATAATGCAACCAAAATGAAGCCAATAGATGCTTTAAGAATTGAATAAATTAGAAAAACTATAATTATACATGAAACGCACATCAACCGTTATTACCCTTGTAGTCATTGTAGCTGCATTTGCTACAGCTTTAATATATCTATGGAATAAAAACCAAGAAGACCCAGTGACATATACTACTGAAAAAGCTTCGAACCAAACTATTGTGCTAAAAACGATGGCTACTGGTAGTATTGTTCCAAAAGAAGAAATATTAATTAAACCAAATATCTCTGGTGTTATCGAGCAAGTATTTATTGAAGCAGGTCAATATGTAAATTCAGGAGATTTAATTGCTAAGATTAGAGTTATTCCTAATGTATCTTCTTTAACCAGCGCAAAAAATAATATTGCATCTAACCAAAATGCATTGCAGACAGCAGAAATTAATTACAAGACACAAAAAGCTATTTATGAGCGTCAAAAGGAACTTTTCGATAAAGGTGTAATTGCTGCAAACGAGTTCGACCAAGTAAATAATACTTTTCTACAAGCAAAACAACGTGTAGAACAATCTAGAATTGACGTTACACAATCGCGTCAAAACTATGATATTATCAAAACAGGAACGACGTCTGGTTTGGGTAATATTGCACAGACCCAAGTAAGAGCCACGGTATCAGGTATGGTATTAGATGTTCCAATAAAGGAAGGGAATCAAGTAATTGAAGCAAATAACTTTAATGAAGGAACTTCAATTGCATCCTTAGCGGATATCAAAAAAATGATTTTTGAAGGAAAAATTGATGAAAGTGAAGTTGGTAAAATTAAAGAAGGCTTACCATTAGAAATAATTATTGGTGCGCTTGAAAACGTAAAATTTGATGCTATTTTAGATTATATAGCTCCAAAAGGAGTCGCAGAAAATGGAGCTATTCAATTTGCAATAAAGGGGTCTCTAAAAAATATTGACTCTACTTTTATTAGAGCAGGATTAAGTGCAAATGCTTCAATTATTTTAGATAGAGCAGATAATGTTTTAGCTATTAAAGAAGCTCTAGTTCAATACGATCCTAAAACGAAGAAGCCTTTTGTTGAGATCGCTGTCGGAGACCAAAAATTTGAAAGAAGAGAAGTGGAGTTAGGTCTTAGTGACGGTATCTTTGTTGAAGTGAAAAGCGGTATTTCAGAAACAGATGAGATTAAGGTTTGGAATCAATTACAAGGTGTACCAAAATATGGTGGACGTTAATTAATTATAATTTATTGTAACACTTAGAGATTTATAGAGACAAATAGACATTATGAAAAAATCAATCATCATAGCATTACTTCTTTTTGGGGTTTTTGCACAGGCACAAAATAAAAAATGGACGCTTACAGAATGTGTAGTCTATGCTTTAGAGAATAATATTTCGATTAAGGATAGTGAGCTAAACATAGAACTTGCAGATATAGAAAAACTAACTGCGCAAGGTAACTTTATACCTAGTCTTAACCTTGGTAGTGGCGTTTCTGAGAATACAGGTCTTAGTTTTAACCCTGTTACTAATAATGCACAAACAACGACATTTCTTTCTGCTTCGGGAAACATTAATGTAGGTTACACTTTATTTAATGGATTAAGAAACTTTAGACAATTGCAACGTGCAGATATTTCTAAGCTTTCAAGTCAGTATCGCTTAGATAAAATGAAAGATGATATTTCACTTTTTGTAGCGAATGGTTATCTTTCCGCTATACTTAATAAAGCTAATCTAAAAGTTTTAAAAGCACAAAATGAAGTAACTAAAGAACAAATTCAAAGAACTGAAGAATTGGTTGACGCTGGCTCTTTACCTAGAGGTGATTTATTAGAAATTAAAGCTACAGACGCTAGTGAGCAACAATTAATTATTAATGCAGAGAATAATATTCAAATTTCATTAATAAGTTTAGCGCAGTTGTTACTTATAAAGGATTACGAAAACTTTGATATTGAAGATGAGGGTTATGATATCGTAGATACAGGAATCACCGATAAAAATATTTCTGAAATTATTGCTTCAGCAAAACAGAACAGATCTGAAATAAAAATAGCAGAACAAAATGTAGAATTAGCAAATATAGATTTAAAGATTGCTAAAGGTGCCAACCTGCCAACATTGTCTGCGTTCTTTGGTTATAACACAAGATTTGCCAATACAACATCTTTTTCCCAATCAGTAGACCCAGATAATCCAATATCTACCCAACAAATTGGTACGGTTGAAGGCACTGGGCAGGCCGTTGTAAGTGATTTTCCAAATGTAATTATTTCAGAGGCAGCTGCAGATCCATTTATAAATCAGTTATATCAAAATGATGGTATTGGTTATGGACTACAGTTAAGTATCCCAATATTAAACGGATTTAATGTTAGAGGTAATGTGCAAAGAAATAGAGTAAATTTAGAGCGTTCAAAGTTTCAATTAGAGCAAGCAGAGTTAGATTTAGAATCTACAGTATACCAAGCTTATGTAGACGCTAAAGGATCTTTGAAATCTTATGAAGCTGCTAAAACAGCTTTAGAATCACAACAATTAGCTTACGAATACGCTAAGGAGCGTTATGATGTAGGCTTAACAAATGCATTCGATTTTAGTCAGTCTAAACTAAGATATGATAATGCTAATATTGAATTAAATCGAGCTAAATACGACTACATTTTCAAGTTAAAGGTACTAGAGTTATTTTTCGGAATACCTGCAACTGATCTAAAATTTTAATTATGAGTAAAACAGTAAAAATTATTATAGGAATTGTCATTCTTGCACTTGTACTTTTAGTTGCAGGTTCAAAAATGGGTTGGTTCGGTAAAAAAGGAAACTTTAAACAAGTTATTGTAAAAGAGGTAGCGCTTAGAGATATTATTGAGACTGTATCTGCAACAGGAAAAATTCAACCAGAAGTCGAAGTAAAAATATCTTCTGAAGTTTCTGGGGAAATATTAGAATTGCCATTTAAAGAAGGGCAAGAAGTTAAAAAAGGGGATTTGTTAGTGAGGGTGAATCCGGATTTAATTCAGTCTGCGGTTAGTAGATCAGAAGCGTCTTACCAAAACGTAAGAGCTGGTTTAGAACAAGCTGAAGCTTCGTTAAAGCAAGCTAAAGCAGATTACGATAGAAGTAAAACACTTTTTGAAAAGGGGGTAATTTCTAAAGCGGATTGGGATAGAGCTATAGCATCTTTCGAAACTGCAGAAGCAGGAAAAAGGTCTGCATATTACAGTGTTCAAAGTGCAGCTGCTACGGTGAATGAAGCCAAAGATAATCTGAATAGAACCACGATCTATGCTCCAATGAGCGGTACAATATCTTTATTGAGTGTAGAATTAGGTGAGCGTGTGGTTGGTACACAGCAAATGGCTGGTACAGAGATATTACGTGTTGCAAACCTTAATAATATGGAAGTTGAGGTAGATGTTAACGAAAATGATATTGTAAAAGTAAACATTGGTGATTCTACGATTGTTGAAGTAGATGCGTATTTAAAGAAAGAATTTAGAGGTATAGTTACAGAAATCGCTAATTCTGCTGCTGGAACTTTAGCCGCAGATCAGGTAACAAATTTCAAAGTAAAAGTTAGAATTTTAGAAGAGTCTTACAAGGATTTAAGTGAAGGGAAGCCAGAAACATACTCACCTTTTAGACCAGGGATGACAGCGACAGTAGATATTATTACAAAGCAACGTAAAGATGCAATTTCAGTTCCAATAAGTGCTATTGTGATTAAATCTGATACAAGTTCTACTAAAAAACCTTACAGTAAGGTAGTCATGAATGATGATGATGGGCTAAAAGTAGAACAAAAATTTGAATGTGTTTTTGTAAACGAAAATGGTAAAGCTAAATTACGAGTAGTCAAAACTGGAATCCAAGATGATACCAATATTGAAATAGTTTCAGGATTAAGTAAAGATGATAAAATTATTACAGGACCATACAATATAGTTTCTAAGACACTTAATCCA
The DNA here is from genome assembly GCF_002364335.1 of Winogradskyella sp. UBA3174. GTDB lineage: Bacteria > Bacteroidota > Bacteroidia > Flavobacteriales > Flavobacteriaceae > Winogradskyella. The sequence continues at coordinate 4,844 of NZ_DEXW01000054.1, read as the reverse complement.
GGTGATTTAATTGAAGAAAAGAATAATAAATCACAAACTTCAGAAAGTAAAGAAACTGAAGGATAACAGATCAACTGCTAATGGCATTAGTACTTAATATTGAAACAGCAACAACAAATTGTTCAGTCTCTCTATCTAAAGATGGGGAGACTTTAATATTAAAAGAGGATAATACTCCTGGGCATTCTCATGCTGAGAAGTTACACCTGTTTATTGATGATGTATTAAAATCTGCAGAAATAGAAGCTTTAGAAATTGATGCTATAGCGGTAAGTAAAGGTCCTGGTTCTTATACAGGTTTGCGTATTGGTGTTTCTTCTGCAAAAGGTTTGTGTTATGCACTAGATAAACCCTTAATAGCAATTGATACATTAGAGAGTTTAGCACACCAAGTAAGCGCTAACGACGGTTTTATTATACCTATGTTAGATGCGCGTCGTATGGAAGTTTATTCAGCTATTTATAATTCTAATTTCGAAGCGCAAAGAGAAATTAGAGCTGAAATATTAACCGAGGAGAGTTATAGTTCGCTCTTAGAACATCATAAAGTTTATTTTGTTGGTAGCGGAGTAGAAAAAACAAAAACGTTAATACAACATCCTAATGCTATTTTTGTGGAAGGTAAATTACCATCTGCAACTGAAATGTCTAAGCTTTCAGAATTAAAGTATAAAATAAGCGACACCGAAAATGTCGCTTATTTTGAACCTTATTATTTAAAAGATTTTATGACTTTAAAGAAAAAAGCTTAACCTTTTTTCTTAATTTCTACTTGATGTGGATAAGGTATTTCAATACCAGCAGTATCTAGAGCTTCTTTAACATTTTCAGTTATTTCAAAATAAACCGCCCAATAATCTTCAACAGTACACCAAGGTCTAACTACAAAATTAATAGAACTATCTGCTAATTCTGAAACTGCGATAGTTGGAGCAGGTTCTTTTAAAATTTTTGGATGGGATGCTAGAACCTTACTAAAGACCTCTTTGGTTCTTTTAATGTCAGAATCGTAGCCTACACCAAAGACTAGATCAACTCTTCTTGTACCTTCAGTTGAAAAATTAATAATGTTGCCATTAGATAATGCTCCATTAGGTATAATTATTTCTTTATTTGAAAGGCCAATAAGTTTGGTTGTAAAAATTTCTATTTCTTTTACAACACCAACCTCCCCTTGGGCCTCTATTAAGTCGCCAATTTTAATAGGTTTAAAAATCATAATTAGAACACCACCAGCAAAATTCCCTAAAGATCCTTGTAAAGCGAGTCCAATGGCCAAACCTGCAGCAGCAAGCACAGCAGCAAAAGAAGTTGTTCCAATGCCTACACTACCTAATACCACAATGACTAAAACGATTTTTAAAGCCCAATTAATAAGATTTATTAAGAATTTTTCTAAACTCTCGCCATAATCGGCCTTTGCCATTACTTTTCTTAGACCCTTAAGTAGCATTTTAATTACCCAGTTACCGATTATCCATATCAGAATAGCTACAATAAGCTTTGGTCCGAATTCAATAATTAAGTTGTAACCTGCGTCAATCCATTTTTGTGCGTCCATGTTGGTTTTTTAATAAATTACTCAGCAAATTTTAGACCGAGTAGTAGTTAAATAAAATATATTAAAGTGTATTATTTAATTTTGAAACCCAATTTAAATGCGATTATAAATTTAATAGATATTATCCATTAATGGCATTAACAGTAATGGAATTATCATTAAGTAATTCTTTTAAGGTGTTTTCTATCCCGCTTTTTAAAGTAAATGTTGAAGATGGGCAACCACTGCATGCGCCTTGCAATAAAACTTCTACTTTTTTGGTCTCAGCATCATAAGACTTAAACTCTATATTACCTCCATCACTTTCAACAGCCGGTTTAATATATTCTTCAAGGATATTTATAATCTTTTTTGATATATCATCTAAAGCTTCAAATTTTTGCTCAATAGCTTCTTCTGTTTTATTCAGTTTTTTAGGTGCATCGTCATTTAAAATAGTTTTACCTTCTTCAACATAAGATTTAATAAATTCACGAAGTTGAACTGTTATTTCTTCCCATTCAATTATATCAAATTTGGATATAGAAATAAAGTTTTTTTCCATAAAAATATTCTTTACAAAAGAAAATTGAAATAAAGCAGTAGCTAGTGGTGATGGTTTAGCAGTTTCAATAGAAGTAAATTCGTATATACTAGGAACCAATACCTTATTACAAACAAATTTTAAAACACCTGGGTTTGGTGTGCTCTCAGCATACACAGTAACTGCTGCTTTAGGTTTAGCAGCGTCTTCAGTTACTATAATACCACCTTTAGATAAATAATCTTCAATTTGAGTAGCAACCTCGTTCTGTACATCTTTCCACTCTACTATGTCGTAGCGCTCAATAGCAATAAAATTTGAAGAGATATATACTTTTTTTACAAATGGAAGATAGAACAGTTCTTGCGCTAAAGGCGAATCTTTTGCGTCGTCTATATTGTTGAATTCGAAACTGTTATGATTTGTTAAAAATCGGTCAGCTTCAAATTTTAAAATAGTTTCGTTAGAAGTCGGTATTATAGAAATATTTGTTTTCGACATTTTTTTTTGCAAAAATATGAAATATCAATCGGAAACGTTCATCCTTTAGATTATGTTTTGTGTCTAAAATCTTAAGTCAATTCATTTAATTTGTTTAAATTTCGTCCTCATTAAATAAAACCGCTTAAAATAAATATACCATTGCTAGTATTTATTTGAGTTAGTTTGGAAAAACTAAACGTAAAATCACTATGGGTTTATGATGTTTTTTTGAACATTATTAGTGATTTTCATAAAGCAGTTGAGTTAATATAAATTACTCATGAAAAAGATATTTTACTTCTTAGCTTTTTTTATAACAACGGTGAGTTACTCACAAGACGTATCTATGCAAAACGGAACGTTTAATCGCTGTTCTCCGGATAAATTTTATGATTCAGGTGGGGAATTTGGTTTTTATGGTAATGACGAGAATTTAGTAACTACAATATGTCCACAAAATGCAAATGAATTTATAATATTAGATTTTATTGCGTTTTCCACGCAACAAGGTCTTAATGGTGATGAAATGAATATCTATGATGGTGATGATATTTCAGCACCACTTTTGGGTTCATTTATCGGTCCTGTAGGTCCATTCACTATAAGTGCATCTGCTGCAAATGTTTCGGGTTGTCTTACTGTAGAGTTTATCTCTTCCGACTCAGGAAATGCAGATGGCTGGGAAGCTGATATCTTATGTGCTACACCATGTCAAACAATTTCTCCATCAATAGATAGTACTATGCCAGTAGCAAACGCTTCAGGTGTAGTGAGTATATTACCTGGGGATACAGTAGATTTTTCTGGCAGTGCGACTTTTACAGTTGATGGCACTAACGCTACATATGATTGGGATTTTGGCGATTTAAATACAGCTACAGGCACTGATGTAAGTAATACATTTACTACTGCTGGTACGTATACCGTAACCTTAACAGTAGGCGATGACAACCCTCAGGGTTGCTCAATTTCTACAACAATAACAGTTTTTGTTTTAGGTCCTAATGTCGTAGTAGATCAAGACACATTTACACCAGAACAGCTTATTGAAGATGTTTTAGTAAATAGTCCTTGTGCTACAGTTACAAATATTATATCATCTACAGGAACTAACTTTAGTCCTACAGAGCCAAATGGTATAGGGTATTTTACTAGTAATGGTATTGATTTTCCGTTTGAAGATGGTTTGCTCCTAACTAGTGGTGATGCAAGTGCCGCAAGAGGTCCAAATGATAATGCTATGAGTGCAGGAAGTGGTGCATGGCCTGGAGATTTAGAATTAGATGCTGCGGTAGGCATTAACTCTAACAACGCATCATTTATTCAATTTGATTTCACACCATTAGCGGATAGTATAAGTTTTGAATTTCTAATGGCTTCAGAGGAATATGATATGGGTAGTTTTGAATGTAATTTCTCAGATGCTTTTGCTTTTTTATTAACGGATTCTATGGGTAATACTACGAATTTAGCTGTATTACCTGGTACCAATACGCCAATTTTAGTAACTAATATTCATCCATTTAATGGATTTTGTCCTGCAATTAATGAACAATTTTTTGGTGAATACACACCTAATAACGGTCCTCCAATTTCTTTTGATGGAAGAACAGCTGTCTTTACAGCACAGTCAGCAGTAATTCCAGGGGAACAATACACTATTAAATTGGTTGTAGCAGATGCAACAGATACACAACTTGATTCTGGGGTGTTTTTAAAAGCAGGTAGTTTTGATTTAGGTGGTGATTTAGGAGATGATATTACTATTGCTGCAGGTAATGCAGTATGTGGAGGTGCATCTATAACTTTAGATACATCAGTAGTTACAGCAAACCATGTTTGGTACCTTGATGGTGTTGAAATACCAGGAGAAACTACGTCAACACTTACAGTGGACGTCGCAGGAACATATACGGTTGATGTTGTATTTACAGGAGTATGTCAATCTTCTGATTCTGTAATAATAGAGTTTAAAGCAAATCCAATAGCTAATGCACCACAAGATTTAATTGATTGTGATGCTGGTGGTGGTTTTGTAGAATTTGATTTATCAGAAAATGATGATCATGTTCTTGGTGCTCAGGACCCAACAGTTTTTGTTGTAAGTTATCACCTCACAGAGCAAGATGCAATTGATAATTTAGGTGCTTTACCAAATAATTATACAAATATTGTTAATCCACAAATCATTTGGGCTCGTATAGCGGAAAACACTCAAGAGTGTTTTGATACAATAGCTTTCTCTATCGCAGCATCCCCTCAACCCGACATAAACCC
>NZ_DEXW01000004.1:118442-118675 GCF_002364335.1 Winogradskyella sp. UBA3174 | reverse complement strand
ACTCTTTAAAAAAAACACTTCTAAAAAAACAAGGGTTAATAACTAGAACCAACTATTTTTATAATTTCTTTAGAAGTATTTAATTACTAAGCCGAAGCATTTTGTGGTGCCCAACTTGAACACAACATATTTGAAGCTGCTTTTTGAGGGTTTGCACAAGATGTTTCTTCGTATCTGGCGCAAGTTCCACAATTTGGATTATTTTTTAAGACTGGCCTCATTTCAAAGCTATC
>NZ_DEXW01000004.1:0-118331 GCF_002364335.1 Winogradskyella sp. UBA3174 | reverse complement strand
ATACTCCATGAACTTTACATTGACTATTAGATGCTAAACTTTCACAATTCACACAACTGTTTCCTATTCTGATAGACATAATTTTGCTTTTTTTAATTAATATTAATTAAACTTAAGAGTTATAGTCTTTAGAACAAATACAAATAACTGATTACGAGCTATTTGTATTTAGACTGTTTTAAAATAGAACAAAATACTAAAGCATAAGTATTGGATTATTAATACATTATATGTCAAGTAGACTTATAATTTTAGCCCATTTGTCCTATATCGATCTTCTTAAGAATTTTAATTTTGCCCCTATTAATTCAAGAAACAAAAACAAGATGAGTACGACGTTTTTAATTATTAGCCGAACTGGTTTGATAGGAAAAACCATTCATAATATGTTTTCCAAAAGAGGTCCACAGTTAAAAATCCTTATTGGGACGCGACAAAAAGATATGATTCCAAATCATATTCAGATAGATGTAAATAACTTAGAAACGTTTGAATCCTTGAAAAAACATTCTATAAACGTAATGATTGTTTGTACAAAAGACGCAAATAATCATGTTTTGAATTACGCAGTAAAGCATAAAATTGATCATATTGATATTACAAAACCTTCAAATAAATCAATAACAATCAACTAATTTATAATGAAAATACCCCATTCAGTCGAGGGTCACCCTAACAAGCACCCTCTATACTTTATAAATAAAATACATTAACCCTACCCTACTTTACATATGTAAGACCTTGGCAAACATTAGTATCATTAAGGTACATTGATTACAAAATAAAATAGAGCAAAAAGACCTTATAAAAAAGTAGGGTTTTTTTTTATTTTAAAAGAGTTAGCTAATTGTCTAAAATCAAATATTATAAAATAAACCCAGCGGCAGAGACACTTAACGTTTGAGCGACTTCTATAGGTGAAATGTTACCCAAATAATTAGGCGATCTATGATTATTTTAGCCATACATATCTGTGTTTGTTCTCTTCCTCAAACTCCTTGAGCCATTTTAATTCATTACCGTCCATGCTCTTATATTTGGAACACAACCTACAAAAGGCAACCACACTAACACCATGCTCTCGGCTGATCTGGCCAACACTCTTCCCGTTGTCGGACCTCATTAGTCCCTTTGAAATTTGTTGTGACGTAAATTTACTCTTTCTCATAATACGATTTAAAATTAAGTTAATCATTCTACTTTTAAACGGTTCGATTTAAAGGATGCTTACGAAACGATAATACAACCTGAATTTAATTTGGAAGATTACAAAAACGACACCACAACAGGGTTATTAATTAATTACTTTAGAGAGTGCTTATCTGAAAAATTCCTTCAAAATTTTCTCTGGTTCGTATTTGTTTAATAATTTAGTTGTTTAACCAAACAAATAAGCATAGACTTCAGGTTAGCCTTTATTGTAAAATTTTCACCAATAAAATTAATTATAAATAAGAAAAAACGAAGCTGGAAATTTTGGACAGGTAGAACCGTTCTGCTGCTATTGGCCTTTGGAGGTCTATGGCTTATTAACCTTATTTGGTTTAAGCCATTTAAGATTAATCATTTCTATGAAAGACTATTTGTAGGATTAGCATTAAGCAGCCCAGAAACTACAACACAAATAGGAATTCCTGTTATTTATGATTGGTATAAGGATGAATTAGATGATATTTCTGATGCCAAACAATGGGAAAGCTTCAATAAAACAAAAGAAGATTACCAAACCTTATTGAGTTATGATTTTGATAAACAAATATCAAAAAATCAACTTAATACCAAAATTTTAAAATATTTCATTAATACAATTTTAGAAGGAGAGTCATTTTTTTACCATGGGTATCCCGTAAACCAAATGTTTGGGATACAAAGTGGTTTGCCAAGTATGATGGTAAGTGCACATAAGCTCAATGACGAAAGTGATATTGAAGCTTATATCTCGCACCTATCAAAATTTGATACTAAATTTTCGCAACTTATTGATAATCTTAAAAAAAGTGAATCCAAAGGAATTATGCTACCAAAGTTTATTAACCAGTTGGTATTGGACAAAATGAACGGGTTTATTGGTGTAAAACCTGATAGTTTATTGGAATCAAAAAATAATACATCTGCGGTAACATCAAATATTCTTTACACTAATTTTGATACCAAGGTGAACTTGTTAGAGGAGATTTCAGACGAAGAAAAAGCCAATTACAAAAACCAAGTGGCAGACGCTATTGTAAAAACCGTGTTTCCTGCTTATCAAAATCTTATAGATTATTTTGAAAAAATAAATTTAAAAGCGACCAATGATTCAGGTGTATGGAAATTTCCTAGTGGCGATGCCTATTATCGCTATAAACTAAAAGAAATGACTACTATTATTGAAGCTGAAGGCTATGCAGATTCGACAAAAACCATGGGTGAGATTTTTCAAAAATTAAATAAAGAAGAGCGTTTTTTATATCCTAATACCGATGAAGGTCGCCACATGATTCTCAAAGATTACGACAGTAAATTATCTGAAATTAGTAAAGGATTAGATGATGCCTTCAGCATAAAACCAAAAGCAGGTTTAGAGGTAAAACGCGTACCTGAATTTAAGGAAAAAGGCACAGCATTCGCTTATTATGATGGTCCGGCAATGGATGGGTCTCGAGGTGGTATTTTCTATGCTAATTTAAGAAATCCCGAAGAAACTGTTAAGTTTGGAATGAAAACCTTGGCTTATCACGAAGGCATTTCTGGTCATCACTTTCAAATAGCTATTCAAGGCGAATTAAAGGATGTTCCTACCTTCAGAACCCTTCCTCTTTTTACTGCTTACAGCGAAGGCTGGGCACTTTATGCTGAACGTTTGGCTTGGGGATTGGGTTTTTACGAAAATGATCCTTTTGGTAATCTAGGTCGATTACAGGCCGAAATGTTTAGGGCTGTCCGTTTGTAGATACTGGAATTCATCATAAGAAATGGACACGAGAAGAATCCATTGATTATATGGTTGAAAATACGGGGAATAACAGATCTGAAGTCACATCAGAAATAGAACGTTATATCGTTATGCCAGGCCAAGCTTGTGCGTACAAAATAGGAATGATGAAAATATTAGAACTAAGAGAAAAGGCAAAACAAGAACTTGGTAATACATTCGATTTACGAGAGTTTCACAACGTGGTTTTAAAAAATGGTGCTGTTCCTTTAGATATTTTAGAGGAAATTATTAATGGTTATATTAGCGACGCTCTAGAAAAGAGCAATTGCTAAACTAAAGAAACAAGTAATATAAAAATAACAAAGGCTAATACAGTATATAATTTATTTCTAGTACTCAGCAGCTTATGAAAATTCCGTTAGAATTTTATATGTGTGATTTGTTTACTAAATTAGTTATTAACTATACACATCATGTTAGCAATAATAGGTAAATGCTCACTTTTTAATATCAAATTAGAATTACTATATCTATGCTTTTAAATTCATACTCAATTCTAAATCCTCAAAAATGAACGAAACGTATAAACTCACTACTTTAATAATTGTTATGTTATTTTCTCATTTAATAACACAAGCACAATTTATTACATTCGAACATGATGGTATTGACCGTCAATATTTATACTATGAACCTACAAATTTAAATGAGAATATGCCTTTAGTATTTGTTATGCACGGCTATACTGGTGATGCTAATAGTATGAAAAATTATTCTGAAATGAATCAAATTGCCGATCAATACGGTTTTGCAGTTTGTTATCCTAGAGGGACTTTCGATTCGGGTGGAAATCGATTCTGGAATGTCGGATATGCGTTCCATCAAACTGAAACAGTAAATGATGTTGGTTTTTTAACAGAATTAGCTGAATACCTTCAAATAACCCATAATTTGAATCCTGATTATACTTTTGCAACTGGCTTTTCTAATGGGGGAGAAATGTGTTACATGCTAGCTTGTCAATCCTATAACACGTTTAAAGCAGTGGCACCTGTAGCAGGAATGATTCTACAAGATATTTTAAATGACTGTGATAATAGTCCACCAATTCCTTTGTTTGAAATACATGGCTCTCAAGATAACGTAACACCGTTATCAGGAGATCCAAATAATAATGATGGATGGGGAGCTTACCCAAGTATACCCTCTACAATAAATTATTTTGTGGAAAAAAATGAATGTATACCAACCAATACTGAAACATTACCAAATATCGATAACTCTGATGGAAGCTTTGTTAATAGTGAAAAGTATTTAAATGGTATTAATAATAACGAAGTATGGTATTATGAAGTAGTAGGTGGTGGACATGATTGGCCTGGAGCTTGGGGAAATATGGATATTAATGCTGGTGAAGAAGCCTGGCTATTTTTTCAAAATCATATAGATAATACACTATCACTTCCAAATTTAGAAGATCTACAAAATACCATTCGTATTTTTCCAAATCCTACAAATAATGTAATTAATATAGAAACTAGTAATCCTTTGGAAATTAAAGAGATAATTATTTGCAATACTTTAGGAGTAAATTTAAACTTAAAACCAACTAATAGACTCATAGACCTAACTAATTTAAATACAGGCGTTTATTTATTAAGTATTACAACTTCTAAAGGCACAATAACAAAAAAAGTTGTAAAAAATTAAACTTATTTAAATGCAACATCACTAATGCTTTTTACAAATGCATTGGGCTTATCAAATATTAAATTTGTAAATACTATCGCTAACACAGTGTATAATCACTTGACAAAGCAATTAATTATACACTGTGTTGGCAATAATTAGGTGCGTTAAAGGCACATCGTTTACACTTTTTAAAGACTAATTTTCTGAGTAAAATCAGAAATTATGCCTTATAAAGAAAGGACAACTATGGAACAAAAAGTAGAATTCATCTGTGAATGGAGAACCCAAAAGTATTCGATTACAGAATTATGCAAGGCATTTAAAATTTCTCACCACACTTCATACAAATTCATTCCTAGGTTTGAAAAAGAAAGAATTAAAGGCTTAAAAGAGTAGTAGAAAGCACCTCAAATGCATCCGAATAGCACTAAGCAAGACGTCGTAAAAACATTCTAAAACTCAAAGAAAAAGACAAACTCTAAGGCGCAAAAAAAATTAGGAAATTGTTGTTTAACGTTTGTGTTGAAAACGATATTCCAAGTGTGGTTACGGTTCATAATATATTATATAAAAAGTTTAGTTATACCTCAAAAACGCTGTAAAAGAGTCAAGCCTCTATTCCCTATTTTTGACCCTAAACACTGTAATAAAGTATGGATTGCTGATTACAAAGGAAAGTTCTTAATGGGTATAAAATCTATTATCATCCACTCACAATTGCGGACTCAAAAAGTAGATTTGTATGCTCGGTAAAAGGACATTATAAAGAAACTCTAAAGAACGTTAAAGCAGAGTTTACAAAGGCCTTTAGAACATATGGTATACCAAAACAAATACACACAGATAACGGAAGTCCATTTGGATCTGCAAGAGCAATTCAGCGTTTTACCTAACTATCTTATTGGTTTATTAAACTCGGAATTATGCTTATTTTTTCAGACCCAAGAGACCCAGAACAAAATGGAAGACACAAACAAATGCATCGTGATTTAAAGACTGCTTGTGTAAGCCTTCAGCTTATGGTTTAAAAGCACAACAAAGGCGTTTAAATCACTTTGTAAAAGAAGGTAACCACATACGTACACATGAAACTTTAGAGATGGAAACACCCACTTCTGTGCATCCGTTTTCTACACTTCCTTTTCATGAAAGAATTAAACTATGTGATTATAATTTAAAATAATGAAAATGACACAAAACGGTGCGGTGAGATGGAAGTCAAAACATTGGGTCTATTTAAGCATTGCTCTTAAAGGAAAATATGTGGGTGTTGAGGAATTAGGAAATGGCATTCGGAGCGTATTTTATTATAATGTATTTTTAGGTTACTTTGATGATATGAACATTAGAAATAAACAAATATTAATAAGGCTTAGTCAAAATTTAGTCTATAGTCTAATCTTTAACTTGTCTAAACTATGTTCCTTAACCCACATAAAAACCACTGCTGATAATTCAAATTATGCTTGCAAAATTAAACTACTCATCAATTTTTAAGTCTTAATAAAGAAAATGACATCTTATTTAATTCTAATAATATTAATATTTTCGATCAGTTGTAAAAAAAAAGATACAATTGATTTTGTAGAGCAAACATCTTATGAAATTAACGAAAACGAACACATCAAAACTTTTTAACTCCAAACTATTACAATTCTAATGAAAATGATTTGAGAGATGAAATTAATAAGTTTATTCACTTTGCAAGACTGGAAGGCTATCAACATCCGCTTCAAAATTCAAACTGAGATATTGCACCTTATTCAATCAACAGAGAGTTTGGAACTGGAATTGGAATGGGTGGAACATCGCAACACCATCCAGCGATAGATTTACATCCTGATAATTCATCAAGCATTAATATTTGTGCTGCTCACGAAGGAATCATAAACACATACATTGATAGCCCTAAATATCGACACTACTTAACGATTACTAAAGAAATTAAAGACTCCGAAAATAACAGTATTGGAAAGTTAATTACCCTATATGCGCATATCGATTTAGATTTGGACGAAAACCAATCAATACAATTGAATGAAACATATATAAATAAAGGAGACCTTATTTCTAAAAATTTATATTCTGGTACTATGGGAGGTCCACACCTCCATTTTGAAATTAGATTTTATAGAAATTCTGAAATAGAAAATGAAGATTTTTATAATTGGCAAAATAATGGAGATTATACAACTCAATCATCTGGAAATTGGTCGTATGGTTATTGGAATCCTAATATTGGTTATGGTTTTGGAAACCCAATAAATTTTGAAATAGTATAAAATACTTATGCTAACACCGTATAAAATTAATTGCAGGCAGATCGCTTATTTACGAAAGTCCAGATGGACTTTCTTTGTTAGTAATTTTATTTATTAAATTAGTTGCTTAACCACGCAACTAAACATACACATTATGTTCTAGTGCATTATGACCCGTCCTGAATAAAGGCTACATAATTTAGCACTTTACTTTTTCAAGTATCTAAAGGAATAACTATGAAAAACCCATTATCAGATAAATACTCGGAAAAGGACAACCTACTTCTTGTGGACAAAGTGCTTAACGGAGATTCTAAAGCTCTTGACAAGCTTGTAGATATTCACCAAGCCTTCATTTACAATGTAGCATGGAAAATGACACACAGTAATGAAGATGCACTTGACTTAACTCAGGAAGTCCTTATAAAAGTAATCACCAAGTTGTCGACCTTTAAAAAGAAAAGTGCCTTCAGAACCTGGTTGTATCGCATTGTGTTTAATGAGTTTTTACGATCAAAGAGAAAAGCGAAGGAAGAAGCGTTCCCTAGCTTCGAAGAGCATGATAGACAGTTAAATGCTGTTCCAGATCCAGAATTGACACCTGCAGAGGAGCTTGAATTAAATGACTACACTAGAGAGGTTAAATTTAGATGCACCTCTGCAATGCTTATCTGCTTAGACAGAGAGCAAAGACTAATCTACTTGTTGGGAGAGTCTTTTGGTATTAATCATAACTTAGGTGCTGAAATTTTTAGTATTTCACCCCAAAACTTCAGAGTAAAACTGAGCAGAGCAAGAAAAGAACTGCACAATTACATGGAATACAGATGCGGCCTCATCAATAAGGCAAACCCATGTAGATGTGTTAAAAAAGCAAAAAGCGCATTAAAAATGGGCGTATTAAACGAGAACAACATGATTTTAAAACCATCCTACACGAAACAAATAGGTGATTTTGTTTCAGAAAATCAAGATGAAATGATAGAGGTACTAGACCAGAAGTACGTGGAGATTTTTAGAGATCACCCTAGTAAATCAGAATTCGATGCTGAAACCGTTATTAACAAAATAGTTAATGATCAGACAATTAAAAACCTGTTTAATATATAATGTTATTACTGCATTAACTCCTATTTATTACTAGAGATCACAATTTGTGATCTCTTTTTTTGTGTTTTTCTGTAACACCTGTATATCTCATGCATCTAAACTTTAGAAGGCAATACAAATTATTGCTAATTAAATCGTATAAATGAATATTAGAACAGAAGTAATTATACAAAAAAAGGCTAATGATATTTGGCAAGTTATAGGCATTCAATTTGATAAAATTCATGCTTGGGCAAGCTTTTTTAAAGATTCAAAACCCTCTGGTGAAAACAAATTTGATGGAATTAATTTTTCAGCTAGAGATACTGTAGTTGAGGGAGGTACAAATACACATTCACTTGATTTATTTGATTCTGAACACTATATTTTATCCTATACAGTAACCGCAGGAGCTCCTCCTTTTGCTAATAAAGCTGGAGCAGAATGGGCTCTCGAAATCATTGACGAAAATACAAGCAAAGCGTCCATTACTGTCAAGCTGGAATTAAAAGAGGGTATTACTGAAGAGAAAGTATCAGAAGTTAAAAGCTGGCTACATAAATCTTCGAATGACATGCTGGAAGATTTAAAACATTATGTTGAAACTGGAAATTTGTATCCTCGAAAACACAATGCGTAATTAAAATTAGTGCTAAAAATATCACCAAATTAAAGGAACAAAATTCAAAATAGTATGATCAAGTTTACAAAAAAAGCAATAGTTAATGCCGATGCCGATAAGGTATGGGGAATATTTGCACATGGGTTTAATGATGCTTATAAATGGATGGCATCCGTAAATCATTCTTTCGCTAAAAATAATGGCGAATCATTTGAAGGATGTCAATCACAGGGGAGAGTTTGCGAACTAAGTTCAGACGGAAAAGGTATAAAGGCTTCGGAGCAGTTCTTAGCATATAGTGAAGAGAATAAAAAGGCAACTGTTAGGATTGATTTTCTCAATACTCCTTTCTTCTTTCCTGTTAAATTTAACACACTTGATTTCTCATTGAAAAATATAGATGGAGGTACATCTGAAATGACGTGGAAATTCCGTTCGGATATTAAGCCCTTAGGATTTATACTTTGGCCTCTTCTTAGAATAGGATTTGGAAACTTTATAGGAGATATTATGGAGGAGTTACAGTTTTATATTGAGAATGGCACTCCTCATCCTAGAAAAATTAAGGCGATGAAAAAGCTATCGAAATAAGAAGAAAAGCTAAATAAACAACAGGGAAAATTTGGCTTCTAAAAGTTAAAAAAGTCCAATACTCAAGATTAGACTTTTTTTGATAGTATAAACTATTTTTAGACATGACACCCAAAGTCATATCTATCTCATTTTAAAATAGTTAATTTTGTTTCAGAAATAACTAAACATTCCTAACATAAAACTAGTTGTTTTTTTAAAGAGAGAAGACAAGACCTTAAATAGTAATTCATCTCTTTATTAATGATAGATTGGTTAATAGCACGTTTACTTATCTCTTTTAAGATTTGGTAAGAAAAAGAGTGTCCTGTTTTTTGTTGCCATAGTATAAACGCAGATTGTAACGAGAATTTTTTCTATATCATTGGAGCTGTTCTTAAGTTTTACCGAGACACTCCATTGAACAATTATTTATATGCCCTCTTAACATCTAGATACGATTCACACTATATGAGGGAACAGTTAGTTGTAAAAACTGTATGGAAGGATAATGCTATAAAAGACGAATTTCAACTTTTAGATGCACCTCGTTTAGTTGAGGGTACGTTTGATAAATTCCTTAACATAAGTAACTGATTTTTTACTTATTTGAAAACTGATTCTAACAATAGTATATTCATTATTATTTTTAAGTTGATTTACTATCTCTTCAAAGATTGAAAAATAAAAATTTCACACCTTAAAGATTACACTTAGTCCTAGTCCATCTAGACATAAAATTCTAAATTTTTCATTTTTTTCTGTAATCTTTAAGTTTTATCTTCGACGAACTAATTTTGATTTTAAAATATTTACAACATTATGGCTAAGAATTATTACGATGCTGCAGATCTTAGAAAATTTGGGGAAATCACAGAATGGAACGAAGAGCTTGGTAATAAATTTTTTGATTACTACGGAAAAGTTTTTGAAGAAGGAGCGCTCACTGCTCGCGAAAAGTCGCTTATCGCACTAGCTGTAGCCCATACAGAACAATGCCCATACTGCATAGATGCATATACTAAAGACACCCTTCAACGCGGTGTAACAAAAGAAGAAATGATGGAAGCCATACATGTTGGTGCTGCAATTAAAAGTGGAGCAACACTTGTACATGGTGTTCAGATGATGAATAAAGTAAATAAACTCGACGGATAGTATAAAAAATCCGGCTCATTTATTACGAAAGAACTTATATATTTAGACAACTTATTAATGGCAACAAAGTCCCTTAAAAAATCAGGAAGCGAATTAGCGCAAAGCAATAAGCAACTAGAAATACTCTCTAACGGTATTTTCAAAAATGGTGAATTACCAACCTTTAAAGCTAAAATTTCAGAAACCAGTCAGTTTCCTTTAATAGCAAATAAATTAGAGATTTTACAAATTAATGTTGGGTATATGTGTAACCAAGTTTGTGAACATTGCCATGTTGATGCTGGACCAGACCGTAAAGAAATTATGACGCGAGACACCATGCGTCAATGTTTAGAAGTGATTAAAACTTCTGGCGCACACACTTTAGATCTAACTGGTGGTGCACCAGAAATGAATCCGGATTTTAGATGGTTTGTAGAAGAGGCATCTAAAGTTGGTATTAAAGATTTTATTGTGCGTTCTAACCTCACAATTATACGCGCAAATAAAAAATACTACGATTTACCAGAGTTCTTTAAAAAACACAATGTTCATGTCGTAAGCTCTATGCCGCACTGGACAAGAGGCAAAACAGACAAGCAGCGTGGTGAAGGCGTTTTTGATATGTCCATTAAAGCCTTAAAAGAACTTAATGCCGTTGGTTACGGAATGCCAGATAGTGATCTAAGATTAGATTTGGTTTACAATCCTTCTGGAGCGTTTTTACCTGGAGACCAAGCCGCTATGGAAAAAGATTTTAAAAAGGCTTTATCAGAAGATTTTGATATTCAATTTCACAATCTATTTGCTATTACTAATTTACCAATTGCGCGTTTCTTAGATTATTTAATTGCTTCCGAAAATTACGAAGATTATATGTATGCCTTGGTAGAAGCATATAATCCTGCAGCTGTAGCAAACGTAATGTGTACAAACACATTATCAATAAGTTGGGATGGCTATTTATTTGATTGCGATTTTAACCAAATGTTAGAGTTACCAGTTAACAGCAAATCTAAACATATTTCAGAATTTAACGAGGAATTATTAGAAGGTCGTAAGATCGTCATTTCACAACATTGTTATGGCTGTACTGCAGGAGCAGGAAGTAGTTGCCAAGGTAGTGTCGCCTAAAAAGTCCCTTGAATTAACCAAATGGGGAAACTCAATTTATGAAAAATAAAATTCTATACACATTACTATTTCTTTTGAACATTAGTTTCGCTCAAGAAAGTGTTTCAGAATTATTAAAAAAATACAATTCTGAAAGTATTCCGTATATAACAGTACAAGAATTAGCTATGCCAAAAACTAAAGCTATTTTGTTAGATTCGAGAGAAATCATAGAGTTTGAAACGAGTCATTTAAAAGATGCTATTTATGTTGGTTATGATAATTTCAATATCAAAAGAATCACAAATCAAATCACAGATAAATCTACAACTATAGTCGTTTACTGTTCTTTAGGCATTCGTTCTGAGGATATTGCCGAACAACTCAAAAAGGCGAATTACACTAACGTTTACAATCTATTTGGTGGAATTTTTGAATGGAAAAATAACGGCTATGCAGTCTATAACTCTGAAAACAAAGAGACAGATAAAGTACATGCGTTTTCTAAAAAATGGAGTAAATGGCTGAAAAAAGGCGAAAAAATTTACACTAAAGACGGGTTGAAAAATGACTAAAAAAGCCTTAATCATCTTTACTAGAAATCCTGAATTAGGAAAATGCAAAACACGATTAGCAAAAACAGTTGGAGACGAATCTGCATTAAATATTTATAAATACTTACTTCAGCATACTGCTGATATTGCTAAAAAAGTGAACGCTGCTCGTTATGTGTTTTATTCTCAAAACATAAATATTAAAGATATTTGGAGTTCTGACTTATTTAACAAAAAGCTTCAAAAAGGTGAGGACTTAGGACTACGAATGTATAATGCCTTTTTAGAATTATTAGATCATGGTTATGAAAAAGTTATAATTATAGGAAGTGACCTCTTAGACTTAAACGAAACAATTATAGAGCAAGCATTTGATGAATTAAGTTTGAATGATGTAGTTATTGGCCCAGCTGATGATGGTGGCTACTATCTTTTAGGAATGAAAACGATGCACCAACAACTCTTTAAAAATAAAGATTGGGGAACCGATACAGTGCGAAAAGCAACGCTAAATAACTTAAAAAATAGTAGTGTATCTTTATTAGACAACCTAAATGATATTGATACCTTTGAGGATATGAAGCATTATAAAACGCTCAAACAATTTTATAATTAAGATGATTAAATTTATAACAGAAAGCACAGAATATTTACAAGCCAAAGGTTTTGAGAATCCTGAAGTGGGCATTATTTTAGGAACCGGCTTAGGGCAATTAGTTGACGAAATAGATATTATAGCAGAAGCTAGCTACAATCATATCCCTAATTTCCCAACCGCAACTGTAGAGTTTCATAAAGGCAAACTCATTTACGGAGAATTGGGTGGTAAAAAAGTGGTTGTAATGCAAGGGCGTTTTCATATTTACGAAGGTTATACATTACAAGATGTAACTTTTCCTGTAAGAATTATGGAAAAATTGGGTATAAAAACACTTTTAGTTTCTAATGCTTCTGGCGCTATTAATCTCAACTTTAAAAAAGGAGAATTAATGCTTATTGATGATCATATTAATCTACAAGGTGGTTCTCCGCTAGCATTTAAAGGAGTTTCAGAATTAGGTGAGCGATTTACAGACATGAGTGCTCCATATGATGCTGCAATCAACTCTAAATTTGAAACCATTGCCAAAGACAATAATATAAAATTACATAAAGGCGTTTACGCTAGTGTTGTTGGACCACAATTAGAAACACGAGCAGAATATAGAATGCTGAAAATTATTGGATCTGATGCTGTTGGGATGAGTACAGTGCCAGAAATTATAGTAGCTAACCATTTAGGCTTAAAAGCTGCAGCTGTTTCTGTTTTAACGGACGAATGTGATCCCAGCAATTTAAAACCTGTAGATATAAGCGAAATTATCGCCATGGCTGGCAAAGCAGAACCCGACATGATTACATTATTTAAAGAATTAATAAAAACGTTATAGATAGTAAATAGTCGCAGTTTTCAGTTAAACTGATACTCTCTGCAAACTGCGATTGCAAACTAAAGACTAAAAAGAAATGAGTTACTTAGAAGCAACAAACGATTTATATAAAGAAGCAGCACTAACTCCAGATGTTGGTTTGTGCTGTACTACAAATCCTATATGGGAATTACCAGGATTAAAAATTCCAAAAATCATGCAAGAGATGAACTACGGTTGTGGTTCTACAGTGCATGCTCGCGATTTAACAAATAATCCAAAAATGCTTTATGTTGGTGTTGGTGGAGGTATGGAATTATTACAATTCTCATACTTCAACAGGCAAAAAGGAGGTGTTGTTGGAATTGATGTGGTAGATGAAATGTTAGAAGCATCTCGAAAAAACTTTAAAGAAGCTGAAGCACAAAACGATTGGTTTAAATCTGAATTTGTTGATCTTGTAAAAGGTGATGCCTTAAACTTAAATGTTGAAGACAACTCTATTGATGTTGCTGCACAAAACTGTTTATTCAACATTTTTAAAGCTGAAGATTTAAAGAAAGCTATCGAAGAAATGTATCGCGTTTTAAAACCTCATGGCAAGCTAGTAATGAGTGACCCAACTTGTGAACAACCTATGAATGACGAGTTGCGAAATGACGATCGTCTTAGAGCACTTTGCCTAAGTGGTAGTTTACCAATTGCTGAATATGTAAAAGCGCTAACTGATGCTGGATTTGGTACTATTGAAATTAGAGCAAGAAAGCCTTACAGAATTTTAGATACAAAAAATTATCCGACAGATGAATTGATTTATATCGAATCTATTGAAGTTGCTGCTATAAAAGATCCAATGCCAGAAGATGGTCCTTGTGTTTTTACAGGGAAAGCAGCTATTTATTATGGTGATGAAGATTATTTTGATGATAAAGCTGGACACATATTATTAAAAAATCAACCTTTAGCAATTTGTGATAAAACTGCTGGAGCATTACAAACTTTAGGTAGAGATGATATTTATTTTAGCGAATCTACGTTTCACTATGATGGTGGAGGTTGTTGCTAGGCGATAATCGCCATTTGCTTATTTCACTCTAATGTGAAAACTATTTATGGAAAAATACATAGACATTATAAAAAACTCATATTCGGGATACTGGAACTATCTTCAATACGAGCTCATTGATCTTAATCATTGGGATAACTTTTTTTATGGTCTTATTGCTATTTCGCTTATCGTTTGGTTATTAGAGATACTATTTCCTTGGAGAAAAAAACAATCACTATTTAG
Organism: Winogradskyella sp. UBA3174; assembly: GCF_002364335.1. Taxonomy (GTDB): domain Bacteria; phylum Bacteroidota; class Bacteroidia; order Flavobacteriales; family Flavobacteriaceae; genus Winogradskyella. The sequence continues at coordinate 103,676 of NZ_DEXW01000004.1, read as the reverse complement.
AAAAGATTTTTGGTTAGATACCTTTTACATGTTCTTCAATTTCTTTATTCTAAATCTTATTATTCTTATTGCATTATCAAATACAGTTTCAGAATTCTTTAATGACATTTTAGGTGGTATTGGACTTTCACTCTCTAGTTTTCAATTATTTGATTCTACGCAACTCCCCAAATGGTTAGGACTGTTTATATTCTTTTTAGTCAATGATTTTGTGCAATGGAATACACATCGCTTATTACATCGTGTATCTTGGCTGTGGAATTTTCATAAAGTCCACCACTCCGTTAAGCAAATGGGTTTTGCTGCACATCTTCGCTATCATTGGATGGAACCTGTCGTTTATAACTCAATTAGATATATTCCTTTAGCGATTATTGCAAACTATAGCTCGCAAGATGTCGCCATTGTTTATTTCTTTAGTATTGCTATTGGTCATCTAAATCATGCTAATTTGGGTTGGGATTATGGCATTTTAAAATACGTCTTCAACAATCCTAAAATGCACATTTGGCATCATGCAAAAGAATTACCAAAACATGTAAGGCATGGTGTAAACTTTGGACTAACATTAAGTATTTGGGACTACATCTTTAAAACTAATTACATACCACATAGTGGTAGAGATATTGAATTAGGTTTTGAAGATGATGAAACGTTTCCTAAAGATTTTATAAGTCAGGAATTGTATCCTGTATTCTCTCGAAAGCTGGAGTCTCGTCAATAAAAATTACGCAAAATGAAACATTTTTTAGCTTTACTATTTGTTTTACTTATTACATCCTGTTTTGGAAATAAAGCGGTTTTTGAAAATCCGCCAAAACAAACTGAAGAAATTGCTATTATAGAAGACGTAATTGAAATCATTGAAACACCTTCTATTGCTGAACCACCTCAGCCACCAAAAGATAATGCTACAAAAATAAGTTTAGGTGAAGACGGAACACTAACTGATGACGGTATTTCAATAACTACAGAAATTATTTATGACGAAGCATTTGATCATTCTAGCTTCAATGATTTACTTAAGAAACATGTATCTCTATATGGTAATGTAGATTATAGCAGTTTTAAAAGTGACTCTAAAGTTTTACAAAGTTATATAACACTTCTCAAAACTTACCAACCTAATGATACTTGGTCAAAAAGCGACAAACTTGCCTACTGGATCAATTCCTATAACGCGTTAACCATAGATTTAATACTTCGCAATTACCCAACAGAAAGTATAAAAGACATTAAAGACCCTTGGGATCAACGTCTTTGGAAGTTTGGAGATAAATGGCAAAATCTTAATGATATTGAGCATGAAATACTCAGAAAAATGAATGAACCAAGAATTCATTTTGCTATTGTTTGTGCTTCTATTTCTTGTCCTAAACTTCAAAATAAAGCTTTTACAGCTTCAAATTTAGAAGAACAACTCACTAACGCAACAAAAGAATTTATAACAGACAAAACTAAAAATGAGCTTTCAAAAGACTATATAAAACTATCTAAGATATTTAAATGGTTTAAGAAAGATTTTGAACAAAACGGTAGTTTAATTGATTTTCTGAATCAATATGCTGATATTTCAATTTCGAGTAAAGCGAAAAAAAGTTTTATGGATTATAATTGGGATTTGAATGATTAATCTTCAACTTGTTACACTGAACTTGTTTTAAAATCGCATTACGTTATAGATGCTGAAATAAATTCAGCATAAAAAATATGAAGCACAAGATTTCTATCATTATTCCCGTTTTAAATGAGTCTGTAACTATAAAGGACTTACTGTTTCACTTAATAGATAATGCGTCGTTAGATTCAATTTCAGAAATTATAGTTGTAGATGGAGGAAGCACAGATGGAACTGAAAATATTGTCAAAACACTAGATTTAAACATCATTCTTTTAAATTCTGAAAAAGGCAGAGCAAAACAAATGAACTTAGGGGCTACCAAGGCAAAAGGTTCTGTTTTATATTTTCTACATGCAGATTCATTTCCACCAAATAGATACGATAAATTAATTATAAAGGAAGTCGAAAAAGGCAATAAAGCTGGTTGTTTTAGAATGCAATTTGATAGCAATCATTGGTGGTTAAAATTAGCAAGCTGGTTAACGCAATTTAGCTGGCGCGCATGCAGAGGCGGTGACCAAAGTCAGTTTATAACACAAGAACTTTTTGATACTATTGGTGGTTATGATGAAGATTATATTATTTATGAAGATAATATCTTAATCAATGAATTATATGTTCGAAACGAGTTTGTAGTTATTCAAGATAAAATTAAAACCTCAGCACGCTTGTATAAAAAGCATGGTGTTTGGAAATTGCAATACTACTTCTGGATGATTTATGTAAAGAGATGGTTTGGTGCTTCCGCAGATGAGTTATTTACTTATTATAAAAAACAGATTGACTAAAAATTAAGGCATAAAGAAAGCTGCCAAAAATGACAGCTTTCTTTATAGTATATTTTTAACTAAGAATTAGTCTGTTATTCTTACTAAACGAATTTCAAACTCATCTGTTTCTGTATTACCCTGAAAAACATCTACATCTCCACCCATAATGTTTAATAGAGTACCATCAAATAAAAGAACATCTGCAATAGAGTCAAAATCAAAAGTTATAGTTCTACTAGTATTATTTGTAGTGAAAGTACCATCACTATCAAATTGCTCAATTTCAATTTCTGTTTCTGGTGCCTGTCCTGCTATAGTTAATACATAAGTAACTCTATAATTACCAGAAGATGCATAAGTCCCATCTTCATTAAATGTAAAAGTAGCATTTGTAAAAGTATCAGTAGTAAAAGTCTCAGACTCAACCAGTACTGTACTTCCGTTAGATGCTTCTGTTGTAGTAGTGTAAGAACCTTCATAAAATACAATTTCATAAGTCCCAGCTAAATTAGCATTAGTAAGTTCTACAACTGGTGTAGTTACATCATCATCACTGCTGCATGCTGCAAAAGTTAATATAGCTGCAGTAAATAAAAAGAATTTTAAAATTTTCATATCGATTTGATTTTATTAATCCGCAAAGATATAAAACAACCTAATTGCTAGTTAATTTAATTTAATTTTTAAGACAGTATTAAAAGTTCTAAAACTATAACGTATTCTTGGATTATTACTAATTTTTGTTTCTACCTAGTTCATTTGGATACAAATCTTTCAAAATATCACTTTGAAAAATAGCTTTTGTATTTATATCAATTGCTGACAATCTCCCTGAAAAAGCAGCTCCCGTATCAATATTCCAAACATTAGCAGCATTCATTGGATGCATTTTAAAATAATTAGTAGTTGGAGTATGACCAATATAAATTTCTAAGTAATGCTTTAATCGTTTTGGGTATAATTTTGAGTCTTTTGCAATCCGTTTGTCCATAGTTAATGTCATTTCCCAAAGCGTGCGATCAAAATAAAACGTACGGAAATCATAATCTTTCTCGACTCCATGCATGGAAGTAAAACCAGCATGAATAAAGAGTCGTTTATCATCATCAATATGATACAAAGACATCGCTTCAAAAAAACGAAGATGCACTTTCTTTTGTTCTTCAGAAAAAGTTTGGTAACTCGCTACTGCTCCTTCTCCTCCATGTGCTAACCATATTGAATCTCCTTCATTTGTTCGCAACCAATCCTCACACCATGCATCGTGATTCCCTTTAATAAAAATGCAATCGTTTGTTTCTGAAAGCTGAATTAAATACTGAATAACCTGAGCAGACTCGCTCCAGCCGTCAACATAATCTCCGAGAAAAATTAATTGGTCAGTATTTGTTATTTTAAGTCTTTCTAAAAGTTGAACCAACCCTCTTAATCCTCCGTGAATATCTCCTACTGCAAATGTTCTCATAGATTAATTAACCTTATAAAATGTTTTAATAATATCTTCTACAGGTTTATTCTGTGGTGTAAATTGATTGTTTTCTATACCACCTACGTTATTATGATCTGTAAACCATTTCCAAAGGTAACCTCCTGCAAACCACTCTTCGTTCCAAACGGCATCAAACAAAGCTTGCGTTGCATTATTCTGTGCTTCGAGATTAATAGAGGTCATAGACCGATCATATCTCCATGGTTCTTTTCCAGTATAATCGACACTTCTATAACCGTATTCTGTAAACAGAATTGGTCGATCATGTTTTTTGGAAAATGTTTTTAATCCTTGTTTATGCTTTTCCCAACCTTTAATGCAATCTTCTAGAGTTGGTGTCTGCAAATCACTCACAGGAAAATAAGCGTCTATCCCAATATAATCAACTTCTGTCCAAAATGGTGTGCGCCAAAATTCATCCCAATTTGCAGCATAAGTTAATTTTCCTTTATAAATAATTCTGATTTCTTTAATGAGATTAGACCAATACTCTGGTCTGTTTTTAACAAATTCTTCGAGCTCCGTACCAATACAAAAAACTTCAGCATTAATTTCTTCAGCTAGTTCTGCATACTCTAAAATAAAACTAGAATATGATTCTTCGAGTATTTTCCATTCTGCCTCAGTTTCCATTTTTAAAAATCCTGTAAACTCACCATGCCAAAGCCAAATATGTGGCTTAATCATTATGTTTATATTGTCTTTTCTAAGTGTTTCAATATATTGTTTTGCACCTGCTCTAGTCTCTCCGAACCACTGACGCTCTGTGTTATGGATGATTTCAGGGTTGCTTTTATCTCTTATAAATCCAAAAGGCATAATTGCCGCAGCATTAGCATTTATATTAACCAGTGGACTCGTATGGGTTGTATCAACGGCATTTCCTGCAGCAACAAAGCTTACTCCATTTATTTTAAAGGGTTTAAATGAAACTGCTGCACAACCTATAAAAACGAGAACTAAAAGGAAATAAAAATAACGACGCATACTTTAAAATTATGCCTAAATTTAAAGAAAATCGACAAAGCGATTAAGGTTTTAACAAAACCTTCGACATATAGCTTAATAAGACAACCTTTTTAAAATTGAAACAACAACCACAATTTTATGGAACACATCGTAATTATTGGTAATGGTATTTCTGGAGTCACTGTTGCAAGGCACATCAGAAAGCTTTCTGACAAAAAAATCACTATTGTTTCTGCTGAAACAGACTTCTTCTTTTCTCGTACGGCATTAATGTATGTGTATATGGGACATATGAAGTTTGAACACACCCAACCCTACGAAAATTGGTTCTGGAAAAAAAACAGAATAGAACTCAAAAAGGGGTATGTAAAAACGGTTGAAACAGCATCAAAAACACTTCATTTTACAGAAGGAGATACTTTACAATATGATAAATTAGTCATTGCTACAGGAAGTAAGCCTAATAAATTTGGATGGCCAGGACAAGATTTAGAAGGTGTTATGGGCATGTATCACAAGCAAGATTTAGATAATCTAGAAATGCAAGCTCCCAATAAGGACATTTGCAAACGTGCTGTGATTGTTGGCGGTGGATTAATTGGAATTGAACTCGCTGAAATGTTGAATTCTAGAAAAATCCCTGTTACCTTTTTAGTTCGTGAATCTAGTTTCTGGAATGGTGTGTTGCCTGAAGGCGAAAGCCAAATGTTAAATAAGCATATAAAAAATCATCATATTGATTTACGACTTTCAACTAATTTAAAGGAAATAAAATCGGACGAAAACGGAAAAGTAAAATCGATAATTATCGAAGAAACTGGTGAAGAACTTGAATGCAATGTGGTTGGATTAACAGCAGGCGTGTCACCAAACATAGATTTTATAAAAGATTCTGAAATTGAAATAGGCAGAGGTATTAAAGTCAACCGTTTTTTAGAAACCAATATACCAGATGTATATGCTATTGGTGATTGTGCCGAACAGCATGAAGCCATAGGAAACCGAAGACCAATTGAAGCCGTTTGGTACACTGGTCGTATGATGGGAGAAACTTTAGCGCAAACTATTTGTGGTAATCGCATAGAATACAAACCAGGTCATTGGTTTAATTCCGCTAAATTTTTAGATATCGAATATCAAACTTATGGTTGGGTATTTGGTGTGCGTGGCAGACCAGAGTACGAAAAGCATTTTCATTGGAAACATAACAAAGAAGATATTTGTATTACTGTTTCTTTTCACAAAGACACAAATGAATTTTTAGGTATTAATACTTTCGGAATAAGAATGCGCCACGAAATTTTTGACAAATGGCTGACTGAAAAAAGAGATGTAGATTACGTAATGAGCTACCTAAAAGACGCCAATTTTGATCCAGAATTTTATAAAGCATATGAAAATGAAATTATAACACAATACAATAGTGAATTTAATACTAACCTTACTGCGCATAAAAAGAGTTGGAAACGCATTTTCAGTAAAGCCTAGTTCTACCATTTTTTAACTCTAACAAATTAACACAAGCTCATGAAAGCAATTAAAAATATAGGATTGGTAATATTCTTATTAGGCTTAGCCATTTTCACCACTTTACCACTTTTAGGAACCTTCAACTTAAACGAAGCTGATTTTAATACAATTGTTAAGGGTCAAAACATTAAAAGCGACGTTTTTATAAACGCTATAAAATCTGATATCGTAGGGCAAGATTTTAATGGCATGCAAACCTTATCACCAAAAATATCTAAAGCCATAGAAAATGCCAACGAAACGCACACCAAAAAGAAGGAATGGGATAAAAAAATCTATACCAAGTCTAGCGATATGGCAGCAATGATTGGTAAAAAATCAGCCAACGGATTTATTGCTAATAACAAAGGCTTAATGTGGTTGCTCACTTTTGGGTTAGGTATTCTTGGTGCTTTAATGTTCATTCTACCAAACGTTATTCTGTTAGGTAAAAAAGGAATTAAGAACGACGGTATTTATCATGAAAGTGCTACAAATCAAGGCTGGATTGGCTGGATGGTGTTTATCTTTTTAGTCTCATTTTATTTAGTGCTTTATTTTGCTTCTGAATATGCGACTAATTGGACACTTTTAGTAGATCCAATTAGTGAAGCTTTAAGTGGAAACCCTGCAGGCCATTGGTTTGTTTATGGTTTTATGTATTGTACAGTTATGAGCGTAATGGCAGTGAGAATGTATATTAAATACCGTCATAATATTTATCAGGTATTTAGAACTACTTCGGTTTTATTCTTTCAAATTGTATTTGCATTTCTTATTCCAGAAATTATGGTAAGACTGCAAATGCCATATTATGATTTTAAAAATGCCTTTCCTTTAGATTATGATTTCTTTTTTCAATGGAATTTAAAAGACCTCATAGCTAATGGTGGAATAGGAATTTTTATTCTGGTTTGGGGAATTGTTTTAACCTTAGTTATTGTGCCGATTATGGTCTATTTCTTTGGCAAACGCTGGTACTGTTCTTGGGTTTGTGGTTGTGGTGGTTTAGCCGAAACACTTGGTGATCCTTACAGACAACATTCGGATAAATCATTATTTGCATGGAAGGTTGAACGTTATTTAATCCATGCCGTTTTAGGCTTTGTTTTAATAATGACTGGCATGACTTTGTATAGCTTTTTTACTGATACAGGTATGGTTTTAGGTATAAAGACTTCAACCGTACAAAGTATTTATAGTTTAGTGGTAGGCTCTATTTTTGCTGGAGTTATTGGCACTGGTTTCTATCCTATTTTTGGAAATCGCGTGTGGTGTCGTTTTGGTTGTCCCCTTGCCGCTTACTTAGGTTTTGTGCAACGTTTTAAATCACGCTTTAGAATTACGACTAATGGCGGACAATGTATTTCTTGCGGAAATTGCTCTACCTATTGCGAACAAGGAATTGATGTAAGAGCTTATGCTCAAAAAGGAGAAAACATTATACGCTCTAGTTGTGTTGGTTGTGGCATTTGTTCTGCTGTTTGCCCTCGTGGTGTTTTAAAATTAGAAAATGGACCAGAAAAAGGACGTATTAATCCGACTGAAATTTTATTAGGAAATGATGTTGATTTAATGGACTTAATAAACCAGAAATAATGCGATTAATAATTGTTGTCTTTCTTTTTACATCTGTTGCGTTTGGACAAAAAACCTATCAAAAAAATCAATTTGAAAGTGCTAGTATGAGCTCCGAAGGTTGGATAGAAAACAATCTTAAAACTGACTATTGGAAATTCTATCATAAAAATGGTCAGCTTTCAAGGCAAGGGTATTTCAAAAATAATAAACAAGATGGCTTCTGGTATTTTTATGATTCTGAAGGAAACCTTTATAAAAAAGGTAATTATAAAGATGGAAAGAAAACGGGTTATTGGAAAACCTATATTAATAACAGACTTAATGAAGAAGGTTACTATGCGAGTGGTAAAGAAACAAAATATTGGAAATTTTATCATTCTAACGGAAAATTAAAAGAAGAAGGAAATTATAACAATGGACTGAAAACCAAGCATTGGAAAAAATATCATACTACAGGACATCTAGAAAAGGAAGGTGATTTTTTAGGAGGAAAAGCTTCAGGATATTGGAAGTTTTATTATAAAGATGGACAACTCGCAAAAGATGGTCCCTTTAAGTTTGGAAAATTCACAAGCTATTGGCAATTTTACGGCCCAAACGGAAAAAAGCTTTCTGAAGGTTCTTTTGTAAATGGTAAAAAAGCAAATTGGTGGTTATTTTACGACACTAACGAAAATGTTAACCATAAATGCCAATTAGACAATAATCAAAAAAACGGCTATTGTCTAATGTATAAAAATAAAAAACTGATTTCAGCAATTAAATATTCTAAAGGAAAACAAATTAAAGAATGGACAGATTTGGCAACATTTAGAAAAGAAAATAAATTTAGCGATCTTAAATGACCAACATTAAAGTTATAATTCCTGCATATAATGAGGAAGCCTCTATTCCGTTAGTTGTAAAAGCTATACCCCAAATCGTACACGAAATTATTGTTGTTAGTAATAACTCTACAGATAATACGGAAGTTAATGCTAAAGAAGCTGGTGCAACCGTTTTAATTGAAAAAGAAAAAGGTTATGGATTTGCCTGTTTAAAGGGTATGGAATATATCGAAAAACAAGACGTGAAACCAGATATTGTTGTCTTTTTAGATGGCGATTTTAGTGATTACCCAGAAGAATTAACCAAAATTATTACACCAATAATTGAAGACGATATGGATTTTGTTGTTGGCGCACGAGTTAAAGAATTGCGAGAAGAAGGGTCTATGACTAAACCACAAATATTTGGAAATTGGTTAGCAACAAGCTTAATGAAATTATTTTTTGCGTCAACATTTACAGATTTAGGTCCGTTTAGAGCTATTAAATATAACAAACTATTAGATCTAAAAATGGAAGATAAGACTTATGGCTGGACAGTAGAAATGCAACTTAAAGTATTAAAGCAGAAGTTTAGTTACAGAGAGATTCCTGTTAATTACAGAAACAGAATAGGTGTCTCAAAAGTTTCAGGAACCATAAAAGGTGCTATCTTTGCAGGTGTAAAAATCTTAACATGGATTTTTAAATATAGTTTTAAGTGATCTACTTTCAATATACCATCATTGTAATTTACACCATTGCGATTGTGCTCATCTTTATGTATGCATTGGCGCAATTAAATCTACTTTACAATTATCTTTCATCAAAAAAGAAAAGAGAAACGTGTGATACTTTTGATTTCTCTAATGCAGAAGAAATTCCATACGTAACAATTCAATTACCTGTCTATAACGAAATGTATGTTATGGAGCGGTTGCTAGATAACATAGCGTTATTAGAATATCCAAAAGACAAATTAGAAATTCAAGTCTTAGACGATTCTACAGATGAGACGCTTGTAACTACAAAAGCACACGTAGATCAATTAGCTTCTACCGGATTAGATATAACTCATATTACAAGAACTGACAGAAGTGGCTTTAAAGCTGGCGCACTAAAAGAAGGCTTAAAAATTGCAAAAGGCGATTTTATTGCCATTTTTGATGCTGATTTTTTACCACAACCAAACTGGTTAAAACGCACTATTCCTTATTTTAAAAACGAAAAGATTGGTGTTGTACAGACACGTTGGGGACATATTAATAGAAATTACTCACTATTAACTAAGATTCAGGCTTTTGCTTTAGACGCACATTTCACGTTAGAGCAAGTTGGTCGTAATAGCAAAGGACACTTTATTAATTTTAATGGTACAGCTGGTGTTTGGAGAAAAACATGTATCATCGATGCTGGTAATTGGGAAGGAGACACACTCACTGAAGACTTAGACTTAAGCTATAGAGCACAACTTAAAAACTGGGAATTTAAATATCTTGAAGATGTAGAAACTCCTGCAGAATTACCTGTAGTTATTAGCGCAGCACGTTCTCAACAATTCCGATGGAACAAAGGTGGTGCTGAAAACTTTAGAAAAATGATGTGGCGGGTTATTAAATCTGAAAATATATCTGTAAAAACAAAAATACACGGCTTACTTCATTTATTAAATAGCACTATGTTTTTAAGCATTTTTACTGTTGCTATTTTAAGTATTCCTATGCTTTACATAAAGAATGAATATGAGCATTTGCGTGACTATTTTTACGTAATGAGTTTCTTTGTAATGAGCACGCTTATATTCTTTGTTTGCTATTGGTTTATGTACAAAAGCATCTATGGTAGTGGTTTTAAAAAATTCTTTGGCTACGTTGGTATGTTCTTTACCTTCTTCTCAATAGCAATGGGTTTTTCTCTACACAACTCAATTGCTGTAATAGAAGGCCATATTGGTAAACGAAGCGAGTTTGTACGTACACCAAAATTTAATATTAGTACTATTAAAGATTCTTGGAAAGGCAATAAGTATTTAAGAAAGAACGTATCGCCTCATGTTATTATTGAAGGCATCCTTGTAGTTTATTTTGGCTTTGGTTTATACAGTGCATTTGTTGTTGGTGACCAAGGTGGTGACTTTGGGTTATTTCCGTTTCACCTCATGCTATTTATTGGTTTTGGCTATGTGTTTTTTAAGTCTTTGACTTCTAAGATTTAGAAATAAAATACATCTCTATTTCTCCTTTACCTTTAGCTCTTATTTTACCTCGTGATTCGAATATAAAATCAGTATCATTTTTTAGTAGATTGTAAGTAACTTCAGAAACATTAACCTTTCCTGTTTCTCCGCTACTTTCCATACGAGATGCTGTATTTACAGTATCTCCCCAGACATCGTATTGAAACTTCTTTACTCCAACAATTCCCGCAACAACAGGTCCTGTATGAATACCAACTCTCATTTTAAAAGCAGTTTCATTGATTAATTCTTTTTCTTCTAATCTAGTATTAATAAACTCTTGCATTTCTAATGCGGCAAGTACCGTATTTTTAACAGAATCATCAAAAGGTACTGGTAAGCCACCAGCTGCCATAAATGCATCTCCAATTGTTTTTATTTTTTCAATTTTATACACCTCGCATATCAAATCAAAAGCCTTAAAACACACATTAATTTCACCAATAAGTTCTTTTGCTGTTAGCTTCTCTGACGCTTCTGTAAAACCTTTAAAATCTGTAAAGAGAATGGATACTAAATCAAAATCTCTTGCGTCAGCACTACCTTTGGCTTTTAACTCTTCTGCTATTTCGAAAGGTAAGATGTTGAGCAGTAAATTATCCGAACGATCTTTCTCTTTCTCAATGATTGCTTTAGATTTTTTAACGTAGTTCCAACGGCTATAAAGGCCACCAGAGAGAAGTAAAAAGAAGAAACCACCTGCTAATGCAATACTTGTATTTCTTTTTTTTTCATTTATCTCTGTTTGATGTAACATCTCTACCTTGAGTCCTTTTTCTACTTGTTGTAAACTATCTGCTAGAACTTCTTTTTCAAACTCCATACGTTGAAGTTTTTTAGTAGTTTCTTGCTTTTTTAAACTATCAGATGTAACTAAATACAATTCGTGATAGTATAGAGATTTAGTGGCATTATTTTTTAATTTAAAACTTTCATATAGACACCAATAAATATCCAATCTTTCTCGTATAGATTCATAATCATCAATTATACTTATTGCCTCTTCACAATATTTTAAAGCTCTATCAGGTTTGTTTTCATATGTATAAACTAAACCAATGAAAGATAAAGTTTGAGCTAATCCATAATTATCTCCAATTTCTCTATTGAGCACAATTGAAGATTTATAATTAGATAAAGCCAATTCAATGTTATTACGTTTTTTATAATAACTACCCAAACCAGATTTTGCGATTGCTAAACCTGATTTATATGATATTTTGTTACTTAAATTAATACTGTTTTGATAATATTCTTGCGCAATTGAATCCTTATCTTGTTCATCATATATTCCTGCCATATTAGTATATACTATAACAAGACCTTTTAAATCATTATCCTTACTATGAATAGTTTCTGCAATTTTATAATATTTCAAAGCATTATCATAGTCAAAAAATAATTGGTATAATATCCCAATATTATTAGAGGTACCTGCTATACCCAAATTAAAATCATCTTTTTGAAAGATTTTCAAAGCTTTTAAATAAAAGATTAGAGCCTTAGGATGATTGCTTTGATAATTATATGTACTTCCCATGTTTGCGTAACAGATTCCTAGGCCTCTTAAATCATCTATTTGTTTATATGTTTCGATAGCCTTCTCATACTCAAATCTGGCTTCAGGAAAAAAAGATTGAACTAGTTTACTATTACCATTTAAGACATGAGCTCTTGCGACACCTAAATTGAAATTTTCTTTAATTGAAAAATTCATTAATTTCTTAGTATGAAAAGCAACACTATCTGGTTTTGAATACAAATAATTTCTCTCTATAAAATTATTATATGCTGCAGTTCTTTCATCTAAAGACATATTTTCATTTTTCCATTTCTGAAAATTTGAATCTTCCCCTTTTCTGGTTTGCCCATTGATTAGAACAGTTGTAGTTAGAGCATAAAGAATTAGTAAAAATCGAATCATTAAATTGAAATTAAAGTAATTTAGTCTTAATCACAGGGAAGGGTTAACAGGTTTTAAATGAATAAGTTATATTATTTTAACGATATTTCCAAACTCCTTCGACGAAAAGCATATTTTGGTATATTATTAAATTTAACCTTTGTTCTAAATAGGAATAAGAAACCCTATTTCATATAGTTTTATAATCTTTTTTTATAACGATTATATCTCCGTTTCAAATAATTCTATCTTTGACTCTATGCTCGGACTAACCAACTTATTTAAAAACAAAAAAATCCCACTACTCTTTGTAGGGCTTAGTGTTATTATGTATTTATCTTTTGCTTACGACTTGGTAAGAACAGATTTATCAAAGTTAGTAGTGTTGTATGTTGCATTATTTGTTTTTGCATACCTAATTATAAAAGAAACAGGTTTTTATTTTAGAGTACTAGTTGTATCTGCTATACTATTTAGACTTTTGTTTTTGTTTACAATTCCTAATTTATCTCAAGATTTTTACCGATTTATTTGGGATGGACAAATGATTTTATCTGGATTAAACCCTTATCTCTTCACACCAGATTCTTTTATTCAAAACGGTAAATTTCCTTTCGTACAGGCGCAAGATTTATATAATGGCATGGGTACTTTAAGTTCATCTCATTATACAAATTACCCACCATTAAATCAACTTTGTTTTACTATTGCGGCTCTATTCTCTGGAAAAAGCATTTTAGGCTCAGTTATTACAATGCGCTTATTAATAATAGCTGCTGATATAGGAACATTATATTTTGGAAAAAAGCTATTAGAACGCTTAAAACTTCCCTCAAACAGAATCTTCTGGTACATTTTAAATCCGTTTATTATTATTGAATTAACTGGAAATCTTCATTTCGAAGGTGTGATGATTTTCTTCTTAGTCTGGAGTTTGTATTTACTACATTCTGGCAAATGGAAATGGGCTGCTGTAGTATTGGCTTGTTCGATTTCTGTAAAGTTAATTCCTTTGCTGTTTTTGACTTTATTTTTTGGCTGGTTTATTAAAAAAGGGAACATCTTAATTGGTATAAAAAAATTAGTCAGTTTTTACGCAATATGTGGAGCAACTCTTATGTTGATGTTTCTTCCTTTTTTTTCTATAGAATTTATAAGCAACTACTCTAAAACGGTTGGGCTTTGGTTTGGAGATTTTGAATTTAACGCAAGTATTTACTATGCGGTAAGGGAAATTGGCTATGCGATGACTGGGTTTAATGAAATTGCTATTATCACCAAATTTTTACCAATAATTTCTGTATTTACAATTTTAGGGTATTCGTTTTTTAAGCACAATAATACCATCTCTAAATTGGTGACTTCAATTTTATTAGCTTTTACTTTCTATTTATTTTTGAGTACTACGATACATCCTTGGTATATTGCCACCTTAGTTATTCTTTGTGTATTTACTAACTATAGATTTCCATTGGTTTGGTCACTAGCAGTTGTTCTAAGTTATTTAGCATATTCTAACACTTCAAACTCAGAAAATTTATGGATTATTGGATTAGAATATCTTATTGTATTTAGTGCTTTTATTTGGGAAGTTTTCCTAAAAAAAAGACTGCCAGTTATCTAGCAGTCATTTCCTTTATTAGAACTTTTTAAGCTGAGTTATTTTGAATATTTCATAGGTTTCGGTAAAACCTTCTTCATCTGTTTCTTCATATTCAGTAATCTCTGTAAAGTATATTACTTCTTCATCATCATCTTCTTCCCCTTTTATTATAAAGGAGTAACCATCTTCATTATCGTAACCATCAAAATTACCAGCAACTGTCATTATCCTTTTTTCTTGAAATTGGCTCTTATTCTCTAATGAAGCATTAGCACTAAATACCAAAATTGAGCATACAAATACTAATAAAAATCGTTTGTTTTTCATTTCTTTAAGTTTTTTAAAACTGTTACTTCTAAGCTATATGGAAAGTAGCAGCAATTGAAAATTTTATTTCTATCTCGTTTTTGGGAGTTTACCACCTCAAGCCCAAATGCTTTTAGACCGCAACCTTTTGGTTACGATTACTGTGGTTTTTTTGGAAGAATTCTTTCTTTGGCCTCTAATAATTTTACATTAAATATGGCACATAACCAAAGTTAAATAGCGCTTTAGCTATTTAAAACTGTAACAATTTATAATATATTAATTTACAAAATATTCTTAATAAAAAAGACCTATTTAGTCAAAATCCTGATCCTCAGTACCTGGTTCCAAATCTGGATCCACTACGGCATCTGCATCACCATCATCAAAATCTTCATAATCATCTTCATCGTAATTTTCCATCGTCTGTTCTAACTTTGTACTTACCTTAACTAAAAACTTTGTGTCTTCTGTAGTCACTTCAACAGCTTCAACAGTTTCGTTTTTTGCATTTTTAAATGAGACTACATGATCGTCATCGTAGCCATGAGGATATTTTTCTACTAATAGTGCTAAGATCTCTGGAGTTAATTTTTTGAAATCAACTATTACTCGTTTTAAATGTGCATCTTTTGGTTTCATCTACTGTACTATTTTTGGAGCTAATTTTTTTTTTAAATATACTATTTATTGTTTTACGCGAATAACATTATAAACATCTTTTCTTCTATCTTTTAAATTTTTTACTGCACCAAAAGAATGTAATTCTCTTAATAAACTTAAATCAACGTCTGCAACTAAAATCATCTCAGTATTTGTTGTTGCTTCTGCTTTAATACCATTGCTTGGAAATGAAAAATCGCATGGTGTAAACACGGCTGATTGCGCATATTGGATGTCCATATTATTAACATTAGGTAAATTTCCTACACTACCAGCTATAGCAACATAACACTCATTTTCAATTGCTCTTGCCTGAGCACATAAACGTACTCTAGAATAGCCATTTTGCGTATCAGTTAAAAATGGCACAAATAAAATGTCCATACCTTCATCTGCTAATAAACGTGATAATTCTGGAAACTCAGAATCGTAACAAATTAATATACCAATTTTACCAGCATCTGTTTCAAATGTTTGTAATTTATGTCCACGTTGCATTCCCCAAACTTTCGCTTCATCTGGTGTAATATGAATTTTCTCATAACGCTCTAAACTTCCATCTCTACGGCATAAATAGCCAACGTTAAATAACTTATCATCAATAAGCTCTGGCATACTACCCGTAATAATGTTGATGTTATACGATATAGATAATTGTTGCATTTTTTCTACAATAACAGATGTATGTTTTGCCAATTCTCTAATTGCATCTGGCTCGTACATGTGGTTGTATTTTGCCATTAAAGGAGCATTAAAAAACTCTGGAAACAATGCGAAATCAGAGCGATAAGCTGCCACACTATCTACAAAATACTCTACTTGCTGCATCAGTTTTTCCAAACTATTATAGGTACGCATTTGCCATTGTATTAAACCTAATCGTACAATCGTTTTTACACTACTTGCTTTTTTACTCTTTTTTGTATAATAAATATTATCCCATTCCATTAAAACAGCATATTCATTTGATGCCGTATCACCTTCTAAATAGCCTTTTAAAATTCGAACTGGATGAAAATCATTAGATATTTGAAAGTTTAACACCGGATCATTAATCTCTTTCCGTTTTACTTTTTCAATATATTCTTTTGGAGTCAACGCTTTGTGCTTGTGATAATTTGGCATTCTACCACCAAATACAATACCTTTTAAATTTAAAGTTTCACAGATTTCTTTTCTGTAATCATAAAGGCGCCTACCTAAACGTAAGCCTCTAAATTCTGGTTTAATAAACACATCTATACCGTAAAGGACGTCACCATCAGAATCATGGTTTTTAAACGAATCACCAGTTATAATATGTGCATAAGTATGGTGGTCATCTATGGTATCATAATCTACTATAAGAGATAACGCACATCCTGCAATATTACCATCAATTTTTATAACTACTTGTCCTTGCGGAAAAATAGACGTCAACCTTTCGATATGGTACTTTTTCCAATAGGAATCTAAAACACCTCTATAAGACTCTAATGTTGCTGATTTTAATTCTTCAAAATCATTAACAGTTAAGTATTGTAATTCTATATTTTTAATCTTCTGGTCTTCCATTACATATCTAAGAGGTAAGCAAAAATTAGTGGTGCCACAATGGTCGCATCACTTTCAATAATAAATTTTGGAGTATTAATATCTAGTTTCCCCCATGTTATTTTTTCGTTTGGCACAGCACCAGAGTAAGACCCATAACTAGTTGTGCTATCGCTGATTTGGCAAAAATAACTCCAGAATGGCGTATCTGGTCGTTCCATATCTTGGTATAACATAGGCACCACACAGATTGGAAAATCACCTGCAATACCTCCTCCAATTTGGAAGAAACCAATACCGTTTTCAGAATTATTAGTGTACCAATCGGCTAAAAAGGTCATGTATTCAATTCCAGATTTCATAGTACTTACTTTCAATTCACCTTTAAGAACATAGCTTGCAAAAATATTTCCCATGGTACTATCTTCCCAACCTGGACAAATAATCGGCAAGTTTTTTTCTGCGGCAGCATACATCCAAGAATCTTTGATATCTATTTCGTAATACTGTTCTAACACACCTGATAATAATAGTTTGTACATATATTCATGTGGAAGGTAACGTTCGCCTTTGGCTTCAGCATCCTTCCAAAGTTTAACAATGTGTTCTTGTATGCGTCTAAACGCTTCTTCTTCTGGAATACAAGTGTCAGTAACACGGTTTAAGCCTTTTTCTAACAAATCCCATTCGTCTTGAGGTGTTAAATCCCTGTAATTTGGTACGCGTTTGTAATGTGAGTGTGCAACTAGATTCATAATATCTTCCTCTAAATTTGCACCTGTACAAGACACAATTTGTACTTTATCTTGACGGATCATTTCAGCAAAAATCTTACCTATCTCAGCTGTACTCATTGCACCAGCTAAGGACACTAACATTTTAGCACCTGAGTTTAATTGATCTTCATAAGCTTTTGCCGCATCAACCAAAGCTGCTGCATTAAAGTGTAAATAGTACTTTTCTATAAATTTTGAAATTTCTCCTTTAGTACTCATCGTCTTCATTAAATTTTGAACTGTTATTTTTACTTACTATTGCACCTTCAAA
Organism: Winogradskyella sp. UBA3174; assembly: GCF_002364335.1. Taxonomy (GTDB): domain Bacteria; phylum Bacteroidota; class Bacteroidia; order Flavobacteriales; family Flavobacteriaceae; genus Winogradskyella. The sequence goes on along the minus strand of NZ_DEXW01000004.1, from coordinate 85,640 downwards.
AGCATTATCGTAATCATCACTTGCATCTGCTCCTTGAAACTTATAACTTAACATTTTATAGTAAAGTTTCGCTGCTAAAAAGTCTGAAGATTTTTCATTCGGATTAGGGCAAAGTTCAACAATATCGAACCCTACTACATTTTTCTCTTGAAACACTTGCTTTAAAAACTCTAGTGTTTCGTACCATAATAAGCCTCCTGGCTCTGGTGTACCGGTACTTGGTAGTATTGACGGATCAAAAGCATCTAAATCTATAGTAATAAACACATTGTCTGTCATTTGGTCAATGGCAGAATCCATCCAACTATCATCTTCAGCCATTTCGTGGGCGAAATAAGTTTTCTCTTCGTCCATAACTGTTTTTTCAGTCGCATCCATAGAACGAATACCAACTTGAATTAAGTTAGTTGTCTGACTTGCTTCATAAACTGCACAAGCATGATTGCACTTAGAGCCTTCATAAGATGCTCTTAAATCTGCATGTGCATCTAATTGTAAAACTGTTAGGTTCGTATACATTTCATTAAACGCTCTAATAGTCCCTATAGAAACAGAGTGTTCACCACCAAAAATTGTAACAAATTTGTTCTTCTTAATGTAAGTCTTTGTCGCTTGATGAACTGCTTCTACCATAGCTTCAGGAGATCTATTTTCTGAAACAGCGTCTGCTAAATAGACACCTTGTTGGTATACTTCAGAATCTGTTTCAATATCATAAAGCTCCATGTTTTCTGAAGCATTTAAAAAAGCATCAGGTCCTTTGTCAGCTCCTTTTTGCCATGTACTTGTGCCATCGTAAGGCACAGGAATTAAAACAATTTTAGCAGTTTCTAATTTCGCTAATTCTTCTGGAATCCCAGCGTAAGTTTTTATGTTCATTTTTTGTTATTTTCCGTTTTAAGGAAAGTTTATATTTAGTTTTGACTTTGTAATTCTGTGACCTTTAATTCTTTTGTAGCTTCTGCGGTATCGTATCCCAAAATACCTAATAGATTTTCGCTTTTCTGTTGTTCCGCAAACACATTAGTCGTTAGATTTCCATTTGAATCTCGCTGAATTAAAATATGTTTTGGAGACGGAATTAAACAGTGTTGCAAACCACCAAACCCTCCAATAGTTTCTTGGTAAGCTCCTGTGTTAAAAAAACCAATGTATAACGGTTTGTCCTTATTGTATTTTGGTAAATAAATAGCGTTAGTATGTTGCTCGCTATTGTAATAATCGTCACTATCACAGGTTAATCCTCCTAAAAGTACACGCTCGTAACTCTCGTTCCAACGGTTAATTGGCAACATTATAAAACGCTTGTTTATTGCCCAAGTATCTGGTAATGTTGTAATGAACGATGAATTAATCATATTCCATTTTTCACGATCGTTCTGTTGTTTCTGATACAAAATTTTATATATAGCAGCACCACTTTCACCTACTGTAAAACTCCCAAATTCTGTAAAAATATTTGGCACACACACCTCTTCCTCTTCACATACTTGCTTAATTTGATTTACGATTTCATCTACCATATATGCATAATCAAAATCGAAGGCTAATGAGTTTTTAATAGGAAAACCTCCACCAATATTTAAACTATCTAATGTTGGACAAATCTTTTTTAATGCCGTGTACACCTTAAGGCATTTTGTTAATTCGTTCCAATAATACGCATTATCTCTAATCCCAGTATTGATAAAAAAGTGTAACATCTTAAGTTCTACTTTTTTATTATTCTGAATTTGATTCTTATAAAAAGGTACTATATTTTTGTATCCAATGCCCAAACGTGAGGTATAGAATTCAAACTTTGGTTCTTCTTCAGAAGCAATTCTTATACCTACTTTAAACTTCCCTTTTATTTCCTGAGATAACAAATCGATTTCCTCATAGTTGTCTATAATAGGAATTGCGTTTTCGTGACCATCATTAATAAGATCAGCAATATTATTAATATATTGTTCGCGTTTAAATCCGTTACTTAATACATAAGTTTTGTCTGTAATTTTACCTTCTTTTTTGAGTGCTTTTATAATATCAATATCGAAAGCCGAAGAGGTTTCTATATGGATATTATTAGTCAAAGCTTCATCTAAAACATGCTTAAAATGTGAACTTTTTGTACAATAGCAATAGTTATATTCTCCTTTGTAATTATACTTTTTATACGCATCAGCAAACCATTTTTTGGCACGCTGAATATTATTAGATATTTGTGGTAAATAGGTAAATTTTAGTGGTACACCATGTTCTTCAACCAATTTCATTAGGTCAATATCATGGAAATGTAAGGCTTTGTCCTGTAGCTTAAATTCTGGCTGAGGAAAGTCGAAAGATTGATCTATGAGATCAATGTATTTTGTATTCATTTTGATTAAAAATTCAGGTGAAAATTATAAATAACAACGTGTCTGATTAAAACTCACGTTGTATCATACCTGAATTTGGCTTCGTGTCGTAGGAACAAAACCATAAATATGCTGACTAGCAGCAATCGCAGAAGCGGAAGTTAGCTCTAAAATTCGGTTACTTATCTTATAAGCAGCTTTTGAAATTGTCTTCCTAATTTTCAAAAACCCGAACATAAAAACATGTTTCAATTGTTCAGCTAAAAAGCGTCACAAATTTAATTTATTTATTGATATGCAAAACTTTTTTTGTATTTTTTTTAAGTTATTTTAATGGTTCTTTTCGTGGTTATTTAATTTTAAATGCAGGTAAGTTTCTAACACTACAGAAAACGGTAAAAAACATCTTTTCTAACCAAAACCATTACTTATACTCAAGACTATTGTTAACTTGTATAACAAGCCCATAGATTTGATGTAAACAACACATTAATATTATGAAAACAAAATTAACATCACCTCAGAAACACATCTTTAATACTTTAAACTTTATAGGTATAATAGTATAGACACTATTCGCTTTTAACCCTAAGTATAAACAGACTCAAACAAAAGAGAAACTATCTAAATAAAAATGTATAGTAAAAGGTATTGTTAGTAATGAATATGAGTTAAAACAGTTTGTTAAAGCTGAAGATATTAATTTTTTAATTGACGATGGTTTCAGTGTCTTGAAAACGAAACCTACATAAAAAGTAACCACTTAACATTAGAGCATCAATTCAAAAGCAGTGGGTTTTATGATGTACACTTTTACATTGATGACTATTTAAAATCTACTTATACAATCGAAGTTGTAGATTAAATTAAATCATCTTCAAAGTATTCAATTCTTGCTCAGTTAAATGTTTCCAGCTACCACGAGGAATATCTTTTTTGGTTAAGTGACCAATCGATACACAATCTATTTTAACAATATCGTAATTGAGGTTATCGAAGATGGTACGTAGAATGGTGTTTCCTGTGTTCTTAATTTTTATACCTACTTGGTTTTTAGATTCACCTTGTATATAACTAATCTCTTCCACCGCAACAAGTTTACCTTCAACCTTAAAGCCTTCTTGAATTTTTTTAAAGTCTTCGAACTTTAAGTTTTTATCTAATTCTACCTGAAATAATCGTCCTACACCATTTTTAGAGTGGGTGAATTTTTGTGCGATTACTTCGTCATTTGTAAACAACAATAAACCTAAAGAGTTTCTACCTAAACGCCCTATAGGCTTAATGTTTGCGTTAGTTGCATTGGATACCAAATCCATAACGGTTCTTCCTTTGCCTTCTGAATTTGTTGTCGCAAACCCTTTTGGTTTATTTAACAACACATAGACTTTTGCTTCTGGTGTAATACGTCTACCATCAAAACGAACATCGTCTGTACGCTTTACTTTATAACCCATTTCGGTTACAATAGTACCATTTACTGATACTAAACCAATGGCAATATTCTCATCAGCTTCACGGCGAGAACACATCCCAGAATTTGAAATGTACTTATTTAAACGAATCTCATCTGGATTAGATGATCTTGCTGATTGTGATTTTTTTTTGAATGGAGCATTTTCCTTAGCAAAACTTTTTGCTTTATTATTATCATTTCCTCTTCCTTTAGGTTTCCCCTTATCCTTGCCACTTTGATGTTTGCTCATAATCGTAATTTTTCGCAAAGTTATAACAATAGTTTAAATTAACTATTTAATTTCCACTGTAGTTTGCCGTTCTGTGTTTACTATTAATTTGGTTACATCTGGTCGAGAATAATGACCGACAGGATCAAAATTTTGTCGCTCTTCTAACACCCGATTAAAATCTATAGACTGAATAATTATACCTTCTTTATGCAAAACAGGTTCTACTATCCACTCACCATCTGGCCCAGCAATACAACTTCCTCCATTCGCTAAAGAATCTGGAGCATTTTTAAGAATAGATTCAATATGTGGTGTGTTTTCAGGAAAATCTGCTTTAGCCATTAAACAAGATACTGAAACTACAAAAGAGCGTGATTCTCTGGCTATAAAACACGTAATATCTTTGGTGTTATGATCGCTTCCTGGCCATACCGCTATATGAAGGTTTTCACCTTGCCCATATAATGCAGTTCTTGGTAATGGCATCCAGTTTTCCCAACAATTCAGTCCACCAACAGTAAACGCTTTTAACGGATGTACTTGTAAACCATTTCCATCTCCAGGAGCCCAAGTTAAACGCTCATCATAAGTTGGTTGTAATTTTCTATGTACAGACTTTATTTCTCCTTCTTCATTTATGTAAACCAAAGAAGCGTAGATACTATGACCGCCTCTATCTGTTGGTCGCTCTATAACCCCTAAATAAACTGCTATTTTATTCAGTTTTGCTAATTTACAAACTGAATCTAATTCGCCTTTTTCTATACAAATAGAATTATTTACATAGTGTGCATGCAACTCTTTATTTACTTTTGAATTCCATTCTGCACCATTAGTAAGTGCTAACCAAAACGGATATCCTGGTAATAGCGCTTCACCAAAAACGACAAGCTCACATTTTTCTTTTGAAGCTTCTAGTATTGAATTTTCAATTTTCTTTAAAGTGGCAACTTTATCTAACCAAACTGGCGCAATTTGTGCCATTGCAATTTTTAAAGTGGTGTTCATTTATATTCGATTTAAAACAACAGATATGTCAATTAGTAAAATAGAAAATATACCAGCTACAATAATAAATTTAAGGATATTATGAAGAAGTAAATAATGTGTTTTCTTATTAGATTTCCAGAGTATAATTAGAAAAATTATAAGTAACATTAGACTTAAATAAAAGAAATAATACATAAGTCCGATTTCAAAAAATAAAATTAGCACAATACCAGTAAAAATCGTTAATACAGCAACTACAGAAAGCATTAGTTTAGATATTCTTTCTCCATAAACAACAGGAACAGTACGATAGTTTAAAGCTAAATCTCCTTTTATATTTTCTAAATCTTTGGTTAACTCTCGCATTGAAACTAGTAAAAACAAGAAAATGGCATGTGCAAAAACAACTAATTCAAAATTTTGATAGTATATGAAAATGGCGAAAAATGGAGTAACTGTTAGTATTGCAGAAACAATATTACCAGTCATTGGTTGTTTCTTTAAACGATGAGAATACATCCAAATAGCAAATATGTATAATGCAAAAAATATAACAGCCTTAAATGAGACATAACTAGCAACAACTAATGCTGAAAAATTAAGCACAAAATAAAAGGATAATTTAGTGTTTTGGCTCACCAAGCGGTCGAGCATGGTTTTTGTAGGCTTATTTATTAAATCTTTCTCTGAATCGTAGAAGTTATTGATAATATAACCAGCAGCAATAGTCGCTGATGAGGCTAATACAAGCATTAAAAGATTAGGGTCAAAAAGAACTGAATTTATCGTTTTGCTTGGTGCAAAAATATAAATTGATGCTAGGTATTGAGCAATGACCACGACAAGTATATTATAACCTCTAACAACAGAAAACATACTAAAAAACTTTAGAATAATGTGTTTCTGGCTTCTTGATAACATAAACTAAAATTTGAATGAAAGTCTGAAAGCTAATATTAAAAAAAAGATAATTACATAAAGACTATAGAGATTCTAAAAGTTATATACAACTTCTAACTTCTGCCCTTTTAAAGATTCTCTAGCTTTATCTATATTCTCCGTAAACCCTAGAATATAACCTCCACCACCAGAGCCACAAAGCTTTAAATAGTAATCATTAGTTTCAATACCTTTTTTCCAAAGCTCGTGAAATTGATCTGGTATCATAGGTTTGAAATTATTAAAAACCACTTTAGATAATTGTTTTGTATTCTTAAACAAAGATTTCATATCTCCTTTTAAAAAATCATCGACACAAGCATCCGTGTGCTTTATAAATTGATCTTTTAACATACTACGAAACCCTTCGTTTTTCATGCTTTCCATAAAAAGACTTACCATCGGTGCAGTTTCTCCAACAATACCGCTGTCTAATAAAAATACAGCTCCTTTACCTTCTACTTTTTGAGATGGAATGCCTGTAGCTTCAATATTATCTTTAGAATTTATTAAAATAGGAAGGCTCAAATAACTGTTTAAAGGATCTAAACCAGAAGATTTACCATGAAAGAAGGATTCCATTTCAGAAAAAATTGATTTTAACTTCAACAATTTTTCACGCGTTAAATTCTCTAAAACCGTAATTTTATCTGCTGCATATTTATCATAAATCGCTGCTACTAATGCTCCACTACTTCCTACTCCATAACCTTGTGGAATAGAAGAATCGAAATACATACCAGCATCAACATCGTTTTGTAATGCATCACCATCAAAAATCACTAAGTCTTTATCTAAGTCCTTTAAATACGTAACAAAACGTTTTAAACTTGCGTTTGAATCTTGTGCTTCTTGATTAGGATTTTCATCCACTTTTAGTGCACCATTATAAAAATTATAAGGAATAGATAAACCTTTAGAGTCTTTAATAATTCCGTATTCTCCGAATAACAGAATCTTAGAATAAAACAGTGGTCCTTTCATAAAACGTTTTGGGTTGGATTGGGTTACAACCGTTTGGCACCTTTACCAATACTATCACAAATATAGTGACCGTTTTGACAATATGCAACTAACTCGCTCTTAATGAATTCATAAACCTGCTCTTTTTCTGCCTTAGGAAACAAAACATGAACGTTTGCACCTGCATCTAAAGTGAAGCAAATATTAGAATCATTTTCAGATCTATAGGCCCAAATTTTATTAATAATCTCTAGTGTATTTGGTTTCATTAAAATAAAATACGGCATACTTGTCATCATCATCGCATGTAAGGTTAGGGCCTCGCTTTCTACAATTTTCACAAATGCTTTTAAATCACCTGAAGCTAGAATAGCTTTAAGTTCAGCCAAATTATTATGGGCTTGAGAAAAACGTTCTTTAGCAAAGGGATGGCCAAACATTAATTTATGACCAACAGTACTACTCACCTGCTTTTCACCTTTATCTACGAGTAAAATAGCATCTTGGTACTCTTTAAAATTAGGATGTACTTCACCTTCAAACTTTACACCAAACAAATCTGAACTTTCAGTACTTTCATTTTTACCCCAAACAACAAGTTCGCCTTCAATGCTCCGACAAGCACTTCCTGAACCTAATCTAGCTAAGAAGGATGCTTTTTGGTTGAAATAATCATCTATATGATCGGTATCTAAATCTTCTTCAATACTCATTAAACATAATGCAATAGCACTCATGCCTGATGCTGAAGAGGCAATACCAGAGCTGTGTGGAAAGGTATTTGATGTTTCGATTTTAAAATAATAATCTCTTAGGAAAGGCATATAAGTTTCAATACGCTCAAAAAACGTTTGAATTTTAGGTTTAAAGGCCTCGTTTTTTTTACCTTCAAAAAAAACGTCGAAACTAAAATCGTTGCTTTTCTTTTTGGTATATATTACCTCAGTAATTGTTTTACAATCTGAAAGCGTAAAGCTTATTGAAGGGTTTTCTGGAATTTGGTTTTCCTTTTTCCCCCAATATTTAACCAAAGCAATATTACTTGGTGATGACCATTTAACTGAGCCACTTTTAATATTAGAATTGTATGTTTTGAGGATAAAATCTTGTTCTGTCATGAATACTAAATATCTGACAAAGATAACAGTTTTACCATTGTTTTATAGTTTCTAGATGTGGCATTGACTTTCAGTTTCTTTTCAAAAAAATTAAGATTGAATTTAGCATTACCATATCCCTTTGCAGAAAAAAAATAAATACAGTCCTTTATAATTTGAAACACCTCATTCGGGTTTGTTTTCTCTGAAAATTCGTCTACAAATTCCCTATTAGGAATTTCACTCAGCATAGTGAAGTAACTATTTAATTTTTTCTCTTCAGGAAAAGGACAATTATCAAAAATAGTTTTTAAATCGGTTCTCGTTCTAACCAAAACTGGCACTTCAAATTGGAAATAATTTTTAATTGTACTACTTATTAAATCTTCTAAAACAGATGTATTTAACTCTATAGATTGAAAAACAACATTACCACTTTGTATATAAGTCTTTACATCGTCTAAGCCAGCATTAGTTAATAATTCTCTTAAAATAGCCATCGGTACTTTCTTATGACCACCTACATTAATACCTCTAAGAAGGGCTATATATATTTTATTGTTGTTCATATTAAATACTTTTTATCGGTAATATTGGGTTTTTATCGAAAAAAACGCTATGTTTGATACTTATATTTTAAAAATGAATGAGATGCCCTAAATCTAACATTATTATAATATGCTTTCTTTTTCTTTTTAACAGCCTTTACTCTTTTGGACAAGGACAGTTACTTAGAATTAATGATAGCACGAAATCATGTTCCTTTGATACTTCAAAATTAAATTTACTCTTTAAAAACGATAGTTTATATAAAGCTACAACACTTTTAAATGAGGCCGTTAATTTTTCTGAAAAATATAATCTTAAGCCCACACAAGCGAAGTCTTACTATTATTTAGGCAAAGTTTTAACCAAAATGTCTAATTATAAAAATGCAGAAATATATCATTTAAAGGCTCTAGATATATATGATGCTTTTGAAGATTCTGAAGGTAAAAACAGAGTCCTTTCTTCTTTAATTTACAATTATTTATCTGAAAAAAATTACACGAAATTTGATAGTATATATACAAAAGCACAGCAAATTTCAAAGCTTTTAAATAGTGAGCTCTATTTTGTAAATTTAGAAAACAAAATAAAAAAATATTACTATAAGAGTCAGAATGACTCACTTTTAAAGATTACCCGTTTTGCAATTGATACTTTAAACTCTTTAGATTTTAAAAATTTAAGTTTTTCTGATGACTATTCTAAAAAAAACTTAAGACATAAACTGTTACAGTCATACAAGTTTTATAATGCAATAGCTAACATTAAATTTGCTAATTATAAAGCTGAAGGTTTTAATCTTTTATTTAAACTTAATGAGGATGAATTGAAAGAAGCTTTTGAGGGAGATTTAGATTCTTATCGTAAATTAGCAACGTTTAATTATTATAAATACCGCTATTTTAATGAAGCTAATAAAAATGTAGATTCCGCTAATTCATATCTCTTAAAGTCAGACTCCTACAAGTATACAGCGTTATCTTTATATGAAAATAGAAATTCTAGAAATGGAGAACTTATTTATAAAATCATTAATACAGAACAAAAACTAAATCTTGCCAACGAGATTAGAAAGAAAGACGCTAAAGCTTCTCAACTTTTTCTAATTACAACCATATTAACGAGCATATTACTCTTCGCTACATTAATTGTATTCTATTTTTATTTTAAAGCTAAAAGAAACATACAATTAATGAATAAAGAGCTTAAAACGTCTAATGAAAAGCTAGTAGAAATTGATAAAGATCGATTAGAATTTTTCTCTATTCTAAGTCACGAATTACGAACACCTATTTATGGCATTACAGGTCTAGCGACACTAGTTAATCAAGAGAAAGACGAAAGTAAACGTCAATCTTACTTAGACTCTCTAATATCATCTAGCAACTATTTATCTATTCTTATAGATAATATCCTTCAAGCTAATAAATTAAGATTTGAAGAGAAAAGTCTAAGGTTAAAACCAGATAAAATTTGCAAAATTGTTAATCATGTAATTAGTACAGTTAAAATCGCAGCAAAAAATAAAGGATTAGAATTAAAAACGAATATTGATGCTTCAGATGAGAATGAGCTCATTTTAATAGACAAAGTAGCTTTTAGCCAAATATTAATCAATTTAGCCTATAATGCTATACGATACACAAAAGAAGGACATGTGACTCTATTAGTCATTGAGAAAACACGCACAACGAAAGATGTAACATTACGCTTTGAGATTAACGACACTGGTATTGGTATTAAAGAAGAGCACAGACCTGTTGTTTTTAGTGCTTTTGAAAACAAAGCATTTTTACATAAAAATAGTAGCGGTTCTGGTTTAGGTTTACATATTGTAAAAACCTTACTAAAGAGTCATAACTCTGATATAGATTTTATTTCTCAAACTAATAAAGGCACCTCTTTTTTCTTTGAAATTACATTTGATATTGTTCATTCGTTAAACTTTAAAGAATCAGTACCAATTTCAGGGTCTAGACCAGAGATGCATATTTTGATAGTTGACGATAATAAGATTAATTTATTAATTACGAAAAAGAACATAGAAAAAATTGATGGCTGCACTTGTGAAGTTATGTCTAATGGAAAAGAAGCTATTTCTATGATTAAAAACAAGGCCTTTGATTTAGTTTTAATGGATATTAACATGCCAGACATGGATGGATACGAGGTAACTAGGCATGTAAGAATGTTTAACTCTACTATTCCTATTTTAGCGTTAACAGCATTAAATTCTTCTGAAATATCCATAAAAGCAGAAGGTGTGGGCATAAATCAAATTATTACTAAACCTTATATTTTTGAAGACTTTAAAGCTATTGTTTTATCGTACGATACTAAAAGAGAACGCTATTTGGATAAAATTGATTTGGAAGCAATATAAGCGCCTGTCCATGCATTTTGAAAATTAAAACCTCCTGTAACAGCATCTATATTAATAACTTCACCTACCAAAAATAAGTGCGGAACACACTTGCTTTCGTAAGTCTTAAAGTTTAATTCTTTTAGATCAACTCCTCCAGCTGTAACAAACTCTTCTTTAAACGTACTTTTGCCTGTAACATGGAATACAGCTTCAGTTAATTGCTTAGATAGCCCATATAATTGCTCTTTATTAATGTCTGCCCAACGTTCTGTTTCACCAATACTAGAAGCTAAAACTAGTTGTTTCCAAAGGCGTTTAGGTAAATCGAATTGTGCTAAGTTAACAATCAGTTTCTTTGCAAAGTCTTGTTTGAAATTTTTAAGTTGTTCTAAACACAATTTAAAATCGTACCGAATAAAATTAATTTCAATCTTAAAATTATAATTTCTTTTTGCTAGTTCAATAGCTCCAAAAGCAGAAAGTTTTAAAATAGCTGGTGCACTCATACCAACATGTGTAATTAATAATGGTCCTTCAGAAACTAAATCGGTCCCAATAACCTTTACTTCAACATTTTGCGCTACAACTCCCGGAATATCTTTAATTCTATTGTCCCTAATATCAAACGTAAATAGAGAAGGTACAGGTTGCACAATTGTATGCCCTAAGCCACCAAGTAACTTCCATATTTTAGGATTGCTTCCTGTTGCAACAACAACTTTATTACATTCTAAAACACCATGAGAAGTTTCAATAGAAAAATTATTGTCGTTTGTAATAATTGATTTAACCGAATGGTTATATAATACCTCAACCTTATGTTTTTTTGCTTCATTTAAAAAACAATCAATAATGGTTTGAGATGAATTTGAAATTGGAAACATTCTTCCATCTTCCTCAATTTTTAATTCCACACCTCGCTCTTCAAACCAAGCAATAGTATCACCTGTCATAAAGCTATGAAAAGGACCTAATAGTTCTTTCTCTCCTCTTGGGTAGTTTAACACTAATTCTGATGGAATAAATTCTGCGTGTGTAACATTACAGCGACCACCTCCAGAAATTTTTACTTTTTGCAAACCTTCTTTTCCACGCTCTAAAATTGCCACTGATATGTTTGGGTTTTTCTCAGCAATATTTATGGCTGCAAAAAAACCTGCTGCACCACCACCAATAATTATAATATCTTTACGTTTATTCAAAATAAGAAAAGTATAAACGATAAAATTACAATGATATACATCAAAAGACTAATATTTATAATACTTATTGTTACATCTTGCCAATCTATAGGACAACTTAAGTTTGAAGCAGATATAGTTAATGAATTAAAAGAAGTTTCGGCCGTAGAGCTAGATGCAACGTCTCATATAAGATGGATAATAGAAGACGCTGGTAATAGTAATGATTTATTTGGCTTGGATAAAAAAGGCCAAATTACTAGACGTATTTCTGTTAGTAACGCTAAAAATAAAGATTGGGAAGATTTAACTATCGATACAGAAGGTAATATCTATATTGGAGATTTTGGTAATAATAATGAGCATCGTAAAAAGTTTAAAATTTATAAAATAAATCATAGCGATTTAACCAAGGATGTTGTTACCGCAGATATTATTGAATTTACATTACCTGAAGCCGAAGATTCTAGAGATTTTGAGGCCTTTTTTATTTACAACAAAGCCTTCTACATATTTAGCAAAGAGACTAAGAAATTTATTTTTGTGAAAGTTCCTAATAAAATCGGAAGTCATATTGCTACTTTGAAATCTAATTATAATCTTGATGGAAAGAAAAATAAAATTACTTCTGCTGATATTAGCACTGATGGAAAGATAATTGTTTTATTAAACCATGATAAAGTTTGGAAACTAACGAACTATAAAAACGATGACTTCTTTTCTGGAAAAATTGAAAAACTATCTTTTGAACATGATTCTCAAAAAGAAGGTGTTTGCTTTAAAACAAACACCCAAATCATTATTACTGATGAACGCAATGGCTTTGAAGGTGGTAATATTTACAGTTTTAAGATTAATTAAAACCCAAAACCTAATCTAAACCCTAAACGCAAACCATCATCACTACTAAATGCTGAAATATTAGCACTAAACATACTATAAGCCGTTATAAAGACACCTCCACCTATAGACGTATTCCATTTATCAGCATTAAATGCGGTATCTATTACTTCACTATCATCTATCCAAACACGACCATAATCGAATCCTCCGTAAAACCCAATATTAAAAGGTAAAAAATTAGAAGAGGTACGTCTTAGATTAAAACGTAAATCTGTGCTTTGTACAAAAGATTGTTTTCCAGAAAAACGTTCTCTTCTGTAACCTCTTAAACCAGTTTGATCGCCTAAAACCGCTGCTTGATAAAACTCAAAATCATCGCCTAGATTAATATGACTTCTTAATTTAGTAGCCAAAACCACCTGCCCTTCCGGAACTAATTTGTAATTAAACCCTAATTCTGGGACGATATAACCAAAACCGTCTGAGGTACTTAAATTATTTTTAAACCCTGCTTCTAATCCAAAATGCATACCTAATGTTGGGAATGTGTAATTATCCTTAACATCGTAAACATACTTTGCATGTGCACCAATGAAGTTTTGTTTATCAAATAAATTATTATCAGCTGTTGTTATACTCTCAAGAAAACGACCAGAAGTACGATCTACTTCATTTGACTCATACGACACACCAACTTCAAAAAGTGAGCCCTCTTGTCCTTTCCAAACTAATGAAGGAGCAACACTTATTGTTCTTATTTTTACACGATTATAATCTAAATTTACATCTAAACCATCATCTTCAACTGACTCTGGATTTACGGTACTGTTTCCAAAACCAAAAAAGTTTCTTGCAAAATTTGGACTAGTAAAGTTTACGTCTAAACTTAAATTAGCACTACCAATAACATTAGCAAACTCAGCTTTATAACCAAGATCATAACCATTTGTAGCAAAATAATAACCTGCTGAGAATGTATGCTGCGATGAAAATGGATTACGCTCAAAATTATAATTAGTTAATTTGTTTACAATACCAATACTAAAACCATCATCTGGATTTGCTCCAATAGAAGGCAAAAGTTGATTTGTACTATTTTTTAATTTTTTATAGTTGTAAACATTCGATTCGTAGTCATCAGTTATTTTTTGGCGACCATTCTTTGTTAAAATTGTATTCTTCTTTGATTTATGGTCATAGAATTTAACTTTCTTTCCGTTTTTTATATCATACGTATCATTATTATGGCCACCAACTAATCTTACTTTAATTAGTCTATCACCTTCACCAAACACATTAAAAACATCATCATCATCTAAAGCATAAACCCAAATTTCTTTAGTTTCATCTTTGTTATAAATACGCTGATGAAATATGTCAGCTTTTTTATCGTCCTTAATTCTGTAACCTGTTACTTTAGTTATTCCATTTGGCATACGTTCAATATCAAACCAATCATCTTTATTAGTTCCTTTTATAACAGCAAACTTGTTAATAACCTCATAGTATCTGTTTGTAATATCTTGAAGGTTACCACGCCTTGCTATTAACATCTTCTTTATGTCTTCTAAATCATTATCTCTAACTTCTTGTGGTACATTTAAAAATGCTTTTTCAATAATCTCATCGGTTACATTTTCTTGGATAAGCTTTACTTGCGCATCCCAAACCGTTTTATCTGATCGTTCAATAAGTTCCATATCTAAAGGATACGGCTCTACATTAATAACTTTTACGTCTTGTAAGTCATCTCCATACTTTCTTAATAAGCCAGCAGTAGGCACTAGTGCTATCGCAGTTGTTAACAGAAACCCATCACTCATTTTAGAAAATGCTTGATCCCTATCTCTTGGCATAGGTCTATAAACTTTTTTACCATTTTCTTTAAACTCTAGCCAACGCCATTGGTCTTGATGCCTATCCCAATCTCCGATTAACATATCAAACAAACGTGCTTTAATATAAGCCGCCTCGTCTATAATAATATCTTCATCTTTGCGGATTTTTTTCATCATATCCTCCGTACTCAAAAGCGTATTACTGTAACCAAAACTTGCCTTATCATCATGCCCTTCTGATGTATGTTCTTCTATCATATATAATTCATCCCCAAAATCAACGTTAAAATCTCCTAACGCATTCTGTTTAGGTACATAATAAAGCACAGGATTTGTGTGATACACACCTATAGCATCTGCTAAATCACCTACGATAAAAGGAGCATAAGGATGAGCTCCTGTAAATACATCTAATAATAAATTTGTTGCAAAAGTATCGTCTAGCTTATCACCAATATATTGGTCTTTAAACATAATAGCTTGTAGATACCGAGAAGCCTGCTTTTTGAGTGCGCGCATCACATATTGTCTACCATTTTTATCTTCTAATCTTAAAGATTTAGACTGATTACCTCCCCCTTTTCTTACTGGCACTACTCCACCAAATAATGTGTCTAAGCTTACCGTTGGTACCATAACTTTAGTACCAAATTGCTTGCGATAACGATCACCCCAAAGAAAATTATGAAAACCAGATACATCAATTTCTTCTTCAGTATATATCGCTGAGACCTTTTCCCTTGGGAAGTCTTTTGGATATGAGGTAGTATCTTTATTTTTATTAGGCTTTAACACCTCTGTTTTAAAAACTACCTCATCAGTTCCGGCTTCGTAAAAACGAACAAAAGAAGAGCCATCTTTAAAGACATCTAAACGTGTATATCCGTTTACTCCATACGCAAATTGTCCGTTTCCAATTAATCGCGCTGCCGATATTTTTGATCCAGAACCACTAATGATTTGGGGTAGACCTGCCTCAACTAAATATTGAAGGTTATGCTCATGCCCAGAAACAAAAACCACTTTATCGTTTTGCTGTGCCAGAGTTACAACTCTATTCTTTAACTCATTGTACATTTTATTCTGCAAGTCAACATTAATGACACCTCCCGTTTTCTTTGCTAAATTTTTTAGAGTGCCAATAACCGGTAATGGTTTCATATGGCTTTTAAAAGAATACTGTCCTCCATGAGAACCGTTATTAAACATTGGGTGATGCATCGCAATCAATGTTGTTTTACCTCTTGCTTTTTTTATTTGGCTACCTAATTCACTTAAAAAATCTACACGAGTTTTTATATCACAATCATCGTTAATTGTTGGGTGATTATCCCAATTTGTGATGTACCAATGAGAATCGATAATCAATAATACCACATCATCAGAAATTTTCACTTTCTCGATAGGACATCCATTTTCTGGTAAAAATGTATTTTTACCTAAAGCATCTTCAACAAATTTTTCTTGTTTTTTTAATCCTTTTAGACCACTGTACCAATCGTGGTTTCCTGGTATAAAAATAGTATTACCCTTATATTTTTTTGCAGCATCTATTTGCACTTTTAATCTGTGTTCTGCTAATTCTTTACTTTCAGATTTTTTATCTGTAAATCCTTTTGGATAAATATTATCCCCAAGAAAGATGGCAGTACTGTTAAAAGAGGCTTTGTTTAAAGCATTTTCAAAATCTTTTATAGCTTGATCAGTTTCTCCTGCTAAAGAATTACCAGCATCTCCAATGAGATAGAAGCTATGTGATATCTCTTTATTTGTTGGAAATTCAACCTCAACACCATCGGAGATTTGCTTTTTTAAAGTAGCACAAGCATTAAAAAGAAATAAAATTGCAAAGAGAATGATACACTTACGTAAGAAATTCATGTTGAGGGTTTTATAATTAATAGCAAGGCAATATAATAAAAATTACTCACTTACTTTTCCCACATGCTATCTACAAAATAATGTTTACAATCTAGGAAGTTCTTATTTAAGTTGAATTTTGAATTTTTAGCTAAACTACTAATATCCTCAAGACTATACTTTTTTGAGAGTTCTGTCCATATCAATTCATTATAATCAAACTCAATAATTTGATTTAACGCTTTTATTTCTACTACTTGTTTTCTAAGGCTTACAATATAACTTTTTAAATCTCCTGTGATGGGATTATAGTGGCAATAGAAATCAAAGTCATCAATTTTAAAATCTGCGTCTAATTCTCTATTAATTCTAACTAATAAATTCAGATTAAAACGTTTGGTAATACCATGCTTGTCATAGTAGGCACTATGAATTATAATTGGGTTTTTCTTTATATCAATACCTACCAACAATTTATCACCTGTCTTCATGTTCTCATTAAAAAGCTGCAACAACTGATCTACTTTCTCTTGTACATAATTACCTATGTTACCTCCTAAAAATAAAAGTAGACTTTGGTAATCGCTAGCTTTATTAGCTTTTAAAATTTCAAAATAATCGCCCACTTTAGGATGAATTTTTAAATTTGGCAATCTTTCTTTCAAACTTACAGTAAGCATATCTACAGCTTGTTGAGAAATATCTATGGGTATATAATGAAAGTCAACATTGTTATTTACTAAAAACTCTAATAGTTTAAAGGTTTTAAAGCCATCGCCTGACCCTAATTCTACAATATTAAAAGGTCCTGAAAACTGTAGAGCTTCAAAAATCTGTTTAGACTGCATAGAAAAAATCTCAAACTCAGCATTTGTTGGGTAATACTCTGGCATATTCATTATTTCTTGAAATATGCGACTACCGTTATCATCATAAAAATACATTGATGATATATATTTATTTTTAGCAGTTAAACCTTTAAGTACATCTTGTGCAAAAGTATCTGTCATTTATTTTGCGAGTCTAATTCCTGAAAATTGCCAACGCATTTCAGGGTGAAAAAAGTTTCTATAAGTTGATCTACTATGGTTTTTTGCAGTAGCGATGGAAGCGCCTCTTAGTACCATTTGATTAACCATAAATTTACCATTGTATTCACCAATAGCACCATCTGCTTTTGTGTAATTTGGATAAGGCAGATAAGCACTATTAGTCCATTCCCATAATTGTCCATATAAAAATTGCTCTGATGCTATTTCCCACTCAAATTCTGTTGGCAGACGCATACCTTTCCATTGTGCAAATGCAAATGCTTCATAAAAACTGACATGACCAACTGGTAAGTCTCCATCAACCTCTTTGAAACCTTGCAAGGTATAACACATCCATTTACCGTTTATTTTATGCCAATACATTGGTGCTTGTAAGTCATTATTCTGAACAAAATCCCAACCTTCTGCATGCCAAAGATTAAAATCTTTATAACCATCAGCTTCAATAAATTCTATATATTCTGAATTGGTGACTAAACGATTTGAAATTTCAAAATCATGCAAAAACACCTTATGAAGACCTAATTCATTATCCCAAGAAAAATCATCAGTTTTATGACCTATCTCGTACAAACCTTCTGAAATAGAAATAAATTTTTGGTGTTCGTTTTCTTGTTGTAACTGAATTGAAAAATCTAGTATTGGAAATGAAGGTTGATGCCCAAAAATATATTTAATATCATATATCAATAATTCTTGATGTTGTTGCTCGTGTTGTAAGCCAATTTTAATGACTTCTGAAATTTCTTTTGTTATGCCTTTCGCTATAAACTCGGAGATTTGCTCATTAATATAAGCTCTGTATTCTAAAACCTCGTTTAAAGTAGGTCTTGTCATTAAACCTCGGTTTGTTCTAATAACACGATCACCAATAGTATTGTAATAGCTATTGAAATAGTAGCCAAAATCTTCATGAAATACGTTATAACTTTCTTTGTGTGTTTTTAAAACAAATTGTTCAAAAAACCAAGTTGTATGTGCTAAATGCCATTTTGGTGGCGACACATATTCTACGGGTTGTATCGACGTATCTTCTGGTTTTAAAGATCTACAGATAGCTTCGGTTTGATGCCGTTTTTCTAAAAACTCTTCTTTTGTTATATAATTAGTTGTAGGCGTCTCCAAGGTTTAATATTTTAATATTTGAGTTTCAAAAATAACTTCGCTAGCAACTGTTTTGTGAACTGGACAACGTGAGGCTATTTCTTTTAAACGTTCTTTTTGAGAAGTATCTAAGTTACCTACAAATTTTAATTTTTTATTGATATGATCTAAGTATTTTGGCTTATCTACTTCCATTTGCAAGTCATCACTGTGCTGTCTAGAATGAGAAATATAGACAAAAACCTCCTTTAAATCCCATTGCTTTCTTTGCGCATACATTTTTAATGTCATTACAGTACATGCTGCTAAAGCTGCATTAAGATACTCGTATGGAGAGGGTCCGAAATCACTACCTCCAACACTGGCAGGTTCGTCAGCAATTAACGTATGATTTTTTGTTTGAATAGATGTTGTAAAGTTATCTTCTTCAATATTTAAATGCCCAACCAATTGTTCACCTTCAGTACTTAACATTAGGTTTTCAACTTTTGGAAAATAACGTTGTGCCCAAGTACCAATAATATTACCAACATACTGGCTATCCTTTTCGTTTAATAACAAATGATCTGCATCATCTAATGTCACAAAACTTTTAGGATGATGTGCGTTATGATATAACTCTTGCGCATTTTCAATACCTACAATCTTGTCGAATGGTGAATGTAATATTAATATTGGTTTTCGTAAGTCTTTAATGATTGCTGGTAAATCTGTCTTATCAAACTCAGCCACAAAATCTTGATTTATAACAAATGGTCTTCCGCCTATATTAACCTTAACGTCTCCTTTTTCGTTATTCTCTTCAAACTGATGAGAAAATAAATGCTTTACATGACTTACATTTGATGGTGCACCAACAGTAGCAACAGCTTTAATATCATTTATTTTAGAAGCCGCAACAATCGCAGCAGCACCGCCTAAAGAATGACCTACTAAAAGACTAGGCGCTTCATAATTATGTTTTATATAATTGTGGACATCTAATAAATCATTGACATTAGCAGAGAAATGACTGTCTGCAAATTCTCCTTCGCTTCTACCTAAACCTGTAAAGTCGAATCGTACAACCGCAAAACCGTCTTGGATCAATGCTCTACTTATATGTTTTACAGCACTTAAACTACTACTACACGTAAAGCAATGCGCAAAAATGGCATAGTAATTCGGTTTCTGATTAGCTGGTAGTTCTAGATATGCATTTAAAACAATACCCTTTCTGTTTTCTATTTTAAGTTTCGTGCTCTTCATTAATCTTCAATTTTAACACCTCTCCAAAAAGCGACTTTATTCTTAATACCTTTTGCTAATTCTGATACTTCCGGATAAAACCAAGCTGCATCTGTATTTTGTTTTCCGTCTACATTAATAGTATAATATGAAGCTACACCTTTCCAAGGACAGTTAGTATGCGTTTCACTTTTATTGAAAAATTCTTTTTTAATACTATCATGCGGGAAATAGTGGTTGTTTTCTATAACTACAGTATCATTACTTTCTGCAATTATTTTATTATTCCAAATTGCCTTCATATCTACTATTCTTTTAATTTTTAAGAACTACAACTCAACATTGAACAACCGACTTTGCTTCTAGCCCATTCTGGTCTTTTAGCAAACCATTCTTGGTGTTTTGGTTGTTCATCATATGGTTTTTTTAAAAGCTCAAAGAGCTCATTAATTAAAGTATTATCACCCTTATCTGCTTTATCAATTGCTAGTTGTGCCATATAATTTCTAAGCACATATTTTGGGTTAACCAAATTCATTTTACTTAGTCTTTGATTATCCACTAATACCTCTTTGGTTAATCTTTGGTCGTAAGTTTTAAACCAAACTTTCCATTTTTCAGAAATCAAATCTTTAATCTCTTCTGGTTTGTAAAACGCTTCCATTATTATCTCTAACCCTTTACCACCTTCACCTTTTTTATAGTTAGCTAATACTCTAAAAAATATGGTCATATCTGTTTCAGATAATATAAGGCAATCTTCGAGATTCGCTATTAATTTCGCATCGTTTTCATCTTCAATTTCAAATCCTAATTTTGAGCGCATCATTTGAAGCGATTTAATTTCAAAATTTGTTTTATAATCATTTAAAATAGCTTCAAAAGGTTCAGCTTCTTCAACTAATAGGTAGAGTGAATTAGCTAATTGTAATAAATTCCATAGTCCAATATTTGGCTGATTTCCGAATCTGTATCTTTTATTTTGACGGTCTGTAGTATTTGGTGTCCAACCAAAGTCAAAGCCTTCTAACCATCCGTATGGTCCATAATCTATAGTTAAACCGAGTATGGACATATTATCGGTATTCATAACTCCATGCACAAAACCAACACGTTGCCAATGCACAATCATTTCTAAAGTTCTTTCAGAAACAGCTTTAAAAAACTTGATGTAAGTTTCCTTTGAAGGTTTTCCAATTTCCGGATAAAAGTATTTAATAGTATAATCTGTAAGCTTCTTTAAGTTATTCTTATCATTCCTTGCTGCAAACAATTCAAAATTACCAAAACGAATAAATGTTGGTGCAACTCTACTTACAATAGCGCCTTTTTCGTAGTCTGAATTACCATCGTAAAGCATATCTCTTAAAACGTCATCTCCAGAAAACATTAAGCTTAAAGCTCTTGTCGTTGGCACACCTAAATGATACATTGCCTCGCTACACAAGTATTCTCTGACCGAAGATCTTAAAACTGCTAAACCATCTCCTTGTCTAGAATATGGTGTTTCACCAGACCCTTTTAACTGTAACGCCCAACGTTTTTGATTATGAACAACTTCAAATAAATTAATTGCTCGACCATCACCAAGTTGGCCAGCCCAATTACCAAACTGATGCCCTGCATAAGCCATGGCATAAGGCTTTGTTTTTGGATAAACTTTAGACCCAGAAAATACTTCTAAAAAATCATTAGAATTTATAGCATCTTTATCTAAACCAATTGCATTTACCATTTCTTTAGACGCATGAATTAATTGCGGTTTTTTAGGTAACCTGGGACTAACGTAAGAATGTGTAGCTTCAAAAACCTTACGTCTCGTGTTTTCCTCTACAGAATCTGAAGGTAATTCTCTAC
The DNA here is from genome assembly GCF_002364335.1 of Winogradskyella sp. UBA3174. Lineage (GTDB taxonomy): Bacteria > Bacteroidota > Bacteroidia > Flavobacteriales > Flavobacteriaceae > Winogradskyella. The sequence goes on along the minus strand of NZ_DEXW01000004.1, from coordinate 63,748 downwards.
TGAATGTATCTTTTATATTTAATTGCATATTATTAAGTAATGCGGTTGAAGGTTAACGACTGTTATAATTATGTAACCACATTTGCTAAGTTACTAATTCACAAATCATATAGCTGATAAATAATTCTTAAATTAGCAGCTATAGTAAATCTTATGAAGAACATTTTAGAAGAAACAGAAAAGTATGTAGTCTCTTATTTAAATGATAATTTAGATGCATCGTTTGTATACCATAACTTAGCACATACGCAACGTGTTGTGAGTAAAATTGAAGAATTAATTAAAGAGAGTTCTTTAAAGGAGGATGAGGAATATCAGCTACTTATTGCTGCTTGGTTTCATGACACTGGGTTTACCAAAACTATAGATGGACACGAAAAAGTAAGTGTAAAAATTGCTTCGGAATTTTTGGAAGCTCACGAGGTTTCTGAGGCAAACATTAAAACTATAGCGGAAGTTATTATGGCAACTGAAATGAGCTTTGAACCAAAAAACACGTTAGAAGGACTAATAAAAGATGCTGATTGTGCACATATATCTAGTAAACGCTATAATGATTATGCTGCTTTACTGAGAAAAGAATGGGAACTAACGCTCAACCGAAAGATATCTAAAACAGAATGGTTTGAAGAAAATATTGAATTTTTAACACATCACACCTTCCATTCTGATGCTGCTGTGAGTAAATGGGAAAGTCGCAAAGGAAAAAATTTAGCTAATCTTTTACAAAATCAGAATAAGGTTAAAGATGATACCGAAAAGTTGAAGCAGAAAAAAGCAGAATTAAACTTTAAGAAAGAAAAGTTAGACCTACCAGACCGTGGAGTAGAGACCATGTTTAGAGTAGCGCTTCGAAATCACATTACGCTTAGTGATATCGCTGACACAAAAGCAAATATTTTACTATCGGTGAATGCTATTATTATATCATTAGTATTATCTAATTTAGTTTCTAAACTCGATAATCCCTCAAATGGTTATTTAATTTGGCCAACAGCAATATTTGCTATATCAACTGTAGTTTCAATTATTTTATCCGTTTTAGCAACAAGACCAAATGTAACTGGCGGAAAATTCACAAAAGAAGATGTAGCCAATAAAAAAGTAAATCTTTTATTTTTTGGAAACTTTCATAAAATGAAACTTGATGAGTTTGAATGGGCCATGAAAGAAATGATGCAAGACAAAGATTATCTCTACAGTTCACTTACAAAAGACTTGTACTTCTTAGGTTTAGTTTTGAATAGAAAGTATAATATACTACGACTTACTTATACTGTTTTTGCTGTAGGGATTATTGTAAGTGTTATTGCTTTTGGTGTTGCATTTCAATTTTCTGGTTTAGAAACACCAGTAAAAGCTATGCTATCGATTAAGCTTTAATTTCTTTCATTAAATCCTCGTAGGTATAAAAAGCTTTATCATCTTTCTCTTTATGGTACAATACGCTTGCACGAATAGCCTTTAATCCTGTGACTGCCTGTAAATCTTGAAGCTCAACAATCTCTACATCATCATCTAGATATTTTTTAGACTGTAAAAATTTCACATATCTTAAATATTCAATTTCGTCTTGTTTCTGTGAATAGATAATACTTATTTTTCCTTTTTGGGTGACCCGTTCAGTAGTTCCTTTTATATAAGCTTTATCAACACGTTTTTTTACAATTTCGTACCGTGCATTATAAGTGCCATCAACATCAAAATGTTTTTCATCCATTCTAAAACTAATAGACAAAGATTGATTAAACACTAAAATCATTGAAGCTACATCCAATTTTACCGGAAAGCTAGATTGCATTAAATAGAAGGCATTTTCCATTTCGCACATTACTTGCAATTGCCATAACCTTAAATTATAAAGATAAATAGGGTTAAAATTATCTTCTTTAGTAATGGATTCGCCAATGTACATATTGTGCTCTACACCGTCTGTTTTAAACCGCTCAAAATAATGAGGATACATTGCTTGTGCCTCTTCTTGCTTTTTATCTAAAAGCGCAGCCATTTCTTTATTGATTAATGCAATGGTATTATCATAGTTTTTTCTATGGTTATATAAAACATCAACTTTATCATCTATACTATTAAAGTAGGACTCTAATTGTGGCTTTAAGCTTTTAATTGATAATAAATGTTCTAAAACAGGACTGATATCTTGTTTTATAAATGCGGCGATTTGCTGCTCACTGTCAACTTGAAAATGGGTATTTAAGGCTTCTAAAAAGTCGTTTATTTGATACAAATATTGCTCATAAATTGGCAAGTTTTCAATTTGAAATGCCTCCTCAATAATGGATTTAATACTATTTAACTGTAATGATAAATCTTGTTGAGTTGCCCAATTCCTAGCATCAGATGATCCTTTTATATCTATTTGTCCATAGAGTGGATATATATTTTCAAAGGCAATCTTATTAAAACTTGGTTCTTTTCCGTTTAATTGATCTTTTATGAAATTTTTAGCTTCCTTTTCAAAAACCCAATGTACACTTGGATGTATTGATGTACATTCTTTTTGAATAATAGCGTCAATTAAATTCGCTTCATCATTTTTAGACTGTTCTACAGCAGATACAATAAAAGGCATAACATCGACTAATTTATTCGCATTGATACTATTTAAAACCTTGGGTTTATCAGAAACAATTTCAAGAATACCCATTAAACCATCTTCATTTGCGATAGGTGCTAAAATTGCACTTTTAATGCCTTGATCTTTTAGTGTTTTATACTGAGGTGCTTTCCCTTTTGATAGCTTAAAAAATTTATCTACATCTGAAACTGTATAAAACTTTTTATCTTTTAGTAAAGCCTTATAAGACATACTGCAGATAGCTTCAGAGCATTTAAGGCTCGTGTTTTTATTTAGTAAATAACTATCTATTCCAACGTCATAAACGCGTTCAAAACTATCTTCTTCTTCATTATAAATAGAAAAACCAACTCTAATATCCTTTAAACCTAATAAGGAGCGGAATATCTCGTGAAAGTCTTCCATGAAACTTTCATCCTTGCGCCTATCTTCACCAATTAAAGTTGATTTGACATTTGAAATCGATTGGTCATCCGTAACATCAAAAATATTCGAAATTACAAAGCCTTTAAATTCATAACTATTTAATGGAAACTTCTCTTTCCATAAGTCTATATTATCAAAATTATCTAATAAATCTTCGTAATCTTCTATAGTGATTTTAGGAGCATTTTCCTTTGGAACAATTTCAGTGAAATCTGCATTATATAGAATCTTGTAATAACGCATTACACCTTCTGAATCAGGGATTTCGTAAAAAAAAGGTCGTTTAAAATTAAGATTATAACCGTAACAAGCGTTCAAAATAATCGTACAAGCAATGATATACCTTTGGTCTGTAGGCATGTTTTTTATTTGTAACTCAAAATCCTCACCTGCTGTTTTTAAAATGGACTTAAAACGTTCTGAAGAATTAAAAATAAGATTATGAAAAGGCACCGAAGCCGTCTTTATTTCGTTTTTAGTTAAAATAGGACTAAACGAATCCTGAAGAATGCCTTCAATTTCTTTCCCATAGGTCTTGAACACAGCTAAATCACTAAATCCGTCTCTTAAGACTGGGTTCTGTTCTGCAATCTTGAGCACACGTCTCGCATTGGTTGCAATAAAATCATTGTCTGCTTTGATTAAATCTTCATACTGATTTAACAATTTATTGAAGCTAACCTTAAGTATAAGAGGTGATTCTATGTTGTCGTTAATATCCAAAACGTAATTTTTATATTAGTAAAGTTACTAAATAATTGGTTTAGTCAGCAAATAACTGATATCCTTACTAAATTTTTGTTAAGTATAACTTAAAAAACAAATCCTTTTCTGGTAATCTACCACTTCAATGAACATAAACTAAAAGAATTTAACTTTGAAAGTGACGATTTTAAAACTTGAAAATTAATAGTTTATAAAGTACTTCCTTATAAATATAAGATTGAAAATTCAGAAAATAAGTCTTGGACAAAAGACTTTGATTTTTATAACAGTTACAATTCAGACCAAGTTGAGTTTAAGGTTTTATTAATTGGGTTAGGTGGTGGTATTAAGGTTGAACAAAATTCAATTTTAACGGCTGAAAAACTCTTTTCTAAAATAGATAAGAAGCCAATGCGTCGTTCTGAGATAAGGCATCATAAAAATAAAAAAGCCTCTTGTTTCCAAGAAGCTTTTAACAAAGTACAGGCGGAGAGACTCGAACTCTCACACCGTAAAGCACTAGATCCTAAGTCTAGCGTGTCTACCAATTCCACCACGCCTGCAATTTCCCATTAAATAATGGGATGCAAATATAAACAATAGTTTCTATATTCAAATAGGATTTATTTAAGAATATAATCGTTCTTAAATTCTTATTTTTGTGTAAAACAGAATTCATTATATGAAAACCGTACAATCTTACGTAAACGACAACAAAGACAGGTTCCTTAACGAACTTATAGATTTATTAAAAATCCCTTCAATTAGTGCAGATTCCGCTTATAAAGCAGACGTATTAAAAACAGCAGATGTTATTAAAACAAGCCTAGAAAAAGCAGGTTGCGACCATGTTGAAATTTGCGAAACTGAAGGATTCCCAATTGTATACGGTGAAAAAATAATTGATAAAAATTTACCAACTATTTTAGTTTATGGGCATTATGATGTGCAACCACCAGATCCTTTAGATTTATGGAATTCACCACCTTTTGAACCTGTTATTCAAAAAACAGAATTGCATCCCGAAGGTGCCATTTTTGCGCGTGGAGCATGTGATGATAAAGGACAAATGTACATGCATGTAAAAGCAATGGAATACATGACAGCTAATAATGAATTGCCTTGTAACGTAAAGTTTATGATTGAAGGTGAAGAAGAAGTTGGTAGTATTAACCTTGCGAAATATGTTGCTTCAAATAGAGAAAAACTCACCAACGATGTTATTCTAATTTCTGATACGGGTATGATTGCACCAGATGTGCCATCTATTACCACTGGTTTAAGAGGTCTTAGCTATGTTGAAGTTGAAGTTACTGGTCCTAATCGCGATTTACATTCTGGTTTATATGGAGGAGCAGTTGCAAATCCTATTAATGTGTTAACCAAAATGATTGCATCACTTCACGATGAAAATAATCATATTACAGTACCTGGATTTTACGATAAGGTTGAAAATCTATCTGATGCAGAACGCGCAGAAATGGCAAAAGCACCATTCTCTCTAGATGCTTATAAAAAAGCTTTAGATATCGATGCAGTTTATGGTGAGGAAGGCTATACAACGAATGAGCGTAATTCTATACGACCAACATTAGACGTTAACGGAATTTGGGGAGGTTACACTGGTGAAGGCGCAAAAACAGTGATTGCTAGCAAAGCTTATGCTAAAATATCTATGCGCTTAGTACCAAACCAAGATTGGGAGGACATTACTGAATTATTTAAAACACATTTTGAAAGCATTGCTCCCAAAGGAGTAAAAGTAAAAGTAACACCACATCATGGAGGTCAAGGCTATGTAACTCCAATAGATAGTATTGGTTATAAAGCGGCTTCAAAAGCTTATAAGCAAACCTTTGGAAAAACACCAATACCACAACGTAGTGGCGGAAGCATTCCTATTGTATCTCTTTTTGAAAAAGAACTAAAAAGCAAAACTATTTTAATGGGCTTTGGTTTAGATAGTGATGCAATTCACTCTCCAAACGAACATTTTGGAATATGGAATTACCTAAAAGGTATCGAAACCATTCCTTGGTTTTATAAGTATTTTACGGAACTAAAAAAGTAAACTATTCCTTTACAATTTTGAAAGTCGCAGATTTTAATTTTGAAGTAATCGTTACAAAGTAAATACCTGTAGTATTATTTTCAAGATTGATTTCTGTGTATGCTTTATTAGAATCTGTGGTATTTATTAATTTACCTGAAACATCATTTATTGTAATAGTCAAATCTTGTAGTGTTGCGTTTTCTACCTTTAGAATTGAAACTACTGGATTAGGATATACTTGAATTTCAGACACTAAGAATTCGTCTGTAGATAATATACTAAAAGCAACACAATTACTTATTTCATCACATGTACCATTACTAACTGTTACAGCATAATTACCGTCTGTAATTGCTGTAAATGTTTGACTGGTTTCACCTACAATTGGTAAATCCGTATCGCAATCTATCCATTGGTATGCAGAAGATGTTTCATTAGCTATTAATTGTGTAGCAGTTACAGAAACCATATTATCTAAATTTACCAAACCAGCTTTAGTAACCATATAAGCGGTTACGAGTTTGGTAATCTCTGTCATATATTGAAAATCTATGTCCTCTGCTCTATCATTAGACGTATGATAATCTGGAGTTTGGTCATTAGTTTCCCAAGATTCCCCTACCAAAACGGCAGAATAGCCTTGATTCCAAAAACGTGCGTGGTCACTAGCATTGGTTCCAGGGTTTACAACTATTGGATTTAAATCAAACGTATACGTATTCAATATATCTAATAAATCATCTTTAATTTCTAAAGAATTAGCGATTGGTCTTACATCAATATCAAACTGATTGTCGCCTGCTGTACCTGGCGCATCACCATCAAAACCAATCATATCCATATTTATAACACCTAGAATATTATCTCTTGTATTTCCATTGCTTGTATCCGCAGCTTGTTGTGCATAAAAATTAGCGCCTAATAAGCCTATTTCTTCTTCGTCCCAAAGCGCATAGACTACGGTTTTATCTAAACATTGGGTGGATAAAATTCGTGCAATTTCCAAAACAGCAGATACACCTGTGGCGTTATCATCTGCGCAAAATGTAGTTACGGAATCGTAATGTGCACAGACTAAATAAATATCTTCCGGATTGGTCTGCCCTAATTGTGTTGCTAAAACATTCTTACCGTTTGTATTAAAATCTTGAATAGTTACCGAAAGATTTGATAAAGCTTGTAAGCGTTCCTGAATATAACTCGCTGCTAGATCATTATTACTCTGCACTCGGTTTGTAATGGTTTGCATAGCACCGTTAATCATTGCTGGTTGCTCACCCGAAATTTCAGTAACACTTAACTGTAAATTAGCGTTACTGACCTGATCGATTATATCTTGTATTGACTGCGAAAATGATAAATTAACACACAGTAAAAACAATACGAAGTAGAACTTTTTTTTCATAACCTGGGATTTCCTTTTTCAACTTAAACAAATATAATCATTTACATGATTTTCAGTTTTAATTTTGAATCATCATTTTATTACTCTACATTTGTAGAGTTAATTCTAAAAACGTAGAGCATGCAACTTTCAAAAACCGAAGAACAACTAATGCAACACCTCTGGAAGCTCGAAAAAGCTTTTATGAAAGATCTATTAGATATCTATCCAGAACCAAAACCAGCAACAACAACAGTCGCGACACTACTTAAGCGTATGATTGGTAAAGGCTTTGTAGATTATAAAACTTATGGCAAATCTAGAGAATACTTCCCTTTGGTAAAAAAAGACGATTACTTCTCTAAGCATGTTAACGGACTCATTAAAACTTTTTTTAATGATAGTGCTTCTCAGTTTGCCTCCTTTTTTACACGTAAAACGGATTTGACAAAGGTAGAATTAGAAGCTTTAAAAGCTATTATCGATAAAGAAATTAAAAACAAATAATTATGGAGACGTATTTATTTAAATTCTCTGCTTGTTTAGCCATATTTTGGTTGGTATATGTGCTTATTTTAGAACGCCAAAAAATGCATCATATTAAACGCTTCTATCTTTTAGGTGCTTTTGCTGCAGCCTTAATAATACCGCTTTTAACCATAACGCATTATGTAGAACCTATTGTAACTACAGATTTTGAAATCTCTCCACTATTTATTCCTATAGAACCTTCTTTTATAGAAACTCCGATAGAGGAACCTCCGTTTTGGAATTTAGAAACAGTTCTTTGGTTTGTTTACGGTTTAGGAGCCTTACTATTTAGTCTCCGATTTATAAAGAATCTAACAAATATGTATCGTCGTATTTCTAATAATGAGAACGTCGTTAAAGACTCATTTATATATGTGTTATTAAAAGACTATCGCATTCCGCATTCGTTTTTTAAATATCTATTTTTTAATAAATCGATATATGAATCTAACGCTATACCTAAAGAAGTACAGTTGCACGAAGAAACCCATGCCAAGCAATTACACAGCCTAGATATTATTATTGTTGAATTGCTTCAAATTGTGTTTTGGTTTCATCCGCTAATTTATATGCTTAAGCATCACATAAAACTAAATCATGAGTTTTTAGCAGACGAGGCTGTTTTAAGCAAAGGCATAGACACTAAAAATTATCAAAATATATTATTACAATTTTCATCAAACGCTCAAGAGCATCAGCTGTCGAGTGCCATCAATTATTCATCCATCAAAAAACGATTTACAGTTATGAAAACACAAACATCAAAAACCAGGATTTGGGTCAGTAGTTTACTACTGCTGCCAATTATTGCTATTCTTTTTTTCATTTTTAGCACAAAAGAATATGTAGAAAAAGATAATTCGGATATTGTTGACGCTATTGAGGCCGAATTAAGAGAAGCTAATGCCTTACAAATGGAATTTGTAGATGGTGCTTCTTACAAATTAATGCAAGAGTATCGCGACTTTATAGCCAAGTTTAAAGACACCAATATTATTATTGGCGAAAAATACGAACGTGCAAAAATCATATATGATGAGTTAATGTCAGAAATACAACGTAACTCAGTAGATAAATATCCTGAGCATCGATTTCCGCTAAGAAGCTTATCTAAAGTTGAAGCTAAAAAACCAACAGCTTCTCAATTTGAATCTTGGAAAGATGGTGACAAGTTTGCAATTTGGGTTGATAGTAAACCTATAAAAAATTCAGAATTAAATACATATAATGTAAACGATATCGTGCATTTTACAGGCTCTAAAGTTTATGAAAATGCACGAAGTGCAAAATACCCACAACCATTTCAATTTAATCTTTATACTCAAAAAGGATTTCAAAAAACTTATAAAGAAGCAGATTTAGATAAATATAAAAAAGCTATTCAAAACTATACAAATGCTATTAATAAATATCTAGAAGGACCTCAAGAAGATAATTTAGAACTACAAATACTATTTGTATTGGCACATGATATTTACTCAACCTTCTCTGAAGAAGATATCGAGAAACATAGTATTAAATTCCCTCCTGGATGTCCTCCGACTAAAAAAGAATTGGATATAATTAATAATACCCCAACCTTAAATATTAAAGAAGATGGAACTTGGTGGATTAATAATAAAAAAACCTCAATTGAAAGTATCAAAGAAGATTTTAACGCTTTAATTAAAACTGAAAAATCAAGTCTAAATTTAATTTCTGAAAAATCAATTAGTGTACAAGAAATAAATAAAATTCATTTAGCAATTGGGGAAAATATTACTTCCATAAGTGTTTCACCTAACCAAACTACAGTTTATGACACAGTAGAAAACGTAAATAGATACCAGTATAATAATTATAAAGAATTATATGAAAGATATGAATCTTTGAGAAAAGAACAACCACATTACATTTATAAGTCAAAAGAACAACAAAAGGAAATGGATGCTTTATTTTCTGAATTAGGAGGTATCTATTTTAGAATGTCTAGAGAAAATAAAGCCAAAGTAAAGCGCCCTATTTCTCCTATTAAACCTTATGTGCAAATAACTCTAAACGGTAAAACTTATTATAAAAAACGAAACGAATTAACCGCAGAAGAAATAGCGACATTTCCACCACCACCTGCGCCTGCTATTCGAGAAAAAGCAACCAAACAACAAATAGCCGAATACAATACTTGGGCTAAGAAAATTAATACTGCAATGGCAAAAGTCAAAGCTACTAATGATGCTAATTGGCACCCAATTGTAAAGCTAAAAGACGTAAATAGATACAAAGCTATTTATAATGCTATGACTGCTTCACAAAAGCAAAATGCAGAAGTATGGCCAAGTTTTCCTCCACCACCAGAAATGCCAAATAAAACCAAACAAAAAGGTGGGCCAAATTTATCCTCTTATACTAAGCAAAAACCAAATGATTCTCTAAGATATATATTTACAAACAAAGACGATAATAGAACAAATATCGCCAATGTTAATTCAAGTTTAAACGAAGAGCAAAAAAAGCAACTAAGCTCTAGAATGGTAATTCTAAGAGCAGCTGAGTCTCTGAAAAAAGAGGCTAGTTATAAAATTGAAGGACAATCTACTTCTTTAGAAAAAGTTTATACCTTTGTTAATTCTAATCCAGAAGCTTCAATTAAAACCATTAATAATTCTGATGGAAGTTTGACATTATCATTTTCTAATCGAAAGGAAGAAAAGATGAGTACTGACGAATTACAAACTGTATATACTGAAGTATTTAATGAGCCAAACACAAGAAGTAACATCCCAACGTTTGTTGTAACACCACTAAAATCTCAAAAAGCCCAAAGTAATACCAACCCATCCTTTTTAGAGTACATAATAGAAATGGAACAGAAAGGTGCTTCCTTCTATATGGAATATAAAAAAATAAGTGCAGAAGAGGCGAAAACTATTGCAAAAAGCAATAAAGGAAAAAGTACTCAAATATTTACTCAAAAAGATGCTGACGGTAAATACGTTGTGAAAATATCCGAGAATTTAGACAATTTACCTTCGTTTATTAAATCGAAAATAATTGGATTTCATGATAACTGGTTTATTACCATAAATGGTAAAAAATACTATTATACTTTTATTAATAATACAGCACAATATTATGACGAAAATTATACTAAAGTAAACTTAGATATTGTAAGTGAATACAAGAAAAAACACAATAAACTTGAGGCACTAAAAAAAATAGCCCCTCATTACATTTATAAAACTAACATAGAACAAGACCAAATGAATAATTTGTTCTCTGATTTAGGTGGTATGTATTTCAGAATGTCTAAAGCAGATAAACAAAAAATTATAAGACCACTACCGCCGATTTTACCTTACGCCATATTAATAATTAATGGTAAAAAAGAATATAAAAAAATAAGTGAATTGACTGAAGAAGACAAAAAATTACTCCAACCACCTCCACCTCCACCAAAAAGTAGTAAAAATTAAAAAACACAATATTTCTATTGAGCCCTATTAGGTTTTTAAAAACTTTCTAGGGCTTTTTTCGTTTAAAAGTGTAACAAAACCTATGTTTTAGCGTTCTAATAGGCAATCAATCAAAATCAAATCAATCATGTTAAAACAATTCTTCATCCTTTGTTCGGGAGCAGATACAGATATTTTAAACGCGTGTTCTATAGGTGAACAAAACAAATATGCTGGTATTGGAGCAACCGTATTCTTTACCGCTGTTATGGCAACTATTGCAGGTAGCTATGCGCTTTTTACTGTTTTTGACAATTTGTATTCTGCTATCTTCTTCGGCTTAATTTGGGGTTTACTTATCTTTAATTTAGACCGTTACATTGTCTCAACTATTAAAAAACGAGATAATGTTATAGACGAAATTCTGCAAGCTACTCCAAGACTTTTCTTAGCTGTTATAATTGCTGTAGTCATTTCTAAGCCCTTAGAACTTAAGATTTTTGAAAAAGAAATTAACCAAGTTTTATTAGAGCAAAAGAATAATTTAACTTTAGCCAATCAAAACCAAATTGCTGAACAGTTTAATCCTCAAATTACTGAATTAGAAAGTGAAATTCTAGGCTTACAATCTCAAACAGACACTAAAGAAGCAAAGGTTAATGCCCTATACGACACTTATATTTCTGAAGCTGAAGGTACAGCAGGCACAAACCTTCTAGGCAAGGGCCCTGTTTATAAAGAAAAACGAGAAAAACACGATGCTGGTTTAGCAGAATTACAACAATTAAAAACTGATAATAAAGCCAAAATTGAAGCTATAGAAACTCAAATCACAACTTTACAAGGAGATTACACTACAAACGTTGCGCAATCGCAACCTATAATAGATAATTTTGATGGTTTAATGGCACGTGTTACCGCTTTAGGCGAGTTACCTTGGTTACCTTCATTCTTTATTTTTCTCTTGTTCTTAGCGATTGAAACCTCTCCGATATTTGCGAAACTCTTATCGCCAAAAGGTGAATTCGATTTTCGTTTAGAAGACCAAGAAACCACAATTAAAACGTGGACTATGCAACAAGTTGCCGAGCGTCAATTACTCTTAAAAACAGATAATGCCATTAACAACAAAGTTTATAATGAAATTGCAGACGAAGAAGAAGTAATGAACTATAAACGAAAAAAGGCTCGCGAATTAATGCAAAACCAAGCAGATGCATTTTTGAAAAAACAAAAGAGTGTGCTTTAGACTTTTGAATTTGGAACTATCCCTCAGTTCGAGTGGTTTCCAGTTTTAATAGAAAACTGAAAAATGTATAGATAGTATTTAGCACAATTCTAGATACTGATTTCGAAAAGGTTTATTACTTTTAGGTTGAAATTAAAATTCAAACCTATGAGATTTATTTATACCATCGTATTTGCCTTACTATTTGTGAGTTGTATCAGTGTAAGGGCAGATGTAACTAATGAAACCACAACGCAAACCTCAACAAATATTGCTGAAGCTGAAGCCGGAATTAGGTTAGTTATGGAAGCACAAGAAATAGCATGGAATAAACACGACTTAGAAGGTTTTATGCAAGGCTATTGGAAAAGTGATTTGCTAAAATTTTACGGTAGTAACGGTCTTACTAAAGGTTGGCAAAACACATTAAATAATTACAAGAAAGGCTACCCTACAAAAGCAGAAAGTGGGACTCTAAATTTTGTAATCAATGATATTTCTAATATTGAAGGAGATAACTATTGGGTAATGGGTGAATATCATCTAAAACGTGACGTTGGTAATGCTGACGGAGTCTTCATTATTATCTTTAAAAAGATAAAGGGAAAATGGAAAATTATAGCAGACATGTCTTGCTAAGAATAATAAAAAAGGTACATCTAAAAACATTCATCTATCACCATAAATGCAGTTAGAAATACCTTATTTTATTTTTTTATGATGTCTTAAGCAGCTACTGTAGTTTGCTCTTGAGTTTTAAAATGATCGTATAATTCTTTACAACCTAATCCTATAATAGATAAGCGCTTTGATTTTGTAATAGACTCGTTATGCAGTCTGGCTAAAGCCATTACACCTGCTCTATCTATACTCTCAATACTTTCAATATTGATTAAGATATCATCTAACTTGTCAAAGATATTAGAGAAATAGGAATTAAACGTTTTTAAGTTTAACTTGTTTAGTGTTCCCTTTAATTGGAATTGGTTGTTGTAGTTTGAAATTTGTAAATCCATAATAAATAGTGTTAAAGCATTAGTAAAAATCTAGGGCTATTAATTCAGTAAATTGGGTGCTATTAATTAGAGGGATACTGCAATATCTAACTTAAGATAGGTTAGTGCATTATAAAATCGATAAATGACAATTTTGACTAGTTAATTAGAAAAGGTTTGTTTGTTTTTTCGATAAACAACACATTATTACAAGACTGTATTGTAAGAAAAAAGAAGCTTATTTAAGTTTTTGTAGATGTATCCCAACACCTACAGTCTTATGTATAAGGGTTTTAGAAACAGAATGCTTTTCTAATAAGTTTTTAGGTCTAATTGGTCGCTTTTCAAAACCACCACCACAATTGGGACAGACTTCTTTTAATAGTGTTACACAATCTTTACAATAGGTACATTCAAATGTGCAAATCATAGCCTCTTTAGAATCGTAAGGCAAAGCTTTGTTGCAGTTTTCATATGTTGGTCTTATCTCTAGCATATGTACTTATTTTAAAAAACAACTTCTTGAGTTTTATATGTTCTCAATACATTCCCGATAAAAACCATAATAATCGAGCTGGCGTAAACTATAACTTTTTTACGTACTTAGTAATAATTACAGTTAGCGTTGGTCCTACTTTACCTTCAATAAATTCTGCATTATCCCTATCTAGTCTAATATTTCTAACAGCGACGCCTTGTTTGGCCACCATACTAGAACCTTTCACTTTTAAATCTTTTATTAAAACTACAGAATCCCCATTATTTAAAATTACACCATTAACATCGCGATGAATAACTTTATCTTCTTCAACTTCACCATCACCAGAAGCTTTGGCTAGTTCTAAGGTATCTTCTTCTAAATACATCATACCTAATAGGTCTTGCGTCCAATCGTCCTTAATTCTGTTTAGCATTCTCCAAGCCATAATTTTTACAGCATCGTGTTCACTCCACATACTATCATTAAGACAACGCCAATGATTTGCTTCAATCTTATCAGAATCGCCCATCTGCTCAGTACATACATGGCAGGCAGATAGAACAGTTTTTAAACCATTTTCTTTAATATCTGGCACAGTGTAAGAAGCTAGTTTTTCTTCGCTTGTGCATAGCTCACATTTTGAGCTACTGCGTTGTTGTAATTCTCTTTCTAAACTCATATAATTGATTGTATAAGCAAATATAACAATAGGGTTTTGTTAATCAGTTAAAACAAAAACTATGATGCTGATTTTTTATAGTTAGAATCTTTAGAATCAATAAATACCTCTAGTAATTTAGAGCCTTGAGAATTAAAAATAACATCTTCACTATTTGCAGGGACTAAAACAGTCTCGCCTATACACACAAACTCTGTATGATTATTAATGGTGATCTCTGCCATACCTTCTACACACATAAAAATTACAAATGAATCTAAGTTCTTATAATCTCTTTTTTGAGGCCCTTTGACTTCAAATATATTTGTTGTAAAAAAATCGCAATCTACTAGGTTGCTGGTTTTGTCGTCCTCTAATTTATAATTGCTTTTACCATTTGAAGCGAATACTTTTGTTGCTTTTTGTGCTAAACTTGTATGTAATTCTCTTTGATCACCATTGTCGTCTGTTCTACCCCAATCATAAACGCGATATGTAATATCGCTAGTTTGTTGAATTTCGGCAGCTAAAACACCAGCACCAATAGCATGTATCTTCCCAGCAGGAATAAAATAGCTATCACCACTTTTTATTTTTTCTATATTAAAGATAGCGTCTACATTAGAGGCATTTATATCACTTAACACATTTTTATCAATATCATTATTTTTTAATCCTAATACGATTTCTGCATCTTCATCACTATCCATTATATACCACATTTCTGTTTTACCAAAAGAATTATGATTTGCACTTGCCATCTCATCATCTGGATGTACTTGTACAGATAGATTAGATTTAGCATCTAAAAATTTCATAAGTAATGGGAAATTCTCTCCGAATGTTGCAATGTTATCTTTTCCTAAAAAATCATTTAAAGACTGTCCTTTATATAATCCATTTGAAGCAATTGAGATATTATCTTTTACTCCAGAAATTTCCCAGCTCTCACCGACATTTTTACTATTTGATGTTTTATTTAAAATTTCAGAAAGCTTTTCGCCTCCCCAAATTTTCTCTTTAAGTATTGGTCTAAATTTTATTGGATATGCCTCCATTGTGTTTTATTTATATACTAAACGCTTGGGTTTAGATTATTAAAATTAGTATGTGTTTTTATACTCTTTAAATAGTCAACTACTGAAAAAATATTTTTAAAAAGGGTTTGCTTAACTTCTTGCCCTTTAATAGTTTCGATATTAAAATTTATAATAAATTCTTGATTTTTACACACATCTTCAATTAAGGTATTTAGATGTTCACCTTTGATATGACTAGCGTTTACATTAATAAACCCAATGTGTCTTAAGTTAAATTGACTAAATAGATATCTTGCTCCTGCTCTTTTTGCTGCATCTTCGGAACTGTGTTTTTTGATCTCTACAATTGATACCTGAGAAGAGCAAGCTTCTTTTACATCTTTTAATAACTGTAATGTTTTGTCTTTACTATTATTATCAACTAAACAAAGTTCTATTGTTTTGAATGCGTTGATCTGTTCTATAAAAAAACACTTTTCGAATTGTGCTTCATTATTATTGAATATGATTATAATTCCTATCTTCATCTTACTCTCTTTTATGCTAATTATGCAACATTTAATACATTTGTTAAAGCAGCTTTATACCTTATCTTCTTTAATCTATAGACCCAAGCAATCTGTCCTAATTGTCCAACAATTTTTACTGAATCCTTAATAGATAATTTAGAACCCTCTGCATGAATCCATCGTTTTAAAGGTTTTTCACAAAGCATTGCTTTTGCCTTTTTTAGTCCAAAATAAATCGACATTCTTTTGAAAACCTCAACATCAAAAACCCACTGCGTTACAAATTTTTCTTTAAACGCGATATTGATGACATCTTTATGAAAGATTTTTGCACCACACTGCGTGTCTTTAAAATCCATAGACAAGATCTTGCGAATAATAAAATTGATAGTTAAACTAATAATCTTTCTTGCAGACTCTTTTGTTATGTTTGCTCCCATTCTTGCAATACGTGACCCACTAACAATTTTAAATTCCGAAGTTTCAATAGTTTTCACTAAATCATCAAAATCTGCTAAATCAGTTGACAAATCAGCATCTAAGAATCCGATATAATCTAAATCTTCTTTCTTTGCCATATAGAGCATTCCTAAACGCACAGCCTCTGCTTTTCCACCATTTTTCTCACAGTCATATACAGTGATAAAATCTTCTCTTCCCTTTTGTAATTCGTGAAGCACTTCTAAAGTCTTATCCTTACTGCCGTCATTTACAAAACATAAATAGTAACCCGAGTTTTTATCGATATAGGTCAAGAACTTATCACTTAACAAACGTTCCTCTTCGTTATAGCATGGAATTACAACACCAACACAGCGCTGTTGAATCATGATATGAGAATTACTTTTTACAGCATTTTGAACTTGTGGCAATCCTATTAATCGTTTTACTCTAGCACAAATTTCGTTAAGACTTAATGGCTTTTTCATATAATCATTAATTCCTAAATCAAAAGCTTTTGTTATTGTATCGTCTTGAATATTACCAGACAAAATCATTATTGGTGTTTGTGAATTCTTAGTTGTTCTTATATACTTAACCACATCTAAACCAGAAACTTGAGGCATATTAATATCAACGACAACTAGATCTGGAATAAAAGAATCATATAAATCCAATCCTTTTGCTGCATCCGTTTCAATTTTCACTTCGTAACCAAGTTCTGTTAATCGCTTTTGTAATGGAAGTAATACAAGTTGTTGATCGTCTATCGCTAAAACCTTCATAATAATTGTTTTTAATTGGTTGTTTACAGGTTAAAAGTACAAGAGATGACATCTTTGAAATTTAAATTTAGCTGAAGCCAATAGTAAGTGTAGACGAATGGTAGGTAGCTGTAGTTAATTAAAAATTGTACCACTATTTAAATTATATATATTTACAGTGGTGATCATATTATCAAGGTTTTACATGAAAAACACGTCAAATAAATATTTAATAGTTGCCTTATTAATTGGTATAGCATTTCATGGTACGTCTATATTTTTCACATTAGAAACCACTTACGATGCACTTATTCATCTGTTTTTTGCAGATCATTATGCTGGTAGTTGGTTTGAGCCATGGAACTATAAATGGTACACAGGTTTTACTGTAATGAGTTATCCCCCTTTGGTGCACCAATCGATTGCTGCATTATCGTTAATTGGAGGCTTAAAGTTTGGGATGTTTACAGTAGCACTTATAAGTGTTGTTTTATTTATTACTGGTGTTTATCGATTCTCGCTATTAATTACTTCCAATAAAACTGTTGCTGGCTATGCTGCTATATTAGCTGTGTTTTCATCATCTTTTGTAGAAACCCTCCACATATTCGGTCAGCTACCAAGTATCATTGGAATTTCTGTTCTTATGCATTCATTGCCAGAAATTTATTTGTGGCTCAAAACAGGTAAATGGTGCTATTTAGCAACTTCATTATCCTTAATTGCTGTAACCGTTACTTCACATCATGTTACACCTATATTCGGAATTATCTTCTTTATATTTCCATTAATAGGTATGGTGATTATGGATCATTCTAGAGAACAAGTAGATTCAATGAAGGCTGTTACATTTAAAGTCTTTTTAAGCAGTTTCTTTAAACTCTTTAAACGTATTATTAGTTTTGGCATACTATCTTTAGTCATTATAATAGGCTGTATTTTACCATATTGGATTAACTCAAAAAACAACCCAATTACACAAATACCAATACCTCATGGCTCTCGAGATAATTTTTTAGAGATTACCTCATCTGGTTTGGTGTTCTTTTTAATTCCTTGGGGGATTTTACTCATAATACTACCATACATATTCTATAGATTTTACAGTAAACGCTATTTGTTTTTCGGACTATCTATAACCATCCTTTTTATACTAGGAACTGGAGACACATCTCCAATTCCTAGACTAGTCCTTGGCGAAACAGCATTCAATATTTTAACCTTAGACCGTTTTACCTTTTGGGCTTCCATAATGTCTCTGCCTTTGTTTGGTGAGTTTGTTTATCGTTTCGTTGAAGGTGATCTTAAAACGCTTATTCAAAATAAGTTTGGAGCGATATATCACAGATTAACAGGTGGTATTTTGGCTGGTTTATTTTTGTTCATGACTATTTTTACCATGAGTCTAAGTTATTTTAAACCATCACAGCCACAACAAATTAAAATGCTACCTATAGTTAATTTTCTGAATCAAGATCAGCACGATCACTGGAGATATATGACTTTAGGTTTCGGAGATCAAATGGCTTGGTTGTCTGCACAGACTAAAGCTATGTCTGTAGATGGTAATTATCATTCCGCAAGACGCTTACCAGAATTAACGACACGACCAATTGAGCGTTTAGAGAATTCTAAATTTAAAGGTATTGAAGGGATAGGATCCTTGCAACAATTTTTAACCACTCCCGAGAAATATAACTTTAAATACATTTTTTCTAACGATAAGTTTTACGATCCTATTTTGTACTTCTGCGGTTGGCAACGTTTAAGACAATTAGAAAACGGTATCATGGTTTGGAAAAAACTAAATGTACCACCACTTTCGTCAATACTGCCAAAAGAAGATGTGAGCACTTGGCAAAAAATACTATGGGGAGTTATGCCCTTTTTAACAGTTTTAGTTGCCTTTATTTTAAACATACAAATGCTTCTCATTAGGCTTTTAAAAACTAAAAACAAACCATTACCAGCCTACTTAAACTTTAAGAACAATTATACTAAGTTCTCGCGTGGTGTTTTAAAATTAACACATGTATGGTCCATCATTATAGCCCTTACAATTGGTTATGGTGTTTATCTATTCTACATTAAAAATGAATCGCATCACTCACCAGAAAATGCAATACTCGCTTATTATGATGCCTTAGATTTTAAAGAATTTAAAAAAGCTCATAACCTAATCAATCCAAAAAGCAACTTATCTATTTCTCAGTATATGCTCGAGATATCAGTTACAGATGGTTTGCTAAGTTCTTATGCTAAACTTGACGCTATCACTACAGAAACCATTAGCCAGACTGATAGTTTAGCAAGTTTAAAAGTATTTACAGATTGGATTACACCACTCGAAAAAATAAAGAAAACGTATTATAAGACCTTGGTTAAGATTAACAATAAATGGTTTATACAACCCGAAGCTATTGATTTAGATATTCCGCCTGACCAGTTATACTCTAGTAATACCACTAATTATTTCAACCAAGGCCGACGACGCATTACCACAGAACAAACCCATCACGAAGATGTTTTAAAGCAACCTGTATTAGAAGTACTCAACGCTAAACTGGTGAAGTTTGAAAATCATTACGCTATTGTTGGTGAAATTCAGAATATAGATAACGTGCCTGCTGATGTGGTTTTAAAAGGCACACTCTACAATGATGAAAATAAAATGCTGGCCACTTACAATGCTAAATACCATGTCAACCATAAATTAATGCCAAAGGAAGTGAGTTCTTTTAGGATTAATTTTGAAGGTATTGCCTGGTCAAAAACACAAGACTCAATTCCGAAGACTTTTAATCCCGATGAATTTACACCTATTGAATTAGAAGAGCAACCGACGAAGTTTAACCTACAAGCAGCAGGTAATGTTTCAGGTTCGGATTTATTTAAAAGCACAACGGTATCGATATCAGATATTAATGAGCAACATATTTCTGGAAGTCTTTTTAACGTTGGAACAGAGGAAGTTACAATTCCGCAGTTATTAGTCTCTTATTACGACGCGAATAAAAATTTAGTTTGGGTCGATCACCTATTTATAAAAGAAGGGATTCGTCAACAAAGAAAACAAGCCTTTCAATATCCACTATTAACCAATGAAGTAGTTCGCATTATTAATGATGATATGAGTAATTGTTTTGTAAACGGTTTGCCAAATGAACATATCTCGGATAAAATAGTCACTGATAGAATTACCAACCATAACAATGAAGAATTACAAGCTATACATCACCCCATATATAAATTTGTAAAACTAGAAATCAACACTTATATAGGAAATCCTAATTAATGACACTTAAGTATCTATACATATCGATCCTTTGTATTCTTCTAATCTCAACGACGGTTGCATTGCAGATCAGTGAGGCATCCAGTTACTATAAATCACTTTCAAAACAAAGCACATTCACTGCTGGAGATACTATTGAATTAAAATTCTTATTTAGCGGTAACGCTGATGTTTATTTATACTGTTCCAACTCTTATGGATCTGTAGTTTTAAATCCTATTGCAACAAACACTAAACTCAGCTTTTCGATTCCAAAATCCGTTTCCAAGAAATCTGGTATTTTAAATTGGCAATTAATATCAGATAAAACAGAAGTTACAGGTCAGGTTAATATAAAACCAAAAACAAGCATTAAAACTATTGAGAGTTATTTAGGCCCACCAAGTATTGAAGCAGGTGGAACTGATTTTACGATGCTCGTTATTATTCCAACGGACGACTTAGACAATCCACTTATAGATAGCACTAAAGTTGAGATAAAGCGTCAATTTTTAGTGAATCAAAATACTTCAGATGTATTTACTGAGCATGGTTTTGGGTATAGAAACATCTATTCTGAAACAAAAAGTGGCCGCATACTCATCAGCTCAGAAGTTTTAGAATTAAACTCAAAAGAATACGATGTAAATGTAGTACCTGCAATTCCCACAAATTTTGAAATCAATGCAGAACGCATTCATGATTATGCAGATGGGAATCAAATCACCACATTTAAAACAACTGTTATTAAAGATCGCTATTGTAATAATGTAAGTGACGGCACGTTCGTCACCTTTTTTATAACCAATAAAGACGGCTATAAATCTAAAACTTCTGGACTGACAATTAATGGCATTGCAGTGGCAGAACTACTGCATCCCGATCATGAAGAGCAATGGTCCATAAAAGCTTATGTTGAAGGCATGGCCAATAGTAATAAAATAGAATTAGATTATAAACAAGCCATTTCTGATTTTGATGTTGTATTTTCTGAAGATAAAAGAACGATAAACATAGGGCCTTTAAAGAGTTTTATGAGTCAGCGCGCACCCGACGGACTCCAAGTAAACTTATTAATTTATAAAGACGGTTTATTACAAGAACAGTTTATTGAAAGTTCATTTAATGGTAAGACGAAATTTCATTTAAATACAGATCGTTTTCCAAAAGGCAATTATAATTTAGAAATAAAAGTCGCAGGAATGACTAAAACCTTTAGTGACATGAGCTATGAGTAAAACGAATACGAACATATTACGAAGTTTACTTCTGTTGTCTTATGTGATCATCATTACATTGGTAATTTACGGTTTTGGAGCGTTATACAGTTACCTCAACACAGGTGCTGATCGTAGTAAAATGTTACATACTGAAGTTAAACAAGTCGATCAATATCTTCCGGAATTACAATGGGCACCTTTAGATAACGAAGGGAGACCTATAGACGAGCAAACCCTTTCTAAGATAGAAAATGACTACTTAGATGCTTGGTATGTAAAATATGTAGCTTATAAAACCAATACAAAACAAGGTATTGATGACTATTACACCAAAAGTGCAAGAGCTAATATTTTTAATATTATAGCCATTAATACTGAGAATAAAACTACGATTGAAGCTACGACTTTAGAACACCATCCAAGTCTCGAATTTTTCAGTGAAGATGGCCAACTTGCCGTTTTAACAGATCATGATGTTATAGAATTTAAGCGCATCTATAAAAGTGAAAAACTAATCACTGAAGTGACGGAAAAGTCAAGTTATAAAGTGACGCTTTTATTAGAAGATGGATTTTGGAGAATTCGTCATTTGGTTAAGATTGATAGTGAACCGTATGCAAAAGAAAAAGGTAACCCACCTATAAAAATTTCAAAAATAACAGGTATTAATTACTATCCGCAAGTAAATCCTTGGGACATGTTTGGTGACAGCTTTGATACTAAAATTATTACTGCAGATTTTGATATAATTAGGGACTCAGGATTAAATAGTATCAGAGTTTTTGTGCCTTATGATAGTTTTGGGAAATCTAGTGTAGATTCAACGCAATTAGATCAATTTCTTAAATTACTAGACATTGCAGAAGCTAAAAACTTAAAAGTGATGGTAACGCTTTTTGATTTCTATGGCGATTATTCTGTTTTAGATTGGACGCTTACGCAACGCCATGCTAAAGTTATTGTAAATGCATTAAAAGATCACAAAGCTTTATCTTTTTGGGATATCAAAAATGAACCTAATTTAGACTTTGAATCACGTGGTGAAAAACTCGTAACCGCTTGGTTAGATAAAATGATTGATTTTGTAAAATCTCAAGATCCAAATCATGCGGTGACTATTGGCTGGTCTAATGCCCAAAGTGCTAATATTTTAAAAGATAAACTAGACTTCGTATCCTTTCATTATTATGAAGCGTTAGAGGAACTTGATGCCACCTATAGAGCCTTAAAAACTAAAATACCAGATAAACCTGTTGTTATTTCAGAATATGGTGTATCATCATATAGTGGTTTATGGAATCCATTTGGTAATTCTGAAGACGACCAAGCCGCGTATCATAAAACCATTCAATCTGTTTTTACTAAAAACGATATTCCTTTTATGTCTTGGACCTTATACGATTTTGACAAAATACCAAAGGAAGTCGTTGGGCGACTTCCTTGGCGCCAAAATGCTCAAAAGCACTTTGGATTTATAGATGAAAATGGGATACAAAAGCCTTCTTTTAAATTTATTTCTAAAGAATAACTCTATGCGTTGAGCTATTAATTTCAAGGTTAACAACGCGATTTCCATCTATAATATGTTGAAACGTTTCTATATATAGTTGAGCGATTTGTGACATTGGATGCACTGTTGCCGCTTTATAGTTCGTCTTCGCTAACTTTAATCTATGTGTTTCATTGGTTACAATTGCTTCTATAGCTGAGGCTAAACTTTCTACATTTGTAGGCTCAAAGAATTCACCTTGATACCCTTCATCTTGTACTAATAATGCTAAATCGCCTAAATATGGCATCACTATAGCTTTTCCATAACTTCCTGCTTGGTGCATCACTCCAGAGCTTCCTGTTGTAGATGTGTACGGAAATACAACTACTGCACTTTCATTAAATATAATTGGTATATCTTCCTCTTCTACATAACCTGTAAAACGTACTTTAGGCACATGCTTATAATCAGCTTCTACTTTTGCTAAATAGCCTGGTGCGTTTGGATTATCTGTTCCTGCAATCACTACTTCTAAATCTAAACCTGTTTTAGTTCTTACGATTTCTACCGCTTCAATCATTCCCTCTACTTTTTTGTAAGTACCGAATTTCCCAAAGGTCATAATTTGTAATGGACCTTCTGGTAAGGTGTAATCTGGTTCTTCAGGAATCTCAAAAGTTCCGTGTGGTATCAATTTTACATTTGTCGCTAAATATTTCACTTCCAAAACATCAACATACTTTTGCATTGTCACAGCAACCCTATCTGATTGAAGAATTAATTTTGTTAATGATGTTCCAATAAACCCGTAAATTTTTTGCATTAACTGATTTGATGTAAAACCTGCACTTCCTAAATCTACTTCTTCAAGAATATTATGTAATAAAACTATATTAGGAATCTTCTTTAGCTTGCATACTAATGGTAACATTAAGCCTAAGGCTGCTGCTACTTTCTTGTCACCAAACTTCATAAATTGCAAGTTGAATAATACCGAGTCTGGTTTTGTTTTATTGATTGCTTTTGTTACTGAAAAAATATTCTTATAACTATTAAAAGACCAACATTCCGTTACCGTAACCTTACAACCCGCTTCCGCAAACTGAATATCTTTCGCTCCTTCTGTTCTGTCCGTTAATAAGATTAATTCTGTGACGTTTTGGTTTTGTCTAAACTGCTTTACCAAATGGTATGCATATTCGGTCAAGGTGACTTTACTTGGCGGATATGCAGTTACAATTGCTAGTTTCATGATGTATGTTATTTATCGTTTATTAGTATTTACAGTACAAATTTGCGTTATCTATTTGACTAAAATCGTTGTACTTAGACGGGTTACTTTTTGCTGTAGATGAATGGTAGCTTACTTTAGATTTAGGCTTTTTGTTGCCTTTAGAGTCGAACATAAAGAAACCTATTTGAATCACTAATAATAAAATCATTGCTACGATTTGCATATGTACTACTTGCGCTAACGAATCGTGATAAAATATAACCAATACCATTTGCAGCATACCAAAGACACCAGAAATAATTACGGGTACATATTTATCTAATGATAGGTAGTAATAGGCAAAAATATTTGAGATGGCGAACATCGAGGTTGCCATGGCATACTTCCATAATAAAGGTACCATAGAGAGGTATTGTTCTCCAAAAAGAATATTTATTATTAACTCTGGGAAACATAAACAGGTTAATATTATACTAATAGATATTATGGCAATATAGCATACATACTTAAATAATATAGAGGCCGTTTCTTTGCCTTCTTTCTTTAATTCTACCACTGCTGGAAGAAGCAACATCACAAACATCCAAGCGATAAAGTAAACCATGCGACCTATTAAAGCTAATGAAGCATATAAACCTGCTTCGTGAGCATCGAAATAATGTTTTACTAATAAGATATCACTATTATTAATGATGATTTGTGTGAGTTCATAAAAAGCGGTTAGTAAAAAGAAGTTTTTAATTTGTTTACTATACTTCTCTTCTAAAGGAATAGATGTATTAAAACTGATCTGCTTAAATTTAAAAGGAAATAAACCAAAAACAAAAGATGCTACAATTCCTATTGCGATGACTGCTGACGACAGAATATTAAACAACAGAATGAGACCCAATGTGATCAATAATCTGCTTAACATTTCACCTTGATACGTAATTGATAAAGACTTGTACGCTTTCTTTCCTTGAAATGCACCTCTGTTGACGCTCATTAAAAAGTAAAGAGGCACTCCACAACCAAAAATGATAAACATGGTTGACGACTCCGTATTAAAAAGTGCCTTTAATTGTTCTGCAAAAACAATAATTAAGACTCCTAATACAATACCAACTGCAAAAGCTTGCTTATAGACTTTAGCGATAAAACTTGTAAAGATGTTATTCTCAAATAATACTGAGAATTTAGCAGTTACCAATTGAAATGTCATCGCCATAAATGACAGTACTAATAAAAAGGTAATAAGCACTGCGGCATCAGCAAACTTTGCAGGTCCCAATAGACGACCTAAAACTACATTGTATAGATAGTTGCCTCCGTTTACAGCCAAAACGCTTATCATAAATAATTGTTCTGGTGATAACTTTTTTGATTTAATTGCTGTTAATAATTGCATGATGTTTCGTCTTAGTTTTTAGTGTATTGTTTTATACGGCAACTTCAGTGTATCTCAATTCATCATATATATCTTTGTAAGTGTTTCCTAAGATAAAAAAGCCTCTGTTATAATTTAGAGCGTTATCATGTAAAACTCTTATTGCTTCTAATCCGTTAGCATCAATTTCTGATACATTTTCAATATCAATTGTTAATTCTCCAAATGCATTTAATAGCATTTCAAAATGTGATTGAAAGTTTTGCGCAGTGTTTGCATTGATTGAACCTTCTACTGTAAATACGTTGTTATTTTCTTTAATTGTAAGTGACATAATTTTGTTGTTTTTTAATGGTTACTCGTTTAAATCTGACGCAAATATCAAGTGTTTTTCCATGTATGCTCCTTATATTTCGACGGATAGCAGGTTGCTGTAGATGAATGGAGGACTAATGCTCCGTAACTTGTAGTAGGTAAAATAAAACAGATATGAATACTTTAAAATTAGCCATAAACATTAGCTTTTTCTTAATTGTTTTTAGCGTAACAGCTCAAAACATGAAGGAAGGCTTTACCTATTTAGAAACCAGAAAGTATGCACAAGCAGAGTCTTTCTTTATTACGATATTAAAAGACTATCCAGATAATAAGACGGCAAGACTTTGTTATGGACGTGCTGTTGGTTTAAATGGTAATTCTGAAAAAGCAAACAATTTATTTACTAGTCTCCTAAATGATTATCCAAATGATTTTGAAGTGAAGCTTAATTATGGAGAGTCTTTATTATGGAACTCAGATTTCATAACTGCCAAATTCTATTATAATGGACTCGTTACCGAAGACCCTAAAAGTTTCCCTGCGCTATTAGGTTTTGCAAACACACTTTCTAATCTAAAAGAATATGAAAATGCAATTATCTATGTAAATAAGGCGCTAGAAGTTTTACCTGGCAACCCAAATGCAATGACTTCTAAAAAGTATATCTATTTAGGTTATGCATACCAGAACCAGCAATCCCAAAACTATGATAACGCAGAGTTACTTTTAACTAAGAATCTCGAAGTATTTGGTGACGATAAAGACACTTTATTAAATCTCGCCAATTTGTACTTAATATGGAATAAGTTCGATAGCGCAAAAGTCACATATAATAGATTAGCCGAACAACCAGAACATAAAATTGTAGCCTTAAATGGTTTGGCATTAGTTGAACATTTAAACGAAAAAGAAAAAAAGGCCTTAGAGATAAGTACACAGGCTTATGAAACTCTAAACGAAACTACCGATACAACAATTACACAACAAACAACAGAGCGTTATGCACAAGCTTTAATCTGGAATAAAAAATACAAAGCGGCTACCAACCTAATTAATACGTTGGCAGAAAAGAAACCAAACGAAAACTGGGTTTTAGCATTACGAGCTACCTTAAACATTTACAAGAGTAATTTTAAAAAGAGTTTAAGCGATTATAACAAAATACTAGCAAACGACAGCACTTCTTTTGATGGTAACTTAGGGAAAGCGAATGTCTTAAAAGCATTAGGCCGTTATGACGATGCTTATTCCTCAGCAGAAAACACACTTAAGTTTTACGACAACCAAAAAGATGCCGTTAACTTTATTAATAAAATGGATATTAGCTTTACACCAACTATAGAAGCTAGTGGAGCCCATACATTTGATAATGGCAATAACAAAGCTTTTGCCTTTAACAACAATGTGGCCTTTCCTTTATCAACTAAATTTAGTCTCTTAGGTAATTACAATTACAGAACTACAAATAATACAGTTACAGATAATACAGCAAATGCTCACAATCTGTCTTTAGGTTTAGCTTACCAACTCATTCCAAGTATCACCTTTAAAGGAACTGCTGGGATTAGTTCTGCAAAAGCCGAAACAACAGACTACACGCAACTCTTAATAGATGTCTCTTTTAATATTAAATCATTTAAACTACAAACTTTAGATATTGGGTATAAGCGCCAAATAGAGAGCTTTAATGCTGATTTATTAGATCGCGAACTCGTACAAAATAATTTTTACGCCAACTATAACCTCAGTACTAACTTTAACTTAGGTTGGTTTACACAAGTGATGCACACCTCGCAAAACGATGGTAACACTAGAAACTTATTATATACATCATTGTACTATAATCTATTACCAAATCCGTCTCTAAAAGCAGGTTTAAACTACCAGTACATTACATTTAAAAACCAAGTCCCAACAATCTATTTTAGTCCAGAAAAATTTAATGTTTATGAAGTCTTTATGAACATCATTAAAAATGAAGACAGCGCAAAACCAAAAGAATGGTTTTATAATTTAACAGCTGCTTATGGTTACCAATTCATTGAAGATGATGAGAAACAAAGTACGTACCGTTTTCAAGGTGCATTTGGGTATAAGTTCTCTAAGCGTAGTTTATTAAATGTTTATGGAACCCATAGTAATATTGCCTCAGCTACTGCTGCTGGCTTCACCTTTACAGAAGTTGGCTTACGTTTTAAGTGGACGTTTTTGAATAAGGCAGTTTTCAGGAAGTAGAACTGTTTTGTGTACGGTTTGCCTCGCCTGTTCTCTCTGCTCGGGTTTTACGTGCTTAAGTAACTAATTAAGCAAACAAATCACAGAGAGGAAATTCAAGTGGACACGAGCGCAAGAAATGACATAGCTACTTTCGCAATTAGTTTAGCACCAAGTAATTAATTAGAAACGGTGTTGTATGCTAACTTTTTAATTTGAATTAAATCACAAATCGCATCCCAAAGCTTAATTCTTTTTTCTAAAGATTGCTTAGCAACAGTTAATGTTTCTTTCCACTTTAGGTCATCATCTTTACATAGTTCTTCAATCATCTCTAGAGAAATAGGTCCGTGTTCATCCCCATCTAATTCAATATGGCGTTCCAAATAATACCTTAGTTTGTTATAAGATTTGTTTTCAGACTCTGAATTCTTAAGAATTTCTATAAACATATCTGGAATAATATCTTCTCGTCCAAACGTAAATGCAGAAGCAACAAGATGTGGTTTGTTTGTTCTAATAATTGAAAATGAAAATTTAACAAAATCAGCTACTCTTGAGTCAATATTCATTTCATTTAATGAGTGTTCGATTGAATTTCCTGATTCGATAAGTTTTATAAACTTATCTATTTCATTCGTATCTGCATTTGTCTGCACCATTGCATCTAAGTACATTTCAAAATGACTCTTAGGTTCTCCTATTTCGTTAATATCACTTTCTTCTCCGTGAACAATTTCATTTATAAACCTAGACAACCTTGGGTTTTTTGGTGGTGTCCAAGGCGTTTTTACTTTAGTCAGATTTATTTGAAGATTTTTTAAAAGTGACATAAAATCCCATACTGCAAATACGTGATTTTCCATAAAAGTTTTTATATCATCGATATTATTTAAATTTTCATAAAGCTTATGATTTCTCAATTGATTTCTTAATTCAGAAATCTCGTATTCTATGTTTTGTATTCTATTCATTTTTTTTTGCAAATATAACCCTGGATGACGAAAAGAAAAAATCCTATGTGCCAGAAATTAATATTATATCTTAAATATGCTCATAAGACCACAAACAACAAAAGGCAAAAGATTGCTCTTTTGCCTAATGCACACTTAAGTTATTAATTAATAATCAGTTTTAAGGGATTAAAATTATACTCACAACTAACGATTTTACAGAAATATAAGCCTGTGCTTAAATTTTCTCTGTTTAAGGTGATGCTGTTTTTACCTAGCACAGCGTTATAAGATTTGTTATACACTTGCTTACCTAACTGATCGTACATTACAATCTGTACCGTTTCGCTTTGGCTTGCTGTAAATTGAAGTGTTATGTAAGTTGTCATTGGGTTTGGAAACGCCTTTACTACTATTGCGTCATTAATAAACTCACTTACAGATAATGTTGTGGTTTGTGAGAAACGTAAGTTATTTAAGCTCATTAACTTTGAGATCATTGTTCCGTCTTCAGACACCATAGTAAAAACTAGCGTTATGACATCATCTAACTCAGCATCATCACCAAAACTGTTTTGTAAGTCATCAATATTTATTGTAAAATCTTGCATTATACTTGTTAATGTTACTGTTGTTTTAAACTGCGCTTCCCAATCGGTAATGCTCTGCTTTACAAAGGTAATTTCTAAATTTCCATTACCTTCTGCGCTAAATTTAAAGCTGTTGTACTCTGCAAGATCTACTGCTTTAAACCTTGGTGTTAATGCTCTATATGCTGCGACATAGGTACTTGTTGTTGCGTTTAAGTCTACATTACGCTCAATTGCGAAATCATTAGTATCAAACTCAAAATCATTGGTAGTGACATTGTAAAGACTTACGTTGGTTTCTGTTTGCGAATCGTCAATTCCCCATGGACCATCTGACATAAATAAATCGTCTGGTGTTGCAATGCCATCACCAATCCTAAATCCGATATCGAATAAATTCCCTGTCTCAACCGTTAGATTAGTGATGTATTGCCCATTTAAATTAATGGTAGAATTGAGATTATTAAAATCTTCCGTTTCTGTGGCTCTAAAACCAGCGTCTAAGGCAACACTTTGTGTTCCGTTTGTGTTTATAATTTGCAAATCTAAACCTCCGTCTATGTATTTTCCTTTTCTAACAAATACCGATGGTGGCGTTGAATTGTTATAACTTGAAATTGGTTTTTCTATGTTTAGTAAATTTAAAACCTCTTGTCCTAAGACATATAAATCATCAATAGTATTAGACCAAATCTGGAAATTATAAAAAGTAACATTTTCTTCGTATTGGTCTATATTCCAGTGGCTTTCTATAGCGAAGTTAGCATCATTATTTACAACTTTAGCAGATAAACTCAGTACAAACTCGAACGTGCCGTCTTCGTTTTTAATAATCGATTTTATAAATTGTTGCTCGCTAATATCTATTGTAGATACTGAGATTAATTCTGCACCTAACAAACGATCGCAAATGTATTTGGTGTGCTCGTAAACTCCATTTTCGGTTTTTAAAACTAAAACTGAAGCAACTGCACTATTATTTTTTAAGTAATCTACAGCGTAGATATCAGTAGCATTGGTAATACCAATTAAATCTGATGGCGTTGCTTCTACAGCTTCATCTTCATTTATAGTGGTTAATGGCACAAAATCTTGTAATATAAAACTAGAATTTGAACTTTTACTAGCATACATCAATCCTCTTTCTATTCGTGGTGAAGTAGCTGCATCGAACGTGTATCCTGCTTTTGCTCTTTTAAAATTACGTGCATTAATTTGCTCAGACAATCTACTGTTACTTTCTAAGCCTCCAGAATTAGAGCTCGATGTTGGCGATGCAATAACATCACATATTCCAAAACCTGAACAAGAAGGATCTTCACAATCTATAAGTCCGTCACCATCATCATCAATACCATTATCACAAATTTCTTGTAATACTGGTGCTGTTGGACAACGTGCGCCATCATTACTTGAGCTTGATGGTCCGAAAGCAAACAGATTAGAATCAATATCTTCAACAGTGTCAATAGTTTGAACCGATTGAATTACATATATGGTTCCTGTTTGGTTTGCTGACACATAAAAACGACCCGACAAATCAAAGTAGACTGCACCATACGTATAGGTTGACCCTGTCAAAATTGGCACTTCACCTAGCGCTAGCACATTACCGTTGGAAGGATCAATACGATATAAAATATTTGTATTCTTTTCTACTGTATATATGTATCCATCAACAGCATTAAAAGCCCAATCATCAATACTTATGTCTATAGATAAGGTTTCTGTAGCCTGATGCTGTGTATAGTTCACAGATTCTGGATTTAAATCAATTTTATAATACGTTGTTCCATCCCCTTTAAGATAATAGATTCCGTTTGAACTCACATCACCTACATCCCTTACAGTTGTTGGTAATTCATCGACATAATACGTTCTTGTTCTAAAGTTTTCACCAATACGAACTATCGTTTTCTCTGGCGTCGATAATGATCCCCAAATAAAACCATCAACAGGATTATATGCTGCTGCATTTATATTTCCTGGTGTGACATCTGCCGCTAATTGATATGAACTCCCTGATGCTAAATCAATAGTATAGATGTCGTTATCTTGAAATAAGTACGCATTTAAATCGCAATTAAATGGACTATCATAAAATGGACTACCTAAAGGAATTGCCCCAACTGAAGTATCAATTGCTATGGCTCCAATAGTAGAATAAAATCTTCCATCAAAAGCTCCACCTGCTCCTAGTGACACTGCTCCAGGATAAGCTATAGCCGTACCCACCATAGTGGTGTTTGCCCCCAAAGCAACTGCCCCAACAGCAATCCAAAACACATTATCAGACGAGGCACCATTAGTCAAAACAACTGTAGCTCCAGCAACTGAGTTAAGCGCTCCCGTAATTTTAAAAATAAATTGAGCATTAGGGTCCCCTTGGGCATCTAATATAAGAGTTCCAGTAATAGCTACTGCTGTTAGAGAAGAATAAACTCCGGGATAAATAGTCTCCCCAGCTACACTTCCATAAATGGCACTATGATCTGTTATATTTGCTGTTACATTTTGAATTTGAACGCAAACTGCTGCTAAATCTATAGTAGCGTTGACAGTAATGCTATTGGCATTTTCTATAGTACCATTTAAAACTGTAGGAGACCCAAAACCAGCTATCGCACCTGCGTGTGAACCAACATCACCTGTAATTGCAGAAGTTCCAGTATTGGCTACTGCTCCAGCTCCAGTAAACAGTATAAAATCAGCTGCAGAGCCAAAATCAAAATCTATTAGTGGTGTTCCACTTTGAGCTATCACACTAAAACTATGTGAGATAACAACAATTAATAGTAATATTTTTTTCATGACATCATATATTTATGTAACAAAAGTATACTAACATTAAGGATTGTTTTTGAATTTTCGATTGACATAAAGGCCCTAGCGTTAGAAAACAACTTACTATCGTCGAATGGTTTTTTTTACTATAATTACAAACCATATTAATATCAAAAAAGGCAAAAGATGTCTCTCTTGCCTCGCCTTATACTGTTAATCACAAACCATTATATTATGAAGTTTGGGTCAAATATACTGTGAATTATTGTGCTACAAATAGATGTTCATTAGATAAACCATAGGATTCATTGAATAGCAATTACATGTCGATGAATGATTTTAAAGCAGGTTAAGACGCTTCATTAATTCTGGTCTATTAGAGCGACTTACAGGAATAATATCTTTTTTGATAAGCACACTATTATCCTCTATATCAATGATTTTATCAACATTAATAATAAATGAGCGATGTATTTTTAAAAACAAGTCCTTAGGTAACTTATCTTCAATTTTCTTAAGTGTTGAGTGTACTGTATAATTTTGATTTTCAGTTTTCACTTGAATATAGTCACCTTTAGCTTCTATCAAATAAATACTTGGGATATCTATTTTTATTAAACGTCTATCAATATTAACATAAAGGTCATTACCAGAACTAGTCTCTACTTGACTTGATATTTTGTCTTCTGGTATATTTAATTTAATCGCTTCTGCCTTATCAATAGCTTTTTCAAAACGCTCAGGTGTTATAGGCTTTAATAAATAATCTACAATACAGTCGTACCCGAATGCCTGAATCGCAAAATTTGGATCTGAAGTAGTAAGGATGATTTTTGGTGGATTTTTGATGGTATCTATAAAGTCAAAACCTGTAAAGTCTGGCATGTGAATGTCTAAAAATATTAAATCAATCTCATTCTGATTTAAATATTTTATAGCTTGAATTGCATTCGGAAATTCCTCTAAAACATTTAGACTAGGCACGTTTGAGCACAATTGACCTATTATAACTCTTGCCGTTGCTTCATCATCGATAATAATACAATTCATGTAAATCCTAATTATAACTGTTGCAAATAATTAGTCATGTTTATTAAAATAGCTTCGAATTCGTCTTGAAGTGTTATACTGCCCTCTAGTAAATTGTTTTCGAATGCTACCGCAACCTCATAACTCTTCTCTAGGCCTAAAATACTAATTTTATGTTTAAGTTTATGAACATTCTCTGCTGTAAGTTTATAGTTTTTAGCAGCACTGTTTTCAAAATAGACTTTTTTTTCCTCCGGAAATTCGCCTTTTATGATATCAATCAACTTCTGTTCAAAAGCCTTGTCGCCGCCAGACATACTTTCAATGTAAGATAAATTTGGTTGCTCCATTATATTATTTTTTTATAGTGAAGTAAAAATTTGTGCCATGACCAATTCCCGAAGTTAACCAAATAGTTCCACCATATAAGTTGACAATCTTTTTCACGATAGACAAACCAATACCCGTTGATTGCACGTTACTTTCTAAAGTTTCAAACGTTTTAAATATTTTGTCAAAGTAAGCGCTGTCAATACCTTTACCATTATCTGCAACACAAAACTCCCAAAACTCACCTTTATCATCTGCACCAATTTCAATCTGACCTTTGTATTTATCATTATGATTAATCGCATTATCAATCAAATTTTGAAACAACTGTTGCAATCTGTATTTATCGCCTTTAATAATTGGCAAATTCGTTTTAGAGATTTCTATATGGTTTGGTACTTGGATACTATTCAAAATATCCTCTATTAGCGTGTTCAAATTAACATCATAGGCGTCAATTTGATTTTTACCGATTGTTGAGTACTCCAAAATACCGTTTATTAAGGTATCCATTTTTTCAACATTATTTCTAATAAGGTCTAAATTTTTGTTGCCATTGGCATCTAATTTATCTCTATAATCTTCTTTTAACCACGCGGTCAATGTATCAATACTTCGTAAAGGTGATTTTAAATCATGAGATACCATATGTGCATAATCACTCAACTCTTGATTTTGGTGCGCTAGTTCACCAAGCAGTTTTTCTCGTTGTTGATTTATTTTTACGATTTCGGTGGTTTGATTATCTATAAAATCGACCAACTTAGAACTATCTAAGTCAGTATGATCCGTGTTTTGTCGTTCTGGTAATTTGTAAAATTTAAGGGTTTCAACGACATGCTTTAATTTATCTATAACCTCTTGCTGTGATATAGCTTCATTCTTTAACTGCTGGTTGGCCTCAAACAACTCATTAGAACTAATGGTCATAGCACGTTGCTGCATCACAAATTGCTCATTATAATTTGTATAGGATCTACTTACAGCATCTAAGAACTTTTCAAAGTCCTTACTTTCGGCTAAGTCTTTGTTTAAATATTTTCTTATTTGGCGTTTTAATAAGGTTGGCATTATTCGCTAATTAAGGTTATTGTCATGGTTTGATTGTGCAATTGACAATTAATTTCTAAGTTAAAAGGTGCAATTTCGCCATAAGAGTAAAAGCCACAAAAGGTTGTGTCGTCTCCTATCACAGAAACCACTTCATCAATTTCTTCTTCCACACGCTGGTCTAAAACTAATTTTCGACCAATACAACTCACAAGCAAAGCCAACTGTGGTTTATTCTTTCTTTTCTCTAAAGCTTGTTTTGCAGCTAATTCTGATGCATTTGCAATGTTATCTACATTGGTCATCATGAGCTGTACTTTAGAATTTTCTGGAATGTCACCAGCGAGAATCATTGTGTTTTTTTCTTCATCTATATTTAAGATGGTACGCACATACGATTGTTTTTCGTATTGAGACTTCACATTTAAGGGATACAATAAGGCAGCACCTGGTAACTCTTTAGACTTCTCACCTAAATATTTTTTATATAAATCTAATGCTGGCTTATTATCTAGCTCAAATAATACATTCGATTCTGATTTAGTAACAATACGTTCTGGTCCAAAAGGGGTCCAACCACCATGTATAGCAAATGAAGCTTCGAATGTTTCTCCGTAAAAACCAATAGCTACAATTTCACCTGGTTTAGGGTTCTCATTGTAAGACGCTACTGTTTTTTCAAAACGCGCAGCATCACCGCAAAGTCCTCCAGTAATTAATAAATTCTGGTCTGTTGCAGCATTCATGCCTTTTGTCAATTGACTTCCGTTGATAAAACTACCTTCAGAAATTACAAAAATGTGCTTTAGCCCGTCTTTTGAAAATTGATTAACTAAGTCTTTACCTGTACGAAAACTATCTAAATCTCTATGTAATACATTACTCGTTTTTATTTCGAAATGAGATTTTTCAAACTCAATTGCGGTTACTGTAATCCCTTCTTCATCTACAAAATCTGCAGTTATATCTCCGCTTGTAGATCCAAAAACCAAATGCCCATCAGGAAATTTATCCTGTAATTGTTTATAAATAGAATCATCTTCTAGTAAATATCTATTGCCAAAAACAAGAACCAATGGGTTTCGCAACGCAATAGCTTCAGAAAGGTACTCCCAATCTGAAGATTTATGTTTTCTTAATTGAACTGTTTTCATTCTTACTTTTTTAATGTGAAATAAAATGTAGTCCCTACTGAAGGCTTACTCTCCAACCAAATTTCACCATCATGTAAATCGACAATCTTTTTTACTATTGATAAACCAATACCTGTACACTCTTTACTTTTATTAAGTGAATGAAATATTTTAAAAATTTTATCATGATATATTTTATCAATGCCAACACCGTTATCATTTATTGAGAATTGATAAAATGACTTCTTCTCTTCCACGTTAATTTGAATAAGTCCTTGGTCTTTATCATTGAATTTAATAGCATTACCTATAAGGTTTTGAAACAACTGATGTAATTTTGTTTTATCACCTTTTACCGTTGGAAGCTTATTTAATACTGTAATCGATATGTGCTCTGGAGCAAATAGAATTTGCTTTAAATCATCAACCAAAAGGTTCAGATTTACCTCTTGATTATTTAAAGTTTCTGAGCCTATACTTGAGTAGGTCAAAATATCAGAAATAAGAAGTTCCATCCTTTCTAATGTCGCACCAATCAAATCAAAATTCTGCAAACTCGTGCCATCAAACTTACCAGAATTATCTTCTTTAACCCAGCTAATTAAGGCACTAAGACTTCTCAATGGCGACTTTAAATCGTGTGATACGATATGCGCATATTCTTGAAGTTCATCATTACTCTTTTCTAATTTGATACGTAGTTGTTCATTTTTAACTTCTGCTTGTTTACGCTGTCTAACATTTAATGCTGTCCGCAATTTTATAGCCACTAAACTGGCGATACTTTCTAGAGCTTTTACATGTTCTTGAGTGTAGTAGTTTTTATCTTTATGCTCAGAGTCTATAACTCCAATAACGCGACCACTACTTATTATAGGCACAGTTATTTCAGAAAAACGCCGCTCATCATCAACGATATAGCTATTCACCTTAGAGGTGTCTTTAATAATTCTTGAGGATGCTGTTTTAACTACGTTTCCAACAACACCCTCACCTATTGGAATTATTAACCTATTGTCTATTTTATTATCTTTACCTAATTTATTGCCATAAACAGCAACCTGTTCTAGGGTTTGGTCATCATGATCCACTAAGTAAATCACACAATCTTGTGAATCGAGGTAATTACCAATATGATTAACGATTTCCCATGCAATCTCATTAATATTGGTTTTACCTAATAAAGATTTCATAATATTATTAATCAAATCAATAATCAAGGTTTTTTCTCTTTCCGACGTAATATCTTCAATTAAAGCCACTTGATATTTGATATTACCGTCGCTACCTCTTACAGCATTGACATTTGTTTTAGCCCAAATAACAGATCCATATATCCTATTATAGCGTTTATTGACCGTGAAATTATCAATTTCTCCTCTGTTCATTTTCTCGATAAAAACCTTAGACTCTGGATAATCTTCTTGTAATGATAAATCTTTTATGGTTAACTCTTTTAACTGATCTTCAGAATAACCCAACATCTTTTGAAATGCTGAATTCGTTTTGATAATTTGTTCATTTTGTGTCAAAACAATACCTATTGGTGAATTATTTACAATAACATCTAATTCTCGCTTTTGTTCTTCGATTAACTCCGTATTTCGTTTTGCATTTGTAATATCTAAATGAATCCCTATTGAACCAATAACATTACCGTTATCAGCGTAATTTGGTGCTCCACTAATAAGCCAATGTCTAATCTCTCCCGATTTTATTTCTACCTCAAGTTCATAAGAACTAGATATTCCTTTTTGACGTTTTACATTTTCGGTTTTAATGATATCAAAATCTTTATCTACCAGAAACACTTCTCCAGCAGCTTTGCCTATAAGTTCCTCTTCAAGATAACCTGACATTTCAGAAAAACTTTGATTAATCATTAAGATTTCGTCTTCATTATTCACTTCAACCAATCCAAGGTTCATATTGGCAATAATACTACTATACTTTTGTTTTTGAGCTTCTAAACTTTTACGATACTTCCTCTTAAGTGTAACATCACGATACGCCCAAAGGTGTCCTAGATAAACATTATCTTTAATAATTGGCACGAAGTCACGTTCGAGAACTTTTCCATTTTTCATGGTTAACTCATCACTAAGCACCATCTTTTTATGCTCTAAGATGTTGTCAATTCTTTTCACAAACTCATCTTCGTTATCGAATAATCCTTTGCTTTGTTCTGCTGCGTTAGAGCAATCTTGACCCTTTAATAATTCGGGATCACCAGGAACATCAAAGAACTCACAGAATTTTTTATTCGTTAAGATAATTTTACGATTTTCATCTTCTAATAAAACACCACTATCTAGGTTAAGAATTAGTGAAGATAATCTGCTTTCTGATTTAATAAATTTTTCTTCTGATGCTTTTTGCTGAGAAATATCTATGACGATTCCTTGTGCAGCAATTGGTGCTTTATTCTTATCAAGAACGATACTCGCATTGATATGCACCCATTTTATTTCGCCAGATTTAGTATATATGCGAGCTTCGTAATCTTTGAAAAACCCTTTAGTTTGTAACTCTAAATAAGAACCCATCGCATATTGATAATCTTCTTTATATATAAGATCAATGACATTAACCGCTTCTTTATCAATATCATAACCAAAAAGTTTAGTTGCTGCTTCATTGAACTTAAGCACATTTCCGTTAATATCCATAACAACATAAGCATCAACGATGTTTTCAAAAATACCTTGAAGTTGAGACGATTTTTCGTCTAGTAGCTGTTCTAGTTTTTGGGACGTTTTATAGAGTTCTCTAGATTTCTCTTCAAGAATTGTTTCAGCTGCTTTTCTAGCTGACTTTTCTCTTTTAAGAGCACGTTTTAGTATATCTAGCTCCTCTTGGCTCATTAATTTTTATGTATTACAAATCTTACTTCTGTTCCGTCTTCCTTAATTTTCTCTAATGCAATAACAGCTGTAGCATTAAAATGCTCGAATGTTTTATTCATTACGCCTAATCCGAAATGATGCATTGGTCTGTTTGATTTATAATCCATTATTAAAGAATTATTTGTCTTTTCGATGACCTCGAAAGTAGGTAATTCTTCGTCTGGATATATCTTTCTTACTTCAATATGAATATGATGCTCAATAGATGAGATTATTTCAATTGGATCTTTATAAGCTCCTAAAAGTCCAGGATAACTCTTTTCTACAACACTAAAAAAATGTTCTCCATAAACCAGTAATAAGTTGTCTATGGATATCTGTGTTCTCTCGCTAAGGTGCTTAAGCAATTGTAACATTTCAGAAAAACTATAAGTTCCTACCGCAGTATATATTCCCTCAGATTCTAAGTCAGAATTTGTGATAATATAATCTACCATTTCCAATCCAAACTTATCTTCAACGAGTTCTAAAAACTCTGTAAAAACGATTCCTTTCATTATAATTTTATTAACTCATTGATACTCCAATACTCGAGAAGTTTCTCAATTTTACCTACATAATCTTCATACTTCAATGGCTTAATTACATAGCCCGCAACCCCAATTTCATAGCAATCTAACAAATCTTTTTGGTTATTAGATGTCGTCAGAATAATAGTTGGAATATACTTAAGTGTTTCATCTGTTTTCAAAATACTTAAAAACTCAATACCATTTATTTTTGGCATGTTTAAATCTAATAAAATAATATCAGGAAGTATTTCCTTTTTCTGTAAAACCCCAAGTGCTTCCTCTCCATTTTTGGCCTTAATGATTAGGTGATTCAATTTCAAGGATGATATAACTCTATCCAATTTCATGACTTCTATAATGTCGTCTTCAATTAAAAGAATTTTAAGGGCTTTACTCATGAGGTGGTATGTTGTGAATTAACTATTAAAATAAACTAACTACATATTATGTAAATTATATTTCGTTAAAAGCAAATTAAGTGTAGACGAATAACCCTTAAGTGTCGACGAGTGGTAATTAGGGAATTACATTCTTAGTCCATAATGAAACTAATAGCATTCATTTGAGACGCATGTTTTATATGCTCTAATTCTATTAAAAAGTTCAAAGGGAAACTATCCGCGTTAAAAGTATCTTTATGGTTTTCAAAAAAACTAATAAATTCTATCTGTTTCAAACTGGCAAGTAATTGTTCACTTGATGTTAATCCCCACCTTTTAGCGTTTTCGAATTATCAAGCTTTATAATTTTTATTAAAATTTCACCAGAAAATAATTCTTTTAATTTAAATAATAACTTAAATATGTTTTATAATATTGATGCTGCCTTTAGTTAATATAAAGACAAATGTATATTGATAAACCTAAGTTAATGAATAAATTCTGTAGCAAGTAACATCTCTTTAGATGGATGGTAAGTTTCTGTAGATGAACACAATTATAATTCTAATTCTTGACGTCTTTTTTTAGTCATTCCCTTTACCACCATAGCATAAGAATGATCTATGAGTTCGGTAATAAGTTTCGATGAGAGTTCACCTGTATGGATATAAACGCTATTCCATTGTTGCTTATGCATATGGTAGCCAGGTTTTATACTGTCATATTCTGCTCTAAGTTCTTGAGCATATTCTGGGTCACATTTTAAGTTTATAAAACCTTTGCCATTTTCCCATTTCTTTAAAGATGCTAGTGCAAACATTTTATTACAAACTTTAAAAACAAGCGTATCATTATCAAAAGGAAAGTGTTCTGTCACTTCCTTTTTATTCATGCAGTAATTTCTGTATTGTTCTATATTCATTCCAAGAGCTTCTTCTCTTCCTTTTCTTCAATCTTTAATGCTGAATAATCTAATTCCCAACCAATGGTTTGAACCAAATTCTCAATGAGTTGAATCGCTTCTAAGGCTTCTTGCTTAGCCACATTATAAAGTCCACTTTCAGGAATTTTATCAATGATGTGCGCTTTTGCCTTGGTGTGTAGTTCTGTTAAATCTGAAGCTTCAAACTTATTAAACATGCCGTCTTGTTTATCGTAGTAGTTAATATCACTTTCTATAGATAACACTTCGGGTTGCGGAAAATGAGTTAGTACCACTGTTTTTGCTTTTAAATTAGAGCTCATCTCTACTTTACTCAGATCGAATCCAACATGAGCTTTAGCATTGATAACGATTAGTGCTTTTTTTCGGCTAGAAATCAGTTTTAAAAACGTCTCCTTAACGTCCTCGTAATGGTAAATCTCAGCAAAATCCCCTTCGACTGTTATAAACTTACAAACCCGTTTTATTTTATCTAAAAGTAAAATAGATTGTGCCGTTGTCGTCTGCTTCGTTTTCCATTGTTTATAAATAGTAACCAAGCCTAAGGTTACTAAAATACTTATTATGATTATAAAAAATGTTTCCATATGTGTTTAATTATGTGACACTTACTTGTGCTTGTAGTCACAAGTAATTAATCCATG
Organism: Winogradskyella sp. UBA3174; assembly: GCF_002364335.1. Lineage (GTDB taxonomy): Bacteria > Bacteroidota > Bacteroidia > Flavobacteriales > Flavobacteriaceae > Winogradskyella. The sequence continues at coordinate 22,131 of NZ_DEXW01000004.1, read as the reverse complement.
ATTTTATATAAAATAGGTTTGCTTGGTGCTGCATCATTCTCAAAAGGTGCAATTTGAAGGTTAAGCATATAACAGCCATCATTAATTTTATTAGACACGTAAATAAACTCTGTTATTGTAGCATCTAATCTCAGCTTTCCTTTGGTATTCCAAAACGCATTATGTGCTAATAGTTCGCCTCCATCTTGCTCTTTATCTATACTTGGCAAATCAATTAGTAAATGCTTAACGTCTTTTGATTTTAAATATATAGCAGCATCTTCTAATAAATAGGTTGGGTTTGTATTAGAATATTGTCGTGATTTTTTTTCTTTGGTATTTGGCAACGTTCTTACAACAATAGCTTCTCTCTTTTTATTTCCAATAGCAAACTGCAACTGTTTTTTAGAAATCACATAATCATCACCTAATTTTTCTGGTGCAACGGTTACGACTTCAGCTAAAAAAAAAAATTGCTTTAACTGTTTGTTTATAGAATACACTTTTTCTGTAATATGACCAACCGTTTCTGTATGCGTACCATGAGAATGCGGATTGAATGTAATGGTATTAAAATTAACGGCTGCACCTTTAACTACGCTAACCTCCTGTCCCTCTATGAGCTCTGGTGTGATTTTTGGCGCATCTAAACTCCATGCATTTACATTAGAGACATCCCCTTTTAAAGGTATTGAAATGTCTAAAGGTTGAGATAAATCTATTTTTAGTTTTCTTGTATTGTATTGTATTGTTGTAATCAATATTAGTTTATTTTAAATAATTCTGAAGCAATACCATCACTCAAAAATTGTCCTTTTTTAGTGACACGCAAATGCTCATCATCAATATACAACAATTGTTGATTTATAAAAACTTTGGATTGTTCAATTAGGTAATCTTTAAAAGCATTACCAAAATTTTGTTCAACTTTTTCAAAAGATACTCCCCAAATAGTTCTCAAACCTGTCATTATATATTCATTATACTGATCTGTAAGCGTTAAGGTCTCTATTTCTATCGGTAATGCGTCCTGCTGAATAACTTTAATATATTTTGAATTGTTCTTAACATTCCAGCCACGTTGTTTCCCATTAAAAGAATGTGCGGAAGGCCCAATTCCTATGTATGATTTTCCTTGCCAATAAGCCGAATTATTTTTACTAAAAAAACCTTCTTTTCCAAAATTAGAAAGTTCATAATGCACAAAACCTTCCGCTTCTAATTTATCTTTTAAAATATGAAATTGGTCGTGTGCTTGCTCATCATCTACATTATCAATAATACCTTTTTCAATGAATGATGCTAATGCTGTTTTTGGCTCAACTGTTAAAGCATAACTTGAAATATGAGGTATATTATAGCTTAAAGCGCTTTCAATATTATCGAGCCATTGCTCATTTGAAGATCCTGGTATTCCATAAATTAAATCTAAAGAAATATTATCAAAGTACTTAGTGGCTTCTTCTAAACATAATTTTGCTTCGTTAGCATTATGAGCACGATTCATAAGCTTCAAATCAGCTTCAAAAAAAGATTGTATGCCAATTGAAAGACGATTAATTCTACTTTTAGATAGTTCTATTATACGGTCTTTGGATAAATCATCTGGATTGGCTTCTAAAGTTATTTCAGGATGATCTGAAACGGTATAATTTTTATAAACTGCATCAATTATAAATCGCAACTCTTCATTGGTTAATAATGATGGTGTTCCTCCACCAAAGTATATCGTTTCTACTGTTGTCTTTTTAAGTTCGTCTTTACGAAGTTCTAATTCTCTGACTAATGCATTAATAAGTGGGTCTTTATTTTTTAATGAGGTCGAAAAATGAAAGTCGCAGTAATGACAAGCTTGTTTGCAGAATGGTATATGGATGTAGATGCCGCTCATTTTAGTTTTCAGAATTCAGTCTCAGATTAAAGTTCTTCATATTACTCTTCAAACAAATCATATAGCGTTGCAATCCGTAAATCGCAATACGATTTCATAAAATTAAAGTTTAGCATATCAAACTGACTACCATATTGTTCTCTTCTGGTTCCCCAAGATTCATAAGCTGGGAATTTAAGGTTGAATTGTTCTTCTACAAAAGTATTCCATAGTTTTTCCGAAGCTTCAAACGTCTTAATAAAGGTAGAATCGTTTTTGTTAATTTTCAATAATTCAACAACTAAAGAATCCTTAATTTTTTGAGATTGAGACCAATTTTTGTGTGCAATATCATTCATTTCAACTTGCCCTTGGCTAAAAACAAAAAGAGATTGACTGCAGACTAAAAGGATGATAATGATTCTCATGTACTATTCTTAACTGATTACTGCGATTGTGACTATCTACTTCTTTACGCGTCCTTCATTCTGCTTCACAAAAGCGCCCCAACCTGAGTAACTTTTACCAATCTCTACACGACCTTGATTATAAAAATGACAAACTGCAGCAGCCAATCCATCCATTGAATCTAGATTTTTTGGTATTGTTTTAAGTCCCAACATACTTTGAAGCATTTTAGCAACTTGTTCTTTACTGGCATTTCCGTTTCCTGTAATTGCCATTTTTATCTTTTTTGGAGCGTATTCTGTAATTGGTACTTCGCGAGATAAACCAGCTGCCATTGCCACACCTTGAGCACGGCCTAGCTTTAACATACTCTGTACGTTTTTACCAAAAAAAGGAGCTTCAATGGCTATTTCGTCTGGGTGATAGGTATCTATAAGTTCTATTGTACGTTCAAAAATGAGTTTTAGTTTTAAGTAATGGTCATCGTACTTTTTGAGCATTAACTCATTCAGTTGCATAAATTCCATCTTCTTACCCACAATTTTAATGAGTCCGAAACCCATAATCGTTGTGCCAGGATCTATGCCTAAAATAATTTGTTCTTTACTCATTTCTAATCACAGTATTGGCAACCACTTAATGAAACTGCCAAACCAAAGGTAAGGTTTAATACACTACCATTAAATGCTCCCAACCCACTTAATACTGGGTCGTAATCTTCTAAAGAGGTAACTCCATACAAATAAGCAATATCTGTGTAAATCGATAGTTTTTTATTGATCGCATAATGCAATTCAAAACCTAAATTAAGGTTTAAAAAAGTTTGCTTGTTATCACCTAAATTACCTAAGGGCTTAACAAAAGAAACACCTGGCCCTGAGTGTAAAACAGTTTGCATTCGCGCTGGAAGAAAGCCTAAATACTCTGAAGGATTATAAATAAATTGTGCATTAATCCGTGTATAGTTTATTTTAAACTCTGGAGAATCATCATCGTTTTTAAAACGATTAAAACCAAAATCTAACTTTACACCGTACTGACGTTTTAACATATGCTGAATACCAATATTTACCGCAGGTAAATTAACAGGCTGCGCATAAGTCCCTTTAACAAAACCATCTGTTGTTGGGTAATTAAGACCAACTGCAAAAAGCGCTTTCCATTTACTCGTATCTCTAAATTGAGCATAACTACTAGATGTTATAAAAACCGCAAAAAAAAAGAAAAGGTATTGTTTTAAATACTGCTGCATCTGTATGTTTTTAGTTTTATTTGTAACATGCATTACGACGTGCCATACAAAACTAAGCAATTCTTCTTTGTTCTTATAAAGTTGAGTATTATTGTTGGTGCTTTTTATTTTATTTATACAAGAATCTCAGAAAATGAGAATTTACAATACAATGCGTTTATTTCATTTTTAAAGGAAAATGATGCATTTTCGCCAAAAAACATCATTTTTTTAGTCATTATATCTATTTTTAATTGGTTTTTTGAAATTTTAAAGTGGAAGTATTTAGTTAAAACCATTCAAAAGATTTCATTTAGAAATGCTTTAGAACAAAGTTTAGGTGGCTTAACTGCATCTATAATTACACCAAATCGTATTGGTGATTATGGAGCCAAAGCTGTTTATTATGTTAAGAAACTTAGAACCAAAGTTGTTCTCTTGAATCTTTTGGGCAATATGGCTCAAATGGCAATTACAACTGTTTTTGGCTTAGTTGGTTTTATGATTTTTATAAGCCGATATCAAATCGATTTTGAATATTATAAAGTGTTGCGATTTGTTTTAATCTTACTTATGATTAGTCTTTTTACAGCATTTGGCATTAAACAAAAGCGGTTTAAAATTAAGGGATTTTCGTTTCAACATATTATAGATTTCATAAAACGTATCACCATAAAAACGCACACTATAACACTCGGGTTTTCACTAATTAGATATTTAATTTTTTCGTTTCAGTTTTATTATCTGCTAACACTTTTTGGTGTGAATGTGGATTATTCTAAAGCTATGGTGGTGATTACAAGTATGTATTTTTTAGCATCCATAGTACCGTCAATTTCAATATTCGATGTTATAATTAAAGGAAGTATTGCCGTATTTTTGTTCGGTTATGTTGAAGTAAACGAGCTCACCATATTATCTATTGTTACATTAATGTGGTTGCTTAACTTTGCCATTCCGAGTTTATTTGGAAGTTACTTTGTTCTCAATTTTAAATTACCTCAAACAGAAAAATGATACTATCAACAATAGTCATAGCCGTTATTCTAATTTATTTTATTCTCATTGGCAGTTTAACTTATGGTTTTGATAAGGTTGAAAGTTTTAAACTTCAAGATTTAAAGCCTTTCACTAAATTTTCTATTATTATTCCGTTTCGGAATGAAGCAGATAATTTACCTGAACTACTAAAGTCTATTTCTAACTTAAATTATCCTAAATCTCATTTTGAAATTATTCTTGTTAATGATGCATCGGAAGATCAATCGGTCGCTGTGATTGAAAAAATTATGGCTACAAAATCCTTCAAAAAGGATTTCAGTCGAAGTGATAATATTCAGATAACTCATAATAATAGAATTACAAACTCACCTAAGAAAGATGCCATAACCTCAGCGGTTTCGCTTTCAAAATTCAACTGGATTGTTACCACAGATGCAGATTGTAAGTTACCAAAATATTGGTTAGATGCGATAGATGAGTGTATTCAAGTGAAGCAGCCAAACTGCATTGTAGCTCCCGTAAAATATAAAGGTGAAAATTCGTTTTTTAATCGGTTTCAAATTTTAGATTTTTTGAGTTTACAAGGAGCAACTATAGGTGGCTTTGGTATTAAAAAACCCTTTATGTGTAATGGTGCAAATCTCGCTTACAAGAAATCTGCATTTATAGCTTTAAATGGTTTTGACGGTAATACTGATATTGCAAGTGGTGATGATCTTTTTTTATTAGAAAAACTAATTAAACAAGATGCTAAAAGCATTCAATATCTTAAATCTAATAAAGCGATTGTAAACACAAAACCAGCCGAAAATTTAAAAGCCTTAATTGAGCAACGTTTACGCTGGGCTTCTAAAACATCATCTTATAATAACCGATTTGCAAAACTTGTTGGAATCACTGTCTTATTAGCAAACTTTGTTTGTTTAGCGTTTATTCCATTCGCTATTTTTGGGTTAGTAAGCTTTAAAACAATCATTTCTCTTTTAGTCATTAAACTTGGTATCGATTTTTTATTGTTATTTAAAGCTTCTCGATTTTTTAAGCAAGAAACTCTATTATTATCATACCTGTTTTCGAGTTTTATTTACCCAATTTTTAGCATCTACATTGCGGTATTATCATTTTACAAACCCTTTAATTGGAAAGGTAGAACCTTCAAAAAATAGGTGTTTTAAATATTTTTAATAGCTTTACTCAAATCTAGTCCCAAATAAGATAAATTATAATTAATGAAAAAACGCATCCTATTATTCGCATTACTAAGTATAAGTGTTTTTAGTTATAGCCAGCAGACCTATACAATTAAAGGAGAAACTTTAGAACTTATAACAGAAATTGAAGGCCAATTAGATTTACTTTGGAATACAATAGATGGTGAATACAGATATTTTGTTAGAACAGAAGATAATACTATTACTGAATTAAAAAACACTAAAGGAGCAGATAAGAACTATAACGAAGAGTACAAGGTTTTACTTGAAGGATTCACAAATGGACAATCTACATATAAACTCAAACTAACACGTTACGATTTAAGAAACTACTTTGACCTGTATAATACTTCCGTAGATTCTAGTTATGTATCATTGCAACCTGAACCAAGAATAGGCTTACGATTAGGTTTTTCTGGTGGTATAACGAATAATCCGTTTGTTGGAAATCCAGACAACGTAAAAACCCCTCTTATAGGTGCAGAATTAGAAATTTTTGAATCTCGTGGTTTACCAAGATCTTCTGGTTTTTTGGAAGCTCGCCATGCTTTTAATAATGAGGATTTTCAATACAGTACCACAGAATTCTCTTTAGGCTATCGCTACAGGTTTATTAATACCTCTTCTTTTTCGATTTACGGACAAGTAAAACTGGCGACTTTAAACTTTACAGATGTGACATTTACAGATGCTAACAATATGGAAGTTGACCTAAATGAAACAGCATTTGATGTGCCTCTGATTTTTGGGATTGGATCTGATATTAAAGTGAGTGAAAATAGTTTTATTACTATTATTTATGGCGAATTGTTTGCTGGCTTATTAGATAATCAAGGTAATTTTTCGACAGATATAGCAATAGGCTATAAATTTAATCTTTAATGAGTTTAAGAGATTTTAGAACTTCAAACCCTGTTTTTAATAGATATTTTTGGGATGATGAAAAATCATCTATAAAGACGATGTCTGTCTTTGGTGTTTTTATTAAATCTATGTTTGGTATTCTTGTAATTGCAGCTATAACAGCTTATTTATGGAAATTAAACGAAGCAGGCACACCAATGAAATGGTTTACGCTTGGTGGTATGTTTGCAGCAATAGTTATTAGTGTTTTAATTTCTGTACGTCAGAATTGGGCTCACATTTTAGTGCCGCTTTATGTTGTAGCCAAAGGCTTTTTTTTAGGTGGTTTTTCAGCTTATGCAAATCACAATTCCCCGGAATTACCATACCAAGCTATAGGTGTCACTATTATTACATTTTTTGTAATGCTTATACTTTACCAACTGCGTATCATTGTTGTTACTAAAAAACTAAGAAGTGTTATTATAACTGCAACTATAAGTATTATGGTTGTTTATTTAATTTCTTGGGTTCTAAGCTTTTTTAGTATTAAAAATTACATTTGGGGAACGTCTTGGTTTGCCATTGCATTTAATGGTATTGCTATCGTAGTAGCTTCTTTTGCGTTGCTTCTAGACTTTGATTACATAGAGCGTTATAAAAACAAAGCTCCAAAATATAAAGAATGGATTGCTACTTGGGGGCTTTTAGCGACGCTTATTTGGTTATATATAGAAATTTTACGCTTAATGCAAAAGCTAGTAATTCGGTTTTAATTTATCCTTACAATTATAGGTAATTCGAAAGCTGTAGTGACTTGTTGACCTCTTTTAATGGCAGGATATATTTTTGGTATAGACTTTAAACTTTGTCTTAAAAGACTATCTATCTCTGGGATTTCTTGTTCTGTTTCTGGTTTATAACGGATTGACTCTACTTGTAGAATTCCTTTTTTATCAATACTGATTTTGAGTGTAATTGTATCATTGATATCATTAGACACCACCAGATTTTGTTCTGATAAAAACTGATTTACATTTGTAATTAATGTATTCTGAAAACAGACTTTACTATCTGCTTTTACAGTAATAGAATCGCAACTACTAAACGTGGGATACGTATCAACCTCATTCCAATTAAAGGTTTTTAGCTCTTCCTCGAGTAAATCGTCTGAATAGACTTTTTTCTTTTCAAAATAATCGCAAGACGTGAAAAGTATAATTAGAAAAAGAAAGGCAAATCGGTTCATTGACAGTAATATAAAATCGAAAATACGATTTTTTTAGATTTTAATCTTCCTGTAAAAACTTTTCTTCTTTTAACTCTTTAAGGCGTCTTTCTGCATAAGTCAAAAACATACTTTTTTTGTGTTTTGCCAAATACTTTTCGTACATCGTAATCTTGGTGTCTATATCTGCATAAAACTCATCTTTTGTTCTTAATAAAAAAAACTCGGCCATTATGTTAGACGCATCTTCTTTTAATGATTTTTGAAATGCTTTAATCGCAGCTTCATATTTTTTCTGACGATTAAGAATGGTTCCCAAGGTTTGATACTCTTCTGATAATGATACATCTTGAAGTTGTAATGCTGCAGAAATAAATTTTTCTGCATTTTCGAAATCACTAATACGCTGGTAATAACCACCTATAACAAACATAGCATTTGCATCTTTAGGACTGTAATTAAGCACTAGTTTTCTGTGCTTTATGGCATCTTGGTAATCTGAATTCTGAGCATAACTTAAACTCAATTTTTCATGTATAAATTCTGAAACTTCACCTAAATCAATAAGCTTATTAAACCAAACAACAGCATGTGTGTAATACTCTTGAAAGTAATATGCTTGTGCTTTTAGACTTATAAGTTCTACATTATTCGCATAGCTTTCTAAACCTTTATCTAAAAAACGATGTGCTTCTTCAAATTTTCGCTTAATAATAAGTTGTTTTGCAACTTTAAAAATTGCTTTTTGATGTGTTGCGTCTAAATCAAACGTTTTTAGAAATTCATCGTGTGCTGTGGTATCTTTTTGTTTTTGCAGAACGAGGCCTAATTCGTAATGATAATTTGGGTTTAAACTGTCGTTCTTAATTAGATTACTAAATATACTATTGGCAGCTTCATAACTTTTAGTTCTACTTAATAGTTTGGCATAATCATACTTTAATAACGCATCATCTGAGTTGGCTTCTATTGCTTTTATGTAATAAGAAAGACCTTCCTCATAATTTCCAATAGCTATATAAGACTTAGCAATCTTAGCTAAAACAGTCTCAACATCTTTAGATGTTTTATAAGCTTTAATAGCTTTGGCATAATTACCTGTTGCATAAAGTTGATCTGCCTTATCAGAATTTTGAGCTCCTAAGTTTATAACAAAACCCAAACACACTAGTACTAATTTTAACTTCATAGATTCCACTTCATCTTTATAGATTATTGTACTTCGAAAACAACAGGTATTGAAAAAGAAACACCTACTACCTCACCCTCTTGCTTTCCTGGCATAAACTTTGGCAACATATTTATAACGCGTTTTGCTTCACTTTCTAATTCCGGATACATCGCTCTAGATTGAATATTAGTTACATTACCTTTTTTATCAATTATAAAGAATATAAAAATTTTCTGTCTGCCTTTAACACCAAGTTTAGACGCCAAATCTAAATTGAAATTTTTATTCACAAAACTCGCAACGCTGTTAAACGTGCATTTTTTACGCTCATTATTATCTGTTATTAACTCACAATCTACAAATGCTGGTGCAAGCTCTACTGCAGAAAACGGAATTGCATCTGTGTTATCTTCTAATTGATTAATTTTTTCCTCTAAATATCTAAAATAAAGTTCTTCTTTTCTTTTTTGAGTGTAAGATTTATATAATTCATCTTTTTTGTCTTTAGATAATGAATCTTCATTTATTTTTTTGTCTTGTAAATCTTTAATAAATTCATCATACATAGATGTATTAGAAGTGTTTTCACCTTGAACTTGAAACACCATTGGCAACGAATAAGGTACAGTGACAACTTTACCTTTTTGCTTCCCTGGAATAAATTGTGGCAACATACTAACAACACGAACAGCTTCAGTTTCGAGTGCAAGATGTGCACCTCTTGCCTTCACCTCACTAACAAAACCTTCTTTATTTATTTTGAAGGACACAAAAACACGTTTTCTTCCACTAGAGAGACCTAACGAATCCGCAAGGTCAACATTGAAGTGTTTATTAACAAACTTTGTTATGAAAGTACTAATGCATTTTTTACGTTCTGTATTTGTTGCTAAATCTTTGCATTCTTTTAGTGTTGGGACTTCCTCAATGACTGAGAATGGGACTTCTATAGATTCCAAAACTTCTACAGTACCGTTTGAATCTGGTTGAGAATTGTTTGGCGAATCAACAATAAAACGAGAACCTCCGAGAGCCTCACTAACTACTAGCTTTCTTAAATAACTATCATTTCCCATTTGTTTATTAAGATCGTCAAAACGTTTTCGTTCTTTGTCGGTCATATTACCTAAATCCTTAACAACAAGTCTTAAAACTCCATCTTGTTTATTTAGTTCCCATAGCTCTTTTGCTTCATCTGTTTTTTTCCATACTCTATAATCTTCATAAGATTTAAACCTATTGAGCTTCATCCTTTCAGCAGAACTAACATCTTGTTGTGTTAGAGTCATATTTTCAGATTTTCTTTCTAACATTCCGTCTGCCGTAAACTCCATGTAGGCTCTTATCTTTAAATATTCTTTACGAGATTTAATATAGTTGTGTTTATTTTTATCCGTAAAACCAACATAATTCATAATTTCCGTAAATGAAGCACCATTTTTAGCCATAGCAACTAACTCATCATAATACTTTTTCTGAAGTTCAGCATCTGTGAGTTCTTGGTTTACTTCAGTTTTACTTGCAACTTTTTCTTGAGCTCTAACTTCTGTTGACGTATAGATTAACATCCCAAACACCATAGGTATAAGCAATGCATATTTAATAAGGTTTAGCTGCTTAGACTTCGATTTTTGTAACATAGCGATTCGTTTTTTGATTAATGATTTTTTGAAGAACGTATTTGTAAAAGACACGTTATGAACATCAAAAATTTGATTCAATAAATTTTGATAATACATAGACTTACCATCATGTTTTACTGCTTTTTCATCAGCAATATATTCGTGTAGTTCCTTAATTCTATTTTGATAGAGATACACTAAAGGATTAAACCACATAAAAATTCGTAAGACTTCAAAGAATAATAAATCTACAGTGTGGTACTCCTTTATATGTACCAATTCGTGCTTGTATATGGTAGGTTTTTCAGTTTCTGGAATCTGCTCACCAAGAAAAATAGTATTAAAAAACGAGAAAGCAGCTGTGCTTTTAATTAGGCTTACAATAAGGATATTACCTTTCCAACGTTGCGGATTTCGCTTTTTCATCACATACAGCTTTGTAATTTTAAATAAGAAAAACAGCGTAGTAAGTACAATACCCGATATTAAAACCGTTTGCCATAGTGGAGTTGTAGGTTGATCTATAATTATACCTGCTTGTTCTGCAATGAAAATATCGTAATCTGTAGGTGGTTTGGTTCCTAAAAACACTTCTGGTAACTGAATAATAAAATTATTCGTTGCCATAGTCTTAAGCTTTGGTAGATTTATAAAAGGGAGTATTAATGACAACACAGAAGTTATTAATAGATAAGCTCTGTTATAATTAAAAAAGGTTTCACCTTTTAGAAACAAATCATAAACCAATAAAAATAAGGCCTGAAATGCTATAATTTGAATTATTGTATGGAGCATAATTATTGCTTTTTATTAATTTCTTCTAGTAACACCTCAATATCCTTAGCATCTACGTTATTCTTTTCTACAAAGAAAGAGACCATACTTTTAAAGGACCCTTGAAAATAATTATCTACCAGTTTATTTATAGACTGATTACTATAAGATTCTTTAGCAACTACTGGGAAATAAATATGACCCTTCCCTTGCTTTTCATAATCTACAAACCCTTTAGATTCTAGAATTCTTATAATGGTAGAAACCGTATTATATGCAGGTTTGGGCTCTGGTAAAATTTCTATGACAGATTTCACATTAGCCTTTTTTAATTGCCATAAGGTTTGCATAATCTCTTCTTCTGCTTTTGTCAACTGCTTCATAGAACTAATTTTTTAGTTATAACAAATATAACTAATATTTTAGTTTAAACTAATTATGTAGTTTAAAATGTAACATTGGTCTGCTTATTGCGTCTTATCATTTGAATTAATAAATTATTACATGGAACTTTTTTTAGTGTTAGCCGCACTACTTTTAATGGTACTAGGCATCTTAGGAAGCTTTTTACCTGTATTACCAGGACCACTAACAAGTTGGGCAGGTCTTTTAGTATTACACTTTACCGATGGTATTGAGCTTAGCCAAACATTTCTAATTATTACGCTTTTAGTAGCCGTATTTATTTATGTGTTAGATTATATTATACCAGCACTTGGCACAAAACGTTTTGGAGGTAGCAAAGCCGGAATGGTTGGAACAACTCTGGGATTAATTGTTGGTTTATTTTCGCCAATACCGTTCGGAATAATAATTGGCCCTTTTATAGGAGCACTTATTGGTGAAATGATTCATAGGAATGATTTAGATAAAGCACTTAAAGCTGCTTTTGGATCATTTTTAGGATTTATAGCCTCAACATTTTTAAAGTTTGTAGTTGCTATAATTTTTCTTGGATTTTTTATAGTGAAGCTATCTGAGCATAATGCTCCTTGGCTATAGGTATAACATCTGGCTTTATAAAATAAAAAACCTGGTAGCTTATACTACCAGGTTTATATTCTTGCTATTAACTCAACAATTACTTAAAAGGGATTAATTAATTCTTGTTGACTGATGTAAATATATATAAGTGTTTTAGATTTTTGTTGCGGAAAAACCGCAAACTTGTTGTGGAAAAACCGTAGTTTTCAATAACGACAGTAGTTACAGGTATTTTTTAACCTTGAATAAATGGTGCTTTTTTATAGTTTTTCTACAAATAGCCTTTTTCTCTAGCTTCTTGCAGCAAGGATTCGTCTTTTCCGTCTGTTACAGAAAATAAAAGTTTAAGTTGCTTTTTTCTTTTTTCTAGTGCACTTGTAGATAGTGGAATGTACTCGTTTAAGCTTTTTGTTTTTATACCTTGAGAAAGTAAATGCAAAATTTTTCGGTTAACATCGTCCACGTAAATCTCGCTTCTTATAGTCTTTTTTACATAATTATTTACCGTACTACTGTAATATGGTGGTGCATATAGAATTTGCTGAAAAGCGTCGGCTAATTCCATAGAAGTTAAATCACTCTTAATTAAAAATCCATCAGGATTAATTTCTTTTATAATATTATGAATTCTAAAAGACTCATTAAACATCGTTAATATAATAATCTTAGCCTTTGGCATCACTTGCTTAGCTAACAATGCTAAATCTTCTCCAGAAGCATATTTACCATCAGCTGAAGCTGGCAGGCTTATATCAAAAAAACAAACGTCATAGTGAGTACCTTTTGAAGCTCTGTCAATCATTAATTGTGCTGTATCACAATTATTTGCTGTATCAATTAACAACGTTTGATCATCTGCTTTTGTGGCCATTAACACATTCTGATAGCCCTCAATAATTATTGGATGATCATCTACCATTAATATGTTAATATGTTTCATGTTGGCTGGTTGGTGTAGGGAACGTTAACATTTACAATTGTACCATTTCCAGATTGGGATGTAAAAGAGATTATTCCTTCAATATCTTCAACACGAGATATCATATTTTTTAGACCAATTCCTTTTTTACTTTTAGAGGTATCAAAACCATCCCCATCATCTGTAATTCTTAAGCAAATTACAGCTTTTTCTAATGAAATACTAATTTTTAATTTATTAGCATTAGCATGTTTATAGATGTTTTGCATGGATTCTTGTATAATCCTATAGATATTAATTTTAGTTTTATTTGATACTAAATCCCAACTTATATCATCTGTATAATCGAACTCATACTTTAATCCGTAAGCCATAGTTTGAGTCTCAATAAGTTCTGACACAATATCCATAAAACCAGTACCAGAAACAAAATCTGTATTTAACTCGTGTGATATTTTACGAATATCTTCTTCGATGGTTTTAAGTTCTCCAATATAATGAGCTCTGGTCATCATGGCTTCTTTACCATCTCTAAAATTCATACTATCTAAACTTAAGCGTGTTCCAAAAAGGCGACCTAAGACTCCATCGTGTAATTCTTTAGAAACTCTTACTTTTTCTTTAGCTCTAGCCTCATCAACTTTATCTTGTTGACCAAGCATCAGGTTATAAATATCCTCATTTGCTTTCTGTTGTACTTGGATGAGTTTTAACTTTCTATTTTTAGCGCGTTGTGAGATAAATAAATAAACCAAAATAGCTGTAAGCAAAAGTCCGACAGATAGAATAACTAAATATAAGTTTTCTTTAGAAATTTGTTCGTTCTCAGCTTCCAATTCATCTGTACCATATTTTAATCTTGCATATTTATTTTGAACTGCGCGTTCTACTTTAAGTAGACTATCGTTAAACTTTATATATTCTTCAAGATATGTCTTGCTTTGGTCTCCACTTTTTAGTTTTGCTAACAATAACATCGATTCTAATAAATAATCATTAGCTGAAATCTCTTTAGATAGCGCATACGTTTTGTTGGAATAAACTAAAGATGAATCTAACTCGTTATTAGTTAGATATAAATTAGCAAGGTCTTTAAAAATAATAAGCTTAGTTTTGCTATGATCAATACTATCTGCTATGCTTAATGCTTTCTTATACTGATTTTCCACCTTTTCCTTATTGTAGTCTTTAGATATAAAAGACGTGTAGGCATCATTATCTAAAATTAAAGCATAAAAAGACGGATCATTTTCTTCTAAATTAGGCTCAGATAATAGCTGCTTATAAATACCTTTAGCTCTATCTAAATCACCCATGACCCTATAGGTCATGGCAATATTATTTTTTGAATATAAAATACCAAAATAATCATCTAACTTTTCACTAATATTTAGCGCTTTATTATGAAAAATCAATGCATTCTCATAGTTACCCAAACTAAAAGAAGTTAAACCCAATACGGTATAAGCAGAATCTTTATCGTATAAGGTGTTATTATCCTCTGGTAAGCTATTAAAAATTCTAAGCGCTTTAATAGCATTCTGCTCACTCCCTAAATAATCTTTCTCATCTTTTTGAACATGAGCAATGTTTAATAAACAAGATGCTTTATATTGAATATTGCCAGTAAGTTCAAAGTTTATTAATGCTTCTAAATAATAATTATAAGCCTCATAATTTTTATCATTCCTATAATAATACCACCCTAAATTAAAATTTGCAGTTGCTATAGCACTAGTATCTTTTAGCTTAGTTGCTAAGATTAAGTTCTCTTCATTTTTAGTTTTATACAAATCAAATTTACCTGCGTTTGCATACACAAGAGAAAGGTCTTTACCAGTTTTTAGAATAATAGAGTCTATTTTAGTTTTTAGAGCTAATTGATAAATAGCCTCTGAGACTTTAATTTTATCATCATCAGAGTTGTTATTCTCTTCAACCTTACTCTGGAGGACTCTTATACTATCTAGGATTTTTTGGTTCCGTTGCGTATAAGAATCTTGATGAAATGAAATTAATACAAGAAATAAAAAAAGCTGCTTCAATTTTTTAACTATTTAGAGAATCAAATTTAAGTTAAAATTATTTCACAACCATTTTAAGTTAAAATATATAAACAACAATAGCCCTTGTAAACGTTACAAGAGCTGTTATTTTATATTTAAATATTTTAAGTACTATCCTTGTCTAGGTATCTTCAATTTAATTTTACCGTGAGCTATTAAGTCGGTTTTTGTAGGCTGTTTGTTAATTTCTTGTCCTTGCTTATCAAAGTCATTAGGTTTTACACCGGATACAGTTAATAACAATACTGCAACTAACATTAAAGTAATTTTAAGGGTCTTCATAAATTATAATTTAGGGTTTAAATAATAGTCAACATTAAATCGTGCAATACAAAATATTGCGTTGAGGGAAGGGAATGGATTATTAACTATTCTAGGTGAAACCTAAAATTATACTAAAATAAAAAACGAGGGATGTTTTTTTAGACAACACGTGTCTACTAGTAAAATGGACTAAAATTTTCCTTTATAAGCGATTTGAGGTCTTAATAAAGAAAAACAAATATAATATTAATAAATATACAAACAAGTAAAATGCCGATTAAATGTATTTTTTAATCGATTAAAAGCAACACGTATGTTCATAACATGTTGAAAAGTTCACTTTAACGGTGTTTTATGACATACGATAGAAAAACTCGTCAATCTACATTAACACACCTTTGCTAAAGCTATGGTGTATAAGTAAAAAAGAAAGTCTCTAATTATTAAATTTATTTTTCGGCATAATTTACTTCTTTTTCTAATTTTCCTTTTTGCGTATATATCTTCCATACATCTATTCTTTTACCTCATGTTACAAGTCCTATTTCTCTTAGATAAATTTCGTCTATATCTTTACCAAATTTATAGTTCTTTATTCCTAAAGTAATTGTTTCCGCTTCATTCATTAGGAAATAGTCATTCGGATTTGAAAGCTAAATAATAGATTAAGGTGGCTATCATTTCACTAGAAATAGAACCCTCTAAATCATACAATGATTTAATTTTAATTTCACCATTATTAAAGTATTGCAGCCATAAACCAGTTTTTTTAATATTTATATTCTGGCATATCATAATACAATAACGCACCTTACTTTTTATAGAACCATCAGAATAATAATCTTGAACATATAAAGAATCTATAGGTATAAGGTTTATAACAAGATTTGTAAACCTCTCACTATGCTGACTATATAAAAAATGATAGTGGACTAAAAAGAAGAGAAGGATGAAAAATCTCATAGTCGTTTTATTATGTTTTAAAGTTAACGCATAAATAATACTGTTATTTTCAAAAACACTTCCAACATTTTACACATCTATAGATTGAACACAACGCATTGTGCTACAAAACAAAAAAGCATCCCGATTTTCTTGTTCAGAAAAAAGGAAAGCCTTTCATCGGCAAGTTCTCAATATAATTGAGAATCTTACTACTACTCCAAGATTCCTCTTGGAACAACACAACTTCATTGTACTAAAAAAGCTCTAATTTCTTAGAGCTTTTTTTTGCAATTTTAGCGGTCTGGAAGGGAATTTAATGACAACTCACCCAAAGCCATTGGTGGGTTTTATTACATTAAATTAAAACTTATTAAATTATTACCTAGTCTACTGTAAATGTGGCTGAACTACCAGTACCATTAACAATACTATTAACTACTTCAGTATTACCGACAGTTACAGTAAATCCGCCATCTGTTATTCCATCACCATATGCATCGTTAACTAAGACATCATAGCTACCTGGTTCTAAACATAAATTATAGGTTAAAATAGCAAAGTCATCATCAGGATCAACAAAAGGCCCACCTGAGAATAGTTCTACCGCTGGAGAAACACTAACATCAAAAATCGCCCATGTTGTTTCTCCTGGATATGTGTCTAATGTTAATTGGAATGTAACCTCTATTAAATCATTAAAAACCTCAGTTGAAAACGTAGAAATTTGTTGGTCATTATATAAACCACCACATACATATAAATTTCCTTCCAGATCTTGTAACTTATAATTACCACCAATCATACTATTATTGTTAGTATCAAAAAATGACAATACATAGTCCCCATCTTCAAGGCAAAATGGTATGACTATAGAAGTCATGTCTGCATAAGCACTATTAACACCGGCAGAAAACAGAGGTATAGAAGGATTAGTTGTACTATATAACTCCCAATAAGTTTCCTCTGGGTTCCATCAAATTCAATAGACAAAAGGATAAGAAAAGAATTACACTAATTGTTTTCAACATTAAAAGAAACGGTACAAAGTCTTCCACCAATATTAATATCAAACCTTGCGATACCTGCACTAATAGGAGTACCAGAAACATTAAACACTAATTCGCCCTCAAACTCACCAAATGTTCCTGCATCTAAAGAAGCTGTCAGCCCTGAGACATTTTGAGAAGGAATCATCATATCGCTATAATCACCACCAGTATTTGTTGTATATGGTAATGTAAATTGAAACCCTAAAACAGATTCGTTTTCTACAGGGGCTTGACCATTGTAAACTACTTCATCACAATTCAATTCTGCCAAGGCATTTGGTGTATAATTAGGGCTTACCACACTGTAATCAAAAGTCAATCTATGATCATCATGGGCAATGGGCTCACCCACAAAAGATAAATGATTTGCACCTCTTTGCGTAGTTGCCATATTTCGCTTCATTGCGAGGTAAGACTTACCCTCACCCCAAAGTTCTAAACGTGTTTGTTTGTATATTTCATCTTTGAGTGATTGCCCACTTAAAGCATTTAAATAAGAAGCATCCGTAATACGCGCAGCAACGAGCTCATTTAATGTTGTTTTCGCAACAGCATCTAAATTCATGTTAGCCTCAGCTTCAGCTTTTAATAATACAAACTCTGCATAGCGCATATAATGATAATCAGAAGACGTAGTAGTATTTACACCAAACTCAATTCTTGAGGCATCAAATTGCTTATTTAGAGGTTGTAAATAATGATCACCTGTTAAATTAAGAAACTGACCTCTTCTTATGTCATCCGCCCTCATACTTGCATACAAACCAGCATCTATAGCTTTAGAATCACCTACCGAAGCATAGCCGTAAGAGAAAAAATCTACCTGACCCCACCATGAAATTATTCCAAGACCATCGCTAAAATTAATACCTACACCCCATAACCAACTTGGGTTTTGTACGTTGTTAAAACCGCCTAATATACCAAATGTACTATTGTCTGATGGCATAAGTACTGCACCAGACTCAGTTAACACGTCATTAGCTAAAGCTGCAACCTCATCCCATCTTGTGCGAGTAGAAGCAATTACATAAGCTAAAATAGCCTTAGCTACAGACTGATTAATATACTTTTTTGTTGGTCTATTATAAGTCTCTAAAAAATCTATGGCATCAGTTAAATCATTCTCAATTAAAGTGTATACTTCACCAGTGTTAGCTAGATCCGTATTTGCTTCTAAACCACTAAATACAGGAATAACTGCCTCATTAGGGTTGTAATCTTCTTGAAAAAACTGCAATAGGGAAAGATAAGAATGTGCTCTTAACGCTAGAGCTTGTCCCAAAATAGCACGTTGTGCTTCATCAGTTGGTGTACTATCAAAAGGAGTAAGCGCTTCAATAATGGTAGAACATCGTAAAATGATACTCCAATAATAATTAAACACTTGTTTATTATCATTATTTGCATCTGTCTCATCCTCATCTTGCGTGGATTCAAACTCGGTTATTCCTGATCTATACCATCCAAAAGCACTGTTAGATAGTGCCATATCACTGCTAAGCATATCTGAAAATATATCATTAGATTTTTGTCCAAAATCGTCTTGACCGTTAGTACCACCTGCACCTTGTTGATACATGAAATCATAAATATCATATAAATTAATAATAGTGTTACTAGTTTGTACAGGGAATGAGTTACCATAAGACGTTCCGACACCGTTTGTCGCAAAAGGCCTAAAGTAATAAACTATATTTGGGTCTAAATTTAAGTCGCTTTGTAAGAAGGTATTGAAAGAACCTTCACCAGCGCCAAGGCTAATGACATTATCTAGCAATGTAGGGTTAAGTTCAGTACTCCAGCATAATCCACGTTCTGTTATTGTTGAATTTCCGTCATATAAAACACTAGCCTCAACAGCAATAGTATTAGTATAAGAAGCGGCAACATTAGCAGTAAAAATACTAGCATAATCATTTGTTCTAAATAAAACTTCTTCACCATAGGCTAAACCAGCACTACTTGTTGCGTAAGCCCTTACGCGATAAAGTGTATTAGGTAATAAATCATTTAGAGCACTAGTAAAAGTACCTAAACCCTCACCATCTAAAGTATGATTAGAATTAATAGTTGGAGTTGCACCAATAGCCCAACATAATCCTCTAGACGTTATGCTTCCACTACTTAGAGTTACCGAACCACCACCAGATGCTACCAAACCATCATCATAAAGTATATCATTTGTAATAACACTTGGTAAATCCGAAGATTGATCGGTATTTGTAGTAGCAAAACTTAATTCGTTCCCATAAGCCGTTCCAGAAGCGTTTGTAGCATAAGACCTAAAAAAGTAAGTAGTATTAGAAGACAATGGTATTAACTGTGATGTAAAAGCACCTAGACCAGAACCATCAATAGTATAACTATTTGCTATTGTAGGGTTTGCAGAGAGCGACCAACAAACACCCTTTTGTATTACTGCGCTACTCCCAATAGACGATACATTACCACCCGCAACTGCAGAATTAGAAGTTATAGATACTATTGACACTGTATTTAATATTGGAAGATCTAAACTATTAGGTACACTATAAGTTATGCTGTCTATAGATTGTATTGCAATACCTAAAATGTTACCATTATTTTGATAAACAGTTTTTAACACAGGGTTATTATTTGTATTAATCTTAACACTATCTATAGATTCTATTGGTAATTGTATTACGGTTCCATTAGTTTGGTGCGTTACCTCCATAATTTGAGCAAAGCTTAAATTGAAAGTAAAAATTAGGCCGAGTAAAAAGAATAATTGTTTCATAGCCATCTAAAATTTTATAATTTTTTTTGAAATTTTTTCTGTTGCATTTCTGAGCTCTAAAAAGAATACACCAGATGGTAAACTTTGTATGTCAAGCGTATTAGAGAAAGGACCGCTTAGCACGCCTAAATCTTTACTTAAAATCACTTTACCTAACATATCAACTAACCTGTAATCATAGGGTGTATTAGATTTAGGATTAAAACTAAACGTAACAGAGTGTTTGGTTGGGTTTGGATAAATTTTTAAATCGTTATTCAAAGATTCAAGATCTGATTGACTTAACGAATTTTGGTCGTACCTATAGCTTTCTAGCTCATTTAAAGGTTGAAATATTATATCACCTGAATTTAGAGTAATTCGCATATTTATACTTGAAAATGTAATTTTTTTTATGTCACTGATACTCAAAATGTTCAAATCACCATTAACATCATTGACATATAAAGATTGTGAGCTCCCAAGCAGGCTGCTTAAAAACAACAAGATTAACAAAAAGTAAGTTTTATTCATGTTTTCTATTTTAGAATGTTAATTTTTTTTGCATTACCCACAACGTTAGGATAAACACTATGGTGTTTATATCTCCTAGAGCTATTAGTTGTGCGAAATATTTACTTCTATATATTTATTCAGTTATTCAGTTATTCAGTTATTCAGTTATTCAAAGGTAAACTACTAGCTGAAACTATTTTATGATACAAATCAGCTAATAAAAACAAAACTATAAAAATAAAAAGCTTATAAATTACGGATATCCTCAATGATTGGATTTTAATTTCCAAAGCATCCTTTTTATTCTGTTTTAACCGCTCTACTTTCTAAGCTACGATATTAAAAAGGTGTTTATGTTGCTCTATGCTAATGCATGGGACTCTATGTGCGACTAACAGCTTGCTATACGATTGTATGGCAAAATAAAAGTCTCAAGAGAGTTGCTTCAAATTATAGTCGTTTATACAATAATGATGCTGTTTCATGCAAGCCTTTAAATTATTGAATTCTCAAGAAGTGAATGCAATAATTTAAAGGCTCCATCCTATTGGAAAGTGCCTTTATTTTATCCTCTATAGTATCAATTTTAAGCCTTTATACAGACTTTTGGTCATCCTACTCGCTAGGTTTGTTAAGTTATACGACCCTCTAAATTCATTATATTCATGTATAAGGCAAACATATACTGACTGAGATAAGGAGTACCATTGCGCTTTAATGTCTGACTAAAATAAGAGGTGTGTTTCATGCAGTACAAAGCTATTTAATAACGGCTTCATCCTTGCTTCAGATTGTAGTTGTTTAGATTATCCGTATCACTTTCTGATAAACACACTTTAATAGTGTATAACGCGTATTTAACTATTTGTAATATGATAATTCAATAAAATACATCCATTTTATGGTTGACATAGGCCCCTGATTAAAGTAAAACTATTCTAAAAAAATACGTAGCACTACTTAAAAAATAAGTAGAACTACGTATATGACCGCCCTATTTATTGCTTTAAATTTGAAGTTCTAGTCATAAAGTGGCTAGCTCTAATTTAATTATAAAAACAAATGAAAATTAAAAATATTTTTCTTGGATTATTTACACTATTTACTTTTGCGATTCAAGGTCAAACCCCTAGTAAAACCTCTTACTATAAAATAAAAGCCAAACACAGCAATCTTTATTTAGATGTAGCTGGACAAAAGACTAATAATGGAGCTAATATTGCTCAATGGCAAGACACCGAAAAGTTGAAAATAAATAATCAAAAATGGCTTTTTGTTCCTGTGGAAAATGAAAAAAACACCTATAGAA
>NZ_DEXW01000075.1 GCF_002364335.1 Winogradskyella sp. UBA3174 | reverse complement strand
AAAGTCTTTCCTATAATATCTGACGGCTCAGTATTTGGGAAATAATCTCTAGCACGATTTTCGGTAAGAATCACATTATTTGGAGACGATAGAATAGCCGACTTATCTCCTGCTAAAAACTTATAATTAAATATTTTGAAATAATTTGCGTCTGTAAAAATTACGAAGTTTGGCCATTTGAATTCAGAATTTAATGCCTTGTTTTCAACTTTTGAAGGTCTCTCAATATAAAACCCACTTAAAGTTTCAAAATTTGAATTATCCTTTATCGCGTCCTCTAAAGCAAGCGTAACACCAGGGACTGAAAATTCTCCATCTGGACTATAAAAATCAGAAACTACTCTATAGATGCGGTCGCCATCTTTATGAAAGTCGTCAAATGTTGTATCATAATAAATCATTAAACCAATAACAAACGAGGCACTTAAACCGATTGTTAAACCAATAACGTTGATGAGAGAAAACACCTTATGCTTCATGAGGTTTCTCCATGCTATTTTGAAATAATTTTTAATCATGATTGTTTGTTTTTTGATTGCTGATTATTCCGTTCTCAATGATTTAACAGGATTAGAGGTCGCCGCCTTAATGGCCTGAAAACTTACAGTCATAAAAGCGATACCTAGTGCAAGACCGCCAGATATCGCAAATATCCACCAGCTTATATGCATACGATAAGCAAAGTCCTGCAACCATTTATCCATAATGCCCCATGATATAGGAGTCGCAATGAGTATGGAGATCAAAACCAATTTTAGAAAATCCTTACTCAATAGATTCACGATTCCCATCGAAGAGGCTCCGAGAATCTTACGTATGCCTATCTCTCGACGGCGTTGTAACGTGCTATAAGACGCTAGTCCTAGCAATCCCAAACAGGAAATAAAAATGGCAAGCAGTGCAAAACTCAGAAAAAGTGTCCCGAAGCGTTTTTCTACCTCGTACTGTTCATTAAATAATTCATTTACAAAAGCGTATTCAAAAGTCTTGTTGGGATAGGCTTTCTTAAAACTTTTTTCTATCACTCCGATAGTTGCGCTAACGTCATTACCAGCAATTTTTAAATTTAACAATGCATTGCCAGAACCATTATAGATCATGCTTAGCGGTGCGATTTCGTCTTGCAGTGATGTCATATGAAAGTCCTTCACTACACCTATGATCTTTCCTTTACGATCCCATTGGTCAAAGCCCTTGCCTATGATTTGTTCTGGATCTGAATACCCTAACAATCCAAGTGCTTTTTCATTGATGATCATTGATTCTAAACTGTCGCTTGCTAAGTCTCTTGAAAAATTTCTCCCTGCCAGTAGCTTAAGATCAAATTGATTGATATAATCATCGTCAATTCTATAAAGTTCAATAGCGAGCGTCTGCTCATTGCCTTGTTGATTTACAATTTTACTTAAGGCGCTACTGTTTTGTCCACCACCACCAGGCACAGTCGCCGCAGTGCTGATAGAAATAATATTGGAGATATTCCTAAGTTCATCAATCATTATTTTTTGCTGTTTACTACCATCAGTCTCTACAATCATTACCTGATTCATATCAAACCCTAGATCCTGACTGCGCATGTAATTGATCTGATTATAGACTATGATTGTGCTCACAATCATTACAACAGATATGGTAAATTGGCTAATTACCAATCCTTTGCGTAGTCTAGAACCTTTAGAACTACTGGAGAACTTACCTTTCAAAACCTGTATTGGTTTAAATGCCGATAAAACCAATGCAGGATAGGATCCTGCAATGAGTGCTATTAATAGCGCTATACCAAATAAGCTTAAGGGATAAATAGGGTCATTCCATATACTGCTTGCAATTTCTTTACCTGCAAGGATATTAAAATAGGGTAATGCAAGCCATGTAAATGTCATCGCTAGTAAAAAGGCAAACAAACAGATGACGATAGATTCACTTAAGAACTGAATGGAAAGCTGACTTTTTTGTGCTCCTATGACCTTACGTATTCCGACTTCCTTGGCGCGTTCTACAGATCTTGCGGTCGTTAAATTTATAAAGTTGATCGCGGCAATTAAAAGAATGAACAGCGCAACGATAAAGAAAATGTAAACATTACCTATGTGTGCACCAGATCCACGTTCTGAATATAAGTAAATATCTTCTATAGGTTCTAAGAAGTAAGTCAGATTCAATTCCGTTTCCTTCATTATTTCGCCATGAGCACGCTCATTGTAAGATGCGATTTTCGCCTCTAGGACTTTTGGATCCACATTTTCATTAAGCAAAACAAAACCACGGTTCTCGAAATTAGCCCAAGACTCGTTAAGATCTGGATCCAGAACTTCAGTATAGGTGGACATGGAGATAAGTATATCGCTATTAATCTGTGTGTTTTTCGGATTATCCTTCATAACTCCAGTAACAGTAGCTATTCTATTACCATCCATTATTTTCAAAGTCTTACCTAACGCATTTTCGTTTCCAAAATATTTCTGAGCAACTGTCTCTGATAGCACTAGAGTGAAGGGCGTTTTAAGAACTTCAACTGGATTTCCCTGCAATAACTCATAATCGAAGATTTGAAAAAAACTTTCATCCACCCCCAACACCTTACTTTCATGATAATTGTTGCCATCTAGACGTACGTCAAACTCCGTGTCGTATAGTCTGGTATTGTTCTCAATTTCCGGGAATTCAGTAGTAATCTCACTCAAAATATTCCAATCAATTATAGGCGTCTTATAATTATCTGATGGTGTATCGATGTCGGTTACAACACGATAAAGCCGATCCTTATTAGAGTGAAAGGACTCATAACTCATCTCATAACCTATGTACAAAAGCAATAAAAAGCCTGCCGTCATACCGACCGCAAGACCGCCTATGTTTATGGCAGAATACCCTTTGTGTCTCCATAAGTTTCTAAATGCTATTTTGAAATAATTTTTGATCATAATATTTTCTTTAATACATTATTAACTAATCTGCGTTTAAGCTCTTCGTTGGATTAGCTCTTGCTGATTTTACAGCTTGAATTCCTACCGTAAAGGATGTTATGAGCAAGGCAATTAATCCACCGACTACCAACATCCACCATTGAATAGCAATACTATATGCGAAATCTAACAACCATGCGTTCATTACATACCAAGCTATAGGAATAGCTAAAACTGAAGCTATACCTACAAGAAGGATGTAATCTTTAGACAATAATATTATTATTTTTAATACTCCTGAACCCAAAACTTTTCTGATGCCTATTTCTTTGACGCGTCTTTTTGCCATAAAAGAAATTAATCCGAACATCCCTAAACACGAAATAAAAATCGTCAATAGCGCTACCACATTTACGGTCTTTAACATCCCTTCAATTAAGCGATATTGTGCACTGACTTTATCATCTAGAAATTCTTGTTCATAAGGTCTTCGTGATGCGATATTGCCAAATCCGCTAACATTAATATTCTCCACAGTCTTTTCATGGCCCTCTTCAACCCTAACCGAAAGAAAACGATGGTAGGCAAGGTCATCTTTCTCACGATAAAAATGTACTAAGGGCTCCATTGCGTTTTGCATATCCTGATAATGAAAATCTTCCATCACACCTACCACAGGATAACCAAGTCCATCGCCGTCCTTTCCCTTCAATCGTTTGCCTTCAATAGAATCCCATCCTAGCGCCTTCATCACGGTTCTATTTATTATTACTGGATAATCATCAGCTTTATCTATATTCTCATCGAAATCTCTTCCCATCACTAATGGAATTTCGAAGGTCTTTAGATAGCCTTCATCTGCGTGCGCGTAACGTGTACGGACTTCATTTTCTGTTTCAGGATCGTAGAAATTCGTGTAATTAAAATTATAATCTGAAGGAATCCCACCGCTTACTGATATATTTTTCACATAAGCGTTTGTATTCAGTTTATCCAATAAAGTATTAAAATTTGATGACGCTGTTTCTTCATTTTTATAATATAGATTGATGTTTCCGACAAGGACATTCTCTTTACTGAAACCTAGAGGTGCATTTTTCATAAAGCCGATCTGACTATTCAAGATAATTGCGACACAGATGAATAAAATTGCGATCCCAAACTGTAGTACTATAAATGAGTTACGAACAAAAAAGTTACTCTTAATAGCATCTATCTTCCCCTTAATTGCTGTAGATATGGGTATTGATATAAATCGAAGCGTAGGCAGTATGCCTACCAATAAAGTAACCAGAATGCCTAGTGCCATAGCGAACAAGATAACTGGGTAATCCTTTTCTACAGTAAAGGAAATCTGTCCAAAATCGGCACCATAAATTGTATTTAATCTTGGTAATAAAAACCCTAAAAAAAGTAGTGCCGAAATTGAGATCGCTCCAAATACTAATATGGCATTCTCAATACAAAACTGAACAATAATATCTTTTTTATTTCCACCCAATATTTTACGCACGGCTATATCTTTAGTCCGTCGATACATTGTTGATGCGTTTAGATTGAGGAGATTGATCAGTACAATAAGTAATATAAATACTGATGCTGCTATAGAGCCACTAATAATGGTGCCAACGACCGGAATAGTATTTATTCTGATATCAGCAAAGGGCATAACTTTTATGGCCGCAACACTGGTTGGGTCTGAATAGTTTTTTTGAACTAATTCTTCTAAACGGCTTTCGAAAGCTTCAATATTTGTATTTGGTCTTAATCTTAAATAATTCATACTAAAACTATCTCCCCAATCAGAACGTGCCTTAAAATTCGAGTAATCTTCTAAAAGCTGAGTTGGCATTACAACACCCAACCGAAATGCCGAGTACGGACTAATAGGTTCTAAAACACCAGTAACTGTTAAGTTTAAGCTGTCATTTGCTATTACTATTTTGCCAACAGGATTCGTTTCTCCAAAAATTTTCTCACTTATTTTATGGGTAAGGACAATAGAATACTTTTTGTCTAAAGCCGTTTTGCGATTACCATATTTTAACCCTAAGGAGAAAACATCAAAAAATTCTGGCTCTACATAATCGACGCGTTCTTGAAATTCCGCTTCGCCATATTCTAACCAAGGATTATCCCAGCCCTGTAAATGAGAAGCCGCAACAACTTCTGGTGATGTTTTTATAATTTCTTTTAGAAGTGGGTAGGGAGTTTCGGTGTATGTATCGCCGCCACTAGTAATGGTTTTTAAATAAAAAATATGCTCTTGATTCTCAATATTAGAATCTGCACTATAATAAGCATATACCGAAAAAATCAGAGTCAATACGCTACCAATTCCAATACTCAACCCTAACAGGTTTAGCGCAGAAAGCAATTTGTTTTTCCACAGATTTCGAAAAGATATTTTAATATGATTCTTAAGCATAACGTTTAATGATTACTATTCGTTTTTTGATTGCATTTTGATTGACTTAATTACTCAGTTCGCAATGCATCTACCGGATTTGCAGTTGCAGCTTTAATAGCCTGAAAACTCACGGTAATCAATGTAATTATTAAAGCACCAAAACAAGCAATAGCAAACACATCCCAACTTACAGATGTTCTATAACTAAACTTCTGTAACCATTGCCCCATGATATAATAAGCTAATGGGCAAGCAATCAATAAAGCAATAACTACAAGTGTGATGAAATCTTTTGAAAGCAGCAACCATAATTGACTGATAGATCCTCCTAATACTTTACGAACACCGATTTCTTTAGTACGTTGCTCCGCAACAAAGGATGCCAATCCAAATAAACCTAAACAGCTAATAAAAATAGCTAATGCCGTAAATACTCTCGCTAAACTTGCAATGCGTTCTTCTGAACTAAATTTTGCCCCATACTCTTCATCTACAAATTGGTAATCGAAAGGCGTATTTGAGAAATTTCTTTTAAAAACATTTTCAACGAGTGCTAAGTTTTCGCTTGTACTTTTTTTAGGATTAAGTCTCACATTATAAAATGCTGTATTGCTATTCCTCTCAAAAACGTACATCGCTTGTTTTACAGGACTATAAGGAGACTGTATAATCATATCTTCTACTATTCCAACAATTTTTAATGGTGGCTCAATATCTTCTATATCAGAATCTCTAATATATTTTCCGATAGGATCTATAAGTGCCATATATTTTACTGCTGTTTGATTAAGAATAACCGCGTTAGAATCTGTTGCAAATTCTCTCGAAAACCCACGACCTGCAATTATTTTTAAACCTAAAGTTTCTACAAACTCGTAAGACACTGTCGTATACGCTAAATCTTCCTGAAAACCAGCAGGTTTACCATCCCAAGTATAACCAGATCTATTAGACCACACATTTGTCATTGGCGCACTAGTACCAGCCATTTCTATCGCACCTCCTGAAGCCATAAACTGCTCGCGCATTAAATCTCTTTTTCCAATAAATTCATTACTCATTACAGGAATTTGAATTAAGCCTTCATTATCATAACCAATAGGTCTGTCTTTACTAAACTGAATTTGATTCATCACCACAAGCGTTCCAATAATTAAAGCAATTGAAACCGTGAACTGCGTCACCACTAAAATTTTTCGAGGTAGTGATGCAAAACGACCAGACTTAAAGGTGCCTTTTAAAACCGCAACAGGATTAAATGATGATAAATATAATGCTGGATAACTACCTGCTAAAAATGCGGTAACAATTACAAATATTAATGATATTAACCAAAACTGAATATTAGCCCAAGGAAAAACAATTGCCTTACTCGCTAAATTATTAAATCCATTTAAAAATAATAATACAATCCCAAGAGCAAAAACAAATGACAGAAATACAATTAAAAACGATTCGCTTAAAAATTGAAATATAAGTTGTCCACGTTTCGAGCCGATGGCTTTTCTAATACCAACTTCAGTTGCTCGTTTTTCACTACGCGCTGTACTCAAATTCACAAAATTGATACAAGCCAATAACAAAATAAATAATCCTATAACACCAAACAACCATACATTTTCTATACGACCACCTGCTTGGACACCATTTTCAAAATCATTCCTCAAATACCAATCAGTCATAGGAAACAGAAAGAGTTGAGGATTAAACTCTGCCGTATCTGCTGATGCATTTTTCTTAACATCTATTATTTTAGAGTTTACAGCATCTATACTCGTATTCTCATTAATTTGGACAAACATTTGAAAGGAGTTATTTCCCCAAGATTCTTTAGCAGACTCTAACCAATCTTGAGTCGTTACATAATATTTCCATGGTATTAGATATTCCATACCACTAAACGTATTATTAACTTGGATATCTTTATAAACTCCTTTAACAATTAAGTCATCTTCATTATTCAATTTTATTATTTCACCAATAGCAGAATTAGAACCAAACAACGTTTTTGCAGTAGATTGAGAAAGCATTATTGAATTCTTTTCTTTCAGCCCATTTTTTTCACCTTCAATAATTGTTAAATCCAACAGATTAGCTGCGCCTTCTTGCATGGCATTTCCTAATATATAAATATTTGTTTCACCAAATTTGAGGTATCTAGGCTGCTCCCAAGACGCCATGACAATATGCTTAAAATTATCGTTATGATCTTGTCGTAATGCAAACTCTAAAGGTCTCGGAATTGCAGGTCCTGTATTAACAGCATCATTCATTGTTTGATGTTGAAACACTTGTGCAATTGTCGCTTTATTTTTAAAGTGATTATTATAATTTAATTCGTCAGCAATCCACAAACCTATTAAGATTGTAGCAGCCATTCCAATCGCTAAACCAGAAATATTTATAAAAGAATACACTTTATTCTTAATAAGATTTCTAAACGCTATTTTGAAATAATTCTTAAACATAGTTTCTATAAATTACTGTTCGCTTTTCGATTAATTTGGCTTCAACGCTTCAGTATAGGTTGATTAATTGATTTTATACTGAAGCATTTTCCACCTGATTGATGATTCTTGTTTGTCATATCGAACGCATGTGAGATATCTCATAATAATTATTTACAAAATGAGATTTCTCGTCGTTCATCCTTCACTCTGTCGAAATGACAAATTTGGTTAACTGAGCCAAAATAGTCTCTGTTTCTTTTTGTCCGTCTAACATTCTTATGATCGATTGATTGATGAAAGTCGATTTATGCCAAAATATTTTCGGTAACCTTTTGTCCGTCTAACATTCTTATGATTCTATGACTGTATTTAGCATCGTGCTCACTGTGTGTTACCATAATAATAGTGGTTCCTGCTTCGTTAAGATCAATTAGTAAATCCATTACTTCATTACCGTTGGTGCTATCTAAATTACCTGTTGGTTCATCTGCAAGAATTAATTTAGGCTTATTTACTACAGCTCTTGCAACTGCCACACGCTGTTGTTGACCACCAGATAATTGCTGAGGAAAGTGATTGCGACGGTGCATAATTCCCATTTTTTCTAAAACCGCTTCGACTTGTTTTTTACGTTCTACTGGTTTTACACCTGTGTAGATTAATGGTAATTCTACGTTTTCAAAAACGGTAAGCTCATCTATAAGATTAAAACTCTGAAAAACGAAACCTATATTATGCTTGCGTAATTCTGAACGTTTACGCTCATTATAGCCAGCTACTTCAGTTCCGTTGAACATAAAACTGCCTCCATCCAGATCATCTAGTAAACCTAAGATGTTTAATAAGGTCGATTTACCACAACCTGAAGGTCCCATTATCGCAACAAACTCACCTTCTTTAACTCCAAAAGACAACTTATTTAAAGCAATAGTTTGCACTTCCTCAGTTTTATAAAATTTCTCTAAGTCCTTAATGTGTATCATTGTATTCGTTTTTTAATTGATTGTATCTAATTCTATTTTAAAATAAGTTCTTCAGTATCGCCAAAAGAATCATAACTCGATGTAACGACTTTATCTCCGGGATTTAACCCCTCAAGTACTTCGTAGTATTCAGTGTTTTGACTTCCTAATCTAATATTTACCTTGTAAGCGGTATTGCCATCTTCGCTTACTTTAAAAATCCAGTTGCCTCCTGTTTTTTGAAAAAACCCTCCTTTAGAAACTAACAAAGCCTCTTTCTCTGCACTCAAAGCCACTCGGATTTGTAAGTTCTGACCTCTTCTAATGCCTTCTGGCACGTCACCTTCAAATTTCATATCTACTTGAAAGCGTCCATTTTTAACTTGCGTAAACACTTTCTTTATAATTAAAGTGTATGTTTTATTATTAAGAGTAAATCTTCCGGTTTGACCGTTATAAATCCTAGAAATATAAAACTCGTCCATATCTACACGTACTTTATAACCAGTAGTCACGTCTACTTGTCCTAATCGCATTCCTTTGGTAATGGATTGTCCAATTTCTGCATCTAAAGATGTTAACTGTCCATCAATCGGTGCACGAACAATTAAGTCACCTACTTTTTTACGCATTAATTCTAAAGCACTTTGTGTTCTCGCATAAGAGTTTTTGGCTTGGTTGACTTCTAGTTTAGTAGAGATAGTGTCCTCAGATAATACACGCTTGGCTAGTTTCATGCGCTCTTTCTGATATTCAAAATTATTTTGAGACGATTCGTAATCCATTCTCCCAATAGCACCTTTATCATAGAGACGTTTGTTCAATGTATATACCCGTTCAGCTTCAATTAAATTATTCTCAACATCTGTGAATTGATTTTGTCTATTAATAGTGTTTTGGCGTGCAGCATTCTGAGAAATCTGCATTTGCGTTAACAAGTTATAAACTGATGTTTCTTGATTGACTAAGCTTAACTCTAAATCTGTATTAGATAATCTTAATATTGACTCTCCTTTCTTTAATATAGTGCCATCTTCTACAAACTTCTCTTCTACACGACCACCTTCTAAAGCATCTAAATAAATTGTTGTGATTGGCAATACAATACCATTTACAGGAATGTTTTCTTGAAACACATTCTTACTTACCGTATTAATAGAAATACGTTCTTTCTCAACGTTTAATTTAGAACCACCAGAGGTTTGCGCAATCACGTAAACTATTAAAGTAATTATTGCCAAGACACCTAGAATAAGTCCGATGTTTTTATTTGAAAATTTTTTCTTCTGTATTGGAACGTCCATTATTATTGTTTGATTTACTATTTATATAGTGAAGATAATGCCAAAGAATTAATTACCTGAAAATCAATTAACTATGATTTTGTCTAAAAATAAAAGTGTCCGCTTTTGATACACTTCATGTTCGAAAATGTACACTTTCAAATAGCTTTAAATTTTTAGTTTTTGAATTTTAAATAGCTTGATATAATGTTGTATTATTGTATTGATGGTTTTAAAAAATGCTAAAATATTAGTCATAGATGATGATGCTGATGTCCTTACGGCATTACGATTACTTCTTAAGCCACTCGTAAAAGAAGTGGTTACCGAAAAAAACCCTAGTAATATTCTATCTCAAATAGAGAAGGCTAATTATGAAATTATCATATTAGACATGAACTTTAATGGCCTTGTCAATACTGGTAATGAAGGTATTTTTTGGTTAAATAAGATCCAAAAGCAAAAACCAGAAACTTCAGTAATTCTAATGACAGCTTATGCTGATATTGATTTGGCAATAAGAGGTCTTAAAGAAGGTGCTTCTGACTTTTTAATGAAACCTTGGAAGAATGAAAAAATTATTGAAACTATAACGACTATCCTCAATAACAAAAAATCTAAAACTGCTCAAAAAGACAACCTTAATTCAAACAGTGTTGCTATTATTGGCGACAGTGATGTTATGAATGATGTTTTTGTGAAGTTAAAAAAAGTGGCACCAACCGACGCCAATGTTTTAGTGCTTGGCGAAAACGGAACTGGAAAAGACCTAATTGCTAGAGCACTTCACGATCATTCTAACAGACGCGACAAACCGTTTGTTAAAGTAGATGTTGGTGCCTTAACCGCTTCCCTTTTTGAAAGTGAATTATTTGGTTATAAAAAAGGAGCATTTACTGACGCCAAAGAAGATAGAAAGGGACGGTTTGAAGCTGCTAATGGTGGAACACTATTTTTAGATGAGATTGGAAATATTAGTTTAAGCCAGCAAGTAAGGTTATTGACAGTTCTACAGAATAGACAAGTAACACCTTTAGGTTCCAATGAAGCAATCCCTGTTGATATTAGATTGATTTGTGCTACTAATATTAATCCACAAGTCTTAGCAGATGAAAACAAATTCAGAAAAGATTTAATTTATAGAATTAACACCGTAGATATAATTGCACCTCCATTAAGAGACCGTGGTACAGATATCACAGAATTATCGCATCATTTTGTATCGCTATATGCTGAGAAGTATAATAAGAATGCCTTTTCTTTTGATTCTGGATTTATTTCAAAATTAAAAAAACATGACTTTCCTGGTAATGTAAGAGAACTTCAATACGTTTTAGAACGTGCTGTAATTATGACTGATGGCACTACTTTAAATCCAGACGACTTGGTGTTTTCTTCAATAGAACGTACTTCTACATCGACGAGTTTAGAAACAAAAAGTCTCAACCTAGATGATTTAGAAAAAAATGCAATTCTAACCGTATTAGATAAACACAAAGGCAATGTTTCTAAATCTGCTAAGGAATTAGGAATCACAAGAGCAGCATTGTACAGACGACTACAGAAGTATGAACTATAGAGCTTATATCTTTAAACTTTTTTTAAGAATTCTACTCATTGTTACTACAACACTTGCTTTAGTCTATACTATTTACAATGACAAAACGGTTTACATTGTCGTAATAAGTATCGGATTAATTTACTTACTCATTAATACTTACACGTTTATAAAACGTCGTTTTGCAGCTATGGATGATTTTTTTGAAGCTGTTAAATATCGTGATTTTTCTAGATGGTTTCCAGAAGACAGAGGCCCAAAAGACATTCGGTTTTTATATACTGGTTTTAATGAAATCAATAGAACCATTAAAGAAATAAACTCTCAGAATCAGGCGCAATACGTTTATCTCCAGAAGATTTTAGAAATGGTAGATATTGGTATAATAGCTTACAATATTGAGTCTGGAGACGTACTTTGGAGTAACGATTCTTTTGGAGAAATCTTAGATGTACCTTCTTTTAAAAATATAAGATTTGTTGAAAACAGAAAACCAGAATTATTCAATACTATTTTTGAAACCTACCACAGAGAACCAGATTCGCTTTCAATAGCTTTACAAAACGATAGTATTAAAATACTTATTTCTGATACAGTTTTTCAGGTAGATGAGGATGCTTTTAAACTCATCGTTATTCAGAATATTGATGAAACTTTAAATAAAAATGAATCGGAATCTTGGAAGAAATTATTGAGTGTAATGACTCATGAAATTATGAATTCTATCGCACCAATTTCATCATTAGCTGATACACTACAACGCAATTTACAAATAGCCATTGAGCAACCAGAAGAATCTCATCTAGAATTAGAAGACCTCAACGCTGGA
The DNA here is from genome assembly GCF_002364335.1 of Winogradskyella sp. UBA3174. Classification (GTDB taxonomy): domain Bacteria; phylum Bacteroidota; class Bacteroidia; order Flavobacteriales; family Flavobacteriaceae; genus Winogradskyella. The sequence continues at coordinate 50,321 of NZ_DEXW01000075.1, read as the reverse complement.
ATTAAAACTATTAAAAATCGAAGTGAAGGGCTTTTAAAATTTGCCAAAACCTATCGCAGTTTAAGTAAAGTGACAAATCTTAATTTACAAAGAACTAGAGTTTCTGAATTATTTAATAATATTCAGTTACTAATGGAACCTTCAATTAAAGCAAAAAATATTGATATTAAGTTTGAAATTTCTAGCTCAAAACTAGAACTAGATATCGATACACATCTTATAGAACAAGTATTAATCAATCTCATACTAAATGCTGTAGACGCTTGTAAAAATGCTAATAATGCACAAATAAAAATTTCCGCCTCTCAGAACAAAAACCGAGATATTGTACTTAAAGTATTTGACAATGGCTCTGGTATTCCTGAAGATATTTTAGAAAATATCTTTATTCCATTCTTTACTAGTAAAACTACAGGAAGCGGAATTGGATTAAGCCTATGTAAACAGATTATGCTACTTCATAAAGGTAGAATAATTGTTAAAAGTATTGATGGAGAAGGCTCTGTATTTAGTTTGGTCTTTTAAATAAGCCATGCTGTATTTATATAACTAATAATTTAATTAATGGAAAAAACAGTTTCAAAAGCTATAGCTTACAGACGTTCAACACGGGTTTTTAAAGATGAACCAATCGATTCGGAAAAAGTAAAACAATGTTTGGTAAATGCGTCTTTAGCCCCTACGAGTAGTAACCTTCAATTATGGGAGTTTTATCATATTACAGATAGAGAAACTTTGAAGAAACTCGCAGAGGCTTGCTTTAATCAGAGTGCAGCTAAAACTGCAAAGCAATTGGTTGTTATAGTAGCTCGTAAAGATTTATGGCGACAACGTGCTAAAGCAAATATTGAGTTTCTTAATAAAGTTTACGATAAACCTGATTTGAGTGAACGCGATTTAAAGCGTAAAAAAATGGCGACTAATTATTATAATAAACTAATCCCAACTATTTATACTGATTTTTTAGGCATACTAGGCTATATCAAATTTCTAGTTTTTCAAGTTGTTGGTATCTTCAAACCAATTTACAGACAAACAAGACTAAGTGATATGCGAATAGTAGCTCATAAAAGTGCTGGATTAGCTGCACAAAACTTTATGACAAGCATGGCAGCTATTGGTTACGATACTTGCCCTATGGAAGGTAGTGATACACTAAGAGTAAAGCAAATTCTAGACTTACCTAGAGTCTCAGAAATTAATATGATTATAAGTTGTGGAATTAGAGATGATAAAGGCATTTATGGGCCGCGTTTTAGAGTTCCTTTTGAAAGCGTTTACTTTGAAGTCTAATATTTACTTTTCAAAATTACCAATACCTTCAGTCAACCAATTATTGTAGGCAACAGGATCTGGTGTATAGGCAACAGGATCTATTAAATTATTCTCTTCATGATCCATTAACACGTAATAAGGTTGTGTATTCGTTTTATATCTAATGGTTTGCAATTCGCTCCATTTCTGACCAACATTTCTTAATTTTTTTCCAGGTCTTAGTTTAGAATCTGGTGCTTCACCTTCAGGAAAATCAATTTGCTCATCTACATACAAGGAAATAAGAACAACATCATTCTTTAGTTTTGATAATATATTTGGTTTAACCCAAACTTGCTGTTCCATTTTACGGCAATTAACACATGCCCAACCTGTAAAATCTAACATTACTGGCTTACCAACTTCTTTGGCATATGCTAAGCCTTTGTCATAATCATTAAAGGCTACAATATCATGAGGTGCTAATAAATGAGCGCCTTCTGGCAAATCAATATGACTTGCAGAACCGCCTCCTTTTGAGTTGCCTACACCGTAAGGAGACTCACTATAATCTAATGGTGGTGGAAACGCACTAATCAGATTTAATGGTGCGCCCCAAAGACCCGGAATCATATAAATAGTAAAAGACAAAGTCACTAGACCTAATAACAACCGTCCGACTGAAATATGTTTTAATGGAGAATCGTGAGGCAATTGAATTTTACCTAAAAGGTATAAAGACAAAGCGCCAAATATTGCTATCCAAATGGCTAAGAATACTTCACGTTCTAAGAAATGCAATTGTAATACTAAATCGGCTTGCGACAAAAATTTAAAAGCTAAGGCTAATTCTAAAAAACCTAAAACAACCTTAACTGTATTTAACCATCCGCCAGATTTTGGTAATGAATTTAACCAACCGGGAAATGCTGCAAACAATGCAAATGGCAATGCTATAGCAGAAGAAAATCCTAACATACCTATCACAGGAGCGATGCCTCCTTTAGAAGCAGCTTCAACCAAAATAGTTCCAACTATTGGGCCTGTACAAGAAAAAGAGACAATAGCTAAAGCTAATGCCATAAAAAAGATACCGACAAAACCGCCACGATCTGATTGACTATCTGCTTTATTAGCCCAAGAATTAGGTAGTACAATTTCAAAAGCACCTAAAAATGATATAGCAAATACAACAAGAAGTATAAAAAATATGACATTAAACCAGACGTTAGTTGCTAAAGCATTTAAAGTATCTGCTCCAAAAATTGCTGTAATTATTGTACCAAGAAGTACATAAATAACAATAATTGATAAGCCATAAATAATAGCATTACGAATACCTTTCGCTTTAGACTGGCTTTGTTTTATAAAGAAGCTAACCGTCATTGGTATCATAGGGAATACACATGGAGTTAATAGAGCAACAAAACCAGATAGGAATGCAACAATAAAAATGGACCACAACCCTTTGCTATCGCCTTTATTTTCTTCTGAAGAATCAACAATATCTGTACCTTTTACACTTTGCGTTAAATCGTATTCTAGATCTATATATGTTGGTGCTAAGCATTGTGTATCATCACATGCCATAAACATAACCTCAGCTTTTATTGAAGAAATATCTTTATTTGAAATTTTGATTTTTTGTCTAAACTGAGCTTTGTTTTTGAAGAATTTTATCTTCATCTCAAAGACCTTATCCATCACTTCTTTACTCTTTTCTTCTTTAGTTTTACCAACTAAAACAAAACCTTCTTCAACTTTATAATCAAAACTTGTTGGAATTGGGCCTTCTGAAACTTTTTGTGAATACAACTTCCACGTTTCATCAATAGTAGCTGATGAAACTAAGACATATACAGATTTATTAATTTTCTCAACTGAAGTTGTCCATTTTACTGGCTCAAGAATTTTTGATGACGCAATAGAACTTGCATTAATAGCATCGTTTAAATCTATTGATAAACTACCTGTATTGTTTTTACTGATTTTAGCATCATTTAAATTGAATTTGAGATCTATATATGTTGGTGGTAAACATTTCTCGTCATCACATACCATAAATTCAACTTCACCTTCAACTACCGATAATTCTGAATTTAATACTTTAATACGCTGTCTGAACTCAGCCTTATTTTCGAAAAATTTAATTTTCATTTCAAAAACAGGGTCGTCAACAATTTCCCCATCGTCTTCTGTAGTTTTAGATACTAACTTGTAACTAGAATTAATTTTGTAGGCAAAGCTTGTCGCAACGGGTCCTCCTTCTGGCACAACCTGAGAATACAAGTGCCAACCACTATCTATAGTTGCTGTTGATATAAGGTCATATTCTGTGCCAGAAATTTTCTCAGTTCGAGTTTCCCATTTTACAGGTTCAAAAACTTGAGCATCTAAATTAAATGAAAAACAAAATGCTGTAAAGCAATATAGAAGTACGTTATTAAGTGTCATAAGTAAAACATTAAAAACACAAATTTAACTGATGTGCTTTTATTATTAGTTAACAGTCGTCTAATATATAAAAACCTTAATAATTTTGAGTATAGTTATTGGGTATAAAAAAAGCCAAACTTAACGTTTGGCTTATATTTTTTTAAGATTTTCTCTCAATTTTTAGCTTTTTAGAATGTTGCCATTTAGAGATCCCACCTTCGAGATCGTAAATTTTAGTAAAGCCTGCGTCTTTTAATTTTTCAGCACACTTAGCACTTCTGCCTCCTCCTTTACAATATAATATAACTGGCTTAGCTTTATCTAATTTGGAAATATCTTCATCAAATGTCGGCGAATTAAAATCTATATTTTGTGCATTAAAAACATGTAACTCATCATATTCTTTAGCCGAGCGTACATCTACTAATTGTACATCTTCTAATTCTATAATCGCTTGCATCTCTTCAGCAGTTACTAATCTTACTTCTGTCATTGCCTCTTTAGAGTCTAAACAACTTGTACTGAAGCTTATTGCTACAAAAAGACAACAGATAATTCCTATTTTTTTCATAATCTTACTATTCGTTTAATGCAATGTTTCCTTGCCATTCGCTAAAGCCTCCAACTAAGTTGAAAGTCTGCTCAAAACCTAATTGATTCATAACCGCACAAGCTTGTGCGCTACGTCCACCTGCTTTACAGTAAATGAAATAATTTTTATTCTTATCTAGTTTTTCTACCTCTTCAATAAAACCTTGACCTTTGTAAATATCTATATGAAGTGCATTAGGAATAATGCCTAAGTCTACTTCTTCTTGAGTTCTAACATCTAAAACAACTGAATTATTGTCTTCTTCAAGTTGTTTTGTCCAATCTTTTTGGGATAAATCTGCCATTAAAACGTTTTAGTATTAAACAAAATTAATATTTCTTTATGATATAGACGAAAAAAAATCCGAAGTGTTACACTTCGGATTAAACTTTAACGTATTCTCAAATCTAATTTTTGAGAATTATTTTCTCTAGTTAACTTTTAACCTTAATAGAACAACCAATAGCTCTGGTTTTTGTATTCTTAATTTCTTTACCCTTTAGCAATGCATCTACAGCATCTTCAGTATAGCTTTCTGTAACTGCTGAAACATCTTTATAATTATCATCTATAGCTCCGATATATTTTACTTCATTACCTTTTTTAGTTTTCTGTAAAACATACACATGTGGTGTTTTGGTAGCACCGTATTGCGGATAGATATCTTGACCTTCATCCATTACGTAAGGAAATGTAAACCCTTTTGCTTTAGCTCTAGCTTTCATTGCTGCCATATTATCTCCAGGTTTCACATCTGTATCATTAGGCATAATTGCTATGACAGGATATCCTTTTGAAGCATATTTTTTATCTAAGGCCACTATTCTATCTTCATAAGCTACAGAGTAAGGACATGTATTACATGTAAAAATTACAATAAAACCTCTAGCATCTTTATAGTCTGACAAAGACACCTTGTTACCATCAATATTTTCTAAACTAAAATCTGTAGCAATATCACCAATAGTGTATCCAGTACTTTTATCTGTTTTTACGGCAAAAGCGGTTAACGCTAATGCAAAAACTATAACTGCACATAATTTGAAAGTTTTCATAATTCAATCTATTTATTTTAAAAATTATTTTCTTTGCTGAAGAAACCCTTTGATTTCGGTTTCTAATTCTTCTTTTGTAAACGATTGTTCATAGAACTTTCGTTTATCACCTTTATATATTATTGTTGCCGGCAAAGCACCAGACCAACTTTCGTTAATAGCTGGGATCCACCGATTTTGATCTGTATCGTCTAAAGCTACCACTTTAGATTTTATACCACGTTTGTTTAGAAACGTTTTTAATTTAGACTCATAATCTTTTGGAAAATCTAAACTCACTAATAAGACCTCTACTCCATCATTTTTATAATACTCGTTTACCGCTTCAAAATAAGGTAATTCTTTAACACAAGGTGCACACCATGTTGCCCAAAAATTTACGACATGTAATTTATCATCTTTAATATTAATTAAAGGTTCTAAACCATCATAATTATAAACCTCTAAATCATAATCATTGGAGGCGACTTCTTTTGGCATTTCAAGTTCATCTCTTGCATCTGCTTTTTCAGCATTTGTCTTATCGTTATTACATGATAAAATGAAAACACATAATAGTAAGAGTATTTTCTTCATGGGTTAAAGTTATTAATCAATTTTTAGGGTAATTAATAATTAACAAAATATTAATTGAAATATTTTGTTAATTAAAAGTTTTGATTTCTATCTTTGAAGTTCAAATGAAAATAAATACAAATCATACTTGGTGGTGGAATTTCTCAAACTCATGTTCGTGAACTAACCCTTGTATGTAAATTATTATAAAAAAGGCTTGTCATTCACGACAAGCCTTTTTTATTTTAAACAATACTGAAATAAATTCAGCATAAATGAAAACATTTAGTCTATACACACATTACAAAAAGATTCTAGCAGATACCATTACACCAGTTAGCATCTATCTTAAAATAAGAGATAAATTTCCTAATAGTATTTTATTAGAAAGTAGCGATTATCATGCAAACGAAAATAGTTTCTCATATATATGTTGCAATCCAATAGCCTCTATAAAAGTAGAAGGTGGCTCTATTTACCAAACTTATCCCGATGGAAGTACAAAAGTAAATCACATTAAAAGTGTTAGTGTTACGGATGAAATACACAAATTCACCAAGCGCTTTAAAGTAGATGCAGCCGATAAATTTAAATTTATTAATAATGGTATTTTTGGATACACTAGCTATGATGCCGTAAAGTACTTTGAAGATATTGAAATATCAAAGAAAGATAATTCAATTGATATTCCTGAAATATACTACGCGGTTTACCAAAATATTATAGCTATAAATCACTTTAAAAATGAAGCTTATATTTTTGCCCACTGTTTTGATACTGATAATAATATCGATGATATTCTTCAACTCATTCAAACAAGACAATATGCATCCTATGACTTTAATACAAAAGGAGATATTGAATCTAATCTTACTGATGAAGACTATAAAGAACACGTAGAGTTAGCCAAGAAGCATTGCGCAAGAGGCGATGTATTTCAGCTCGTATTATCTAAACAATTTTCACAGAAATTTAGTGGTGATGAGTTTAATGTTTATAGAGCATTACGAAGTATAAATCCGTCACCATACCTTTTCTATTTTGACTATGGCAATTTTAAAATATTTGGAAGTTCTCCCGAAGCCCAATTAGTTGTAAGTGACGGTAAAGCAGAAATTCATCCAATTGCTGGGACTTTTAAACGGTCTGGCAATGATCTAAAAGACGCAGAACTTGCCGAGCAACTAATTAACGATGATAAAGAAAATAGCGAACATGTAATGTTAGTAGACCTTGCTAGAAATGATTTAAGCAGAAACGGAAGTAACGTTACTGTAGAAAATTACAGAGACGTACAATTCTTTTCTCATGTTATTCATTTGGTAAGTAAAGTCACGGGTACCATTCACAAAAAGACGGATACGATGCAAGTTGTTGCAGATACATTTCCAGCAGGAACCTTAAGTGGTGCCCCAAAACACATGGCTATGAAACTCATAGAAAAATATGAAAAAACAAGCAGAGGTTATTATGGTGGCGCTATTGGCTTTATGGACTTTGAAGGCAACTTTAATCATGCTATAATGATTAGGACATTTCTTAGTAAGGACCATAAATTATTCTGGCAAGCAGGTGCAGGATTAGTCGCAAAATCAGATCCAGAAAGTGAATTACAAGAAGTATATAATAAGCTAAGTGCGTTAACTAACGCCATTGAACAAGCGAAAGATATTTAATATGAAAAAGGTACTAGTAATAGATAATTACGATAGCTTCACTTATAATTTAGTTCATTATTTAGAAGAACTTAATTGTGAGGTAAGTGTAATAAGAAATGACAAACTAAGCATTGAAGACGTAGATGTATTTAACAAAATTGTTTTATCACCTGGACCTGGCATTCCAGATGAAGCTGGTTTATTAAAAGAAATTATCAAAGTTTATGCACCTACAAAAAGTATATTGGGAGTATGTTTAGGACAACAAGCTATAGCCGAAGTATTTGGTGGCAGTTTAGAAAACTTAGATGCTGTTTACCATGGTGTAGCCACAGATATAACATTAGCTGTAGATGACGAAAGTTTATTTGAAGGACTAGATAAAACCTTTGAAGTAGGTCGCTACCATTCTTGGGTTGTTAGTACTATACTACCAGATAGCTTAGAAGCTACTTCTTTTGATTCAAATGGACAAATTATGTCATTACGACACAAAGTTTATGACGTTAAAGGCGTACAATATCATCCCGAATCTGTTTTAACACCTAATGGGAAAACTATTCTTAAAAACTGGGTCAATTCTTAATTATGAAACAACTACTTAACAGACTTATAAATCAAGAAAGTATTACCAGTAAAGAAGCAAAAAATGTTTTGTTTAATATCTCTAAAGGAGACTATAATCAAAGCCAAATTGCATCATTTCTAACCGTATATATGATGCGTAGCATTACGCTTGAAGAGCTTCGTGGATTTAGAGATGCCCTTTTAGAACTATGTATACCTGTAGATTTAGACAATTATAACACCATTGATTTATGTGGTACAGGTGGTGATGGTAAAGACACATTTAATATCTCTACCCTTTCTTCATTTGTAACAGCAGGTGCAGGTATACATGTCACTAAACATGGAAATTATGGTGTTTCATCTGCATGTGGATCCTCTAACGTTATGGAAGAACTAGGTATCAAATTCACAGATAATAAGGATTTTTTAAAACGCAGTATAGATGAGGCAAATATTTGCGTATTACATGCACCATTATTTCATCCTGCAATGAAAAATGTTGCACCTATACGAAAAGCATTAGGAGTAAAAACGTTTTTTAATATGTTAGGACCTATGGTAAATCCTGCGTTTCCTAAAAACCAAATGGTCGGAGTTTTTAATTTAGAATTATTGCGATTATATAGTTACTTATATCAAGAAACTGATAAGAATTATGCCATAGTGCATGCCTTAGATGGCTATGATGAAATTTCATTGACTGGTAAAACAAAAGTAATTTCAAATGATTCAGAAACTTTATTCGAACCCAAAGACTTAGGTGTTGAGCAAATTAATCAATCCGCAATTTTTGGCGGAAATACGGTACGACAAGCTGCTAAATTATTCACAAAAATAATAAATGGCAAAGGGACTAAGGCTCATAATAATGTGGTTTTTGCTAATGCAGGCTTAGCTATTGCAACAGTAGAACAAATTTCACATAAGGAAGGTTTTGAATTGGCTAAAGAATCTCTAATGAGCGGAAAAGCGAAAGCGAGCTTAGACAAACTTATTCAACTAAGTAAATGAACATATTAGATAAAATAGTAATCGATAAACGTAAAGAAGTTCATTTACGTAAAGGTATAATTCCAATTCGGCAATTAGAACACTCTGTTTTATTTGACAGGCCAACGTATTCGCTTGCCAAAAACTTAAGAGATAGCAACTCTGGTATTATTGCAGAACATAAAAGACGATCTCCATCAAAATCGGTGATTAATCAAAATTTAAATGTTCAGGATATTGCGAGTGGTTATGAAAACGCAGGTGTTTGTGGTATGTCTGTATTAACAGACACAAAGTATTTTGGCGGTGCGCTAGACGATTTATTATTAGCTCGTGCAAGCTGCTCAATACCACTATTAAGAAAAGAATTTATTATTGATACTTATCAAATACTTGAGGCTAAAGCTTATGGAGCAGATGTTGTTTTATTAATTGCTGCTATTTTAACTAGAGCTGAAATAAAAGAATTTTCAGAATTTGCAAAACATATCAATCTCGATGTATTGTTAGAAGTGCATAACGAGGAAGAATTACACAAGTCAATTATGCCTTCTCTAGACATGTTAGGTGTTAATAATAGAAATCTTAAAACGTTCGAAGTTAATTTAGAAACCTCAAAAACATTAAGTAAGCTTATACCAGATGACTTTGTAAAGGTGTCAGAAAGCGGAATCAGTTCTATTGAAGCCATCAAAGAATTACAACCTTATGGATATAAAGGTTTTTTAATTGGCGAAAACTTTATGAAAACAGATAACCCAGGACGCAGTGCTACCGAATTTATTAAAACTTTAGAAGGATGAAACTAAAAGTCTGTGGTATGAAATATAAAGACAATATCAAAGCTGTTGCAAATTTGCAACCAGACTATTTGGGCTTTATATTTTATAAAAAATCTACGAGACATTTTAATACTAGTATCCCAGAATTACCAAATACGATTAAAAAAGTTGGTGTTTTTGTAAATGAAAACTTAGAAACAGTTCTCAAAAAAATAAATGAATTTAACTTACAGGCTGTTCAACTTCACGGCAGCGAATCACCAGAATATTGTGCTACAATAAAAGACATTAAAGTTATTAAAGTATTCAGTATTAAAGACGAATTTAATTTTGATGCACTTCAACCTTATGAGAACGTTTGCGACTATTTCTTGTTTGATACTAAAGGCAAATTACCTGGAGGAAATGGTTACACATTTAATTGGGATGTTTTAAATAATTACCCCTCTACCAAACCTTATTTTTTAAGCGGTGGTATTGGACTAAACAATACAGAAAAAATTAGAGATTTCAAAAAAAGTGAGGCTTCAAAATATTGCTATGCTATTGATGTGAATAGTAAATTTGAGATTGAACCTGGAATGAAGAATATAGAAGAATTAGAAAAGTTAAAAAAACACCTGACTTCGAGTGATTTTTGAAGTATGAAAAAATTGTGTCGAGTAGCATTGGGTATCAATACAAAATTCAAAAAAAATTCACTCGACCTGACAAACTATTATTATGAAAGAAACATACAACATTAACGAAAAAGGATACTACGGAGAATTCGGCGGAGCATATATTCCAGAAATGCTCTATCCAAATGTCGAAGAATTACGTCAAAATTATTTAAAAATAATGGCAGAACCTTCTTTTCAAAAAGAATTTCATGCGTTACTAAAAGATTATGTTGGCCGTCCTTCTCCACTCTATTTTGCACAACGCCTATCAGAAAAATACAATACCAAAATTTATCTAAAGCGCGAGGATCTTAACCACACAGGTGCACATAAAATCAATAATACCGTAGGTCAAATTCTTATGGCACAACGCTTAGGAAAAACCCGGATTATTGCCGAAACAGGAGCTGGCCAACATGGTGTGGCTACTGCTACAGTTTGCGCACTAATGGGAATTGAGTGCGTCGTTTATATGGGTGAAAAAGACATTGCAAGACAAGCACCAAATGTTGCACGTATGAAAATGTTAGGAGCTAAAGTTGTACCTGCATTGTCAGGCAGTCGTACACTAAAAGATGCTACAAATGAAGCTATGCGCGACTGGATTAACAACCCTGTAAATACCCATTATATTGTGGGTAGTGTTGTAGGACCGCACCCTTTCCCAGATATGGTTGCACGTTTTCAAGCCATTGTCTCAGAAGAAATTAAAAGTCAACTATTAGAAAAAGAAGGTACAGAAAACCCAGATTATCTTATTGCTTGTGTTGGAGGAGGCAGCAATGCGGCTGGTACCTATTACCATTATTTAGATAATGAAACTGTAAAAATTATAGCTGTTGAAGCTGCTGGACTAGGAATAGATTCTGGTGAAAGTGCAGCAACATCAGTTTTAGGAAAAGAAGGTATTATACATGGTAGTAAAACACTTTTAATGCAAACTAAGGATGGACAAATTACCGAACCTTACTCTATTTCTGCAGGTTTAGATTATCCTGGTGTTGGGCCAATGCATGCCAACCTTTATAAAACAGGACGCGCAGAATTTATTGCTATTACAGATGATGAGGCTATGACTGCAGGTTTAGAGCTATCGCAATTAGAAGGTATTATCCCTGCGATTGAAACATCACATGCTTTAGCTATTTTTGAGCATAAAACATTTAAACCCAACGATATTATTGTACTTAACCTATCTGGTCGCGGCGACAAAGATTTACAGAATTATATTGATTACTTTAAGCTCTAGATGAAACAGATTTCAATTTTAGTAATACTAATCGTAGTCCTTTCTTGTAATGATCGGTCTATAGAGGCTAGTATTGAAACTATTAATTTAGCTGATGCTATCATTAATCCAAAACATTATATTATTACAAAAACCGACACTAAATTAGTAATAGATGGTATTGCGAATGAAACGGCTTGGGCTAACTCTAAATTCACATCGAAATTTATTGATATTGAAGGCGTTAAAACTCCGAGGTATGAAACTAAAGTGAAGATGCTTTGGGATGACCGTTATTTATATGTTTATGCCAAAATGGAAGAGCCACACATCTGGGGTGATATCACAAAAAGAGATGCTATTATTTATTTAAATAATGATTTTGAAGTATTTATAGATCCGTCTCAAACAGGTTATGGCTATGGTGAAATTGAAATAAATGCTTTAAATACGGTTTGGGATTTGTACCTCGACAAACCATATAGGTCAGGTGGTAAAGCTAATTTTCACTGGAATTTAAACGCACTTAAATCAGCTGTATATGTTGATGGTTCTATTAATAACCCTAATAAATTAGATAATTTTTGGGCTGTTGAAATGGCAATTCCACTAAAACCGTTTCTAAACCTAAAAAATAGATCAAAAACAAGTCCAATAGAAGGTGAGCAATGGAAACTCAACTTTTCTCGTGTACAATGGGATTTTAATATTGTTGACGGAAAATATCAGCGTAAAAAAGAGGATGGTAAATTCTTACCAGAATATAACTGGGTATGGAGCAACCAAAAAGTAATTAATATGCACGAGCCTGAGAAATGGGGAATTCTTCAATTTACAGAGCAAACCTCAACAGAGGGTATAATTTATAACGAGGATCCCGATTTATTACTAAAGCAAGTCGCTTATGCACTATATAGAGAAACGAAATTTAAATCATTAAAGTTTTACTTAAAACAAGACGTTGGCACTTCAAAATCGCTTCGTGTAGCCTACACTAAATCTGATACATTATCGGCTGTTTTTCATAAAACTAACTTCGGTTTTGAGTATGTAATTGAAAGTCAAATTAGTAATACTACCTATAGTATTAACGAACAAGGAATACTAAAAACACTATGAGAAAAGTATTAATTTTTATTGTTTTTTTGAGCCTAATCGCATGTAAAGAATCAAAGAAAAACACAAACAAAACGTCCGAAACAATTACTGGCATCACTCAAGACAAATTTGTATTTGCAACTTGGGCTCATTCTGGTGGAGCTTTTAACAAAGCCAAGTGGGAACAAAAATTAGCTTATTACGATTCTTTGGGTATATCTGAAGTGCTTGTTGGAGGTAATCCCGAATTTCTAAAACAATTAGTACCATTGGCTACTGAAAAAGAAATCAAAATTCATGCTTGGATGTGGACACTCAATAGACCTGGAGATACAATTGCACAACAGCACCCAGAATGGTATGCCGTTAATCGTGCCGGAAAAAACTCTTTAGAATATAGAGCCTATGTAGATTATTATCAATGGCTAAGCCCATTTCATCCTGAAGCCAGAGAACATATTAAAAACAACGTCAGTAAACTTACAAAAGTAAATGGCCTTGCTTCCATTCATTTAGATTATGTACGCTATGTAGATGTAATTCTTGGTAAGGATTTGCAACCTAAATATAATTTAGTTCAGGCTACCGAAATGCCAGACTACGATTACGGTTATCACCCTATCGCAAGAGAAGGGTTTAAAGCTATATTCGATAAAGACCCAATAGATTTTGAGCATCCGGAACTTAGCACAGAATGGAGACAATACAGACTTAATGCAGTAACCTCGCTCGTAAATGAACTCGTAGAAATTGCACATAATAGCAATAATAAAATGACTGCTGCTGTTTTTCCATTTCCCGAAATGTCGCGACAAATGGTGAGGCAAGCCTGGAATGACTGGAATCTCGATGCGGCTTACCCAATGATCTACAATAATTTTTACCAAGAGAATATCAATTGGATTGGTTTCGCTACAGAACAAGGAGTTAATGATGTCGACTTTCCTATTTATTCGGGCTTATACAGTCCTGCGTTAAAAAACCCTAAAGATTTAGAAAAAGCAATTCGGTTAGTTAAACAAAAAGGCGCCAAAGGGTTTTCAATATTTATGGCAGATAACCTCAGTGACGATCAAAAAAGAATAGTTATAAAATTGAATGAAGAATTTAATAATGAATAGAATAAATCAAAAATTAAAAGAAGACAAAAAGCTGTTATCTATATATTTCACAGCAGGCTACCCAGATATTAATGACACAACAACAGTCATTCAAAATCTGGAGAAAAATGGTGTAGACATGATAGAAATAGGATTACCATTCAGTGATCCTTTAGCTGATGGTCCAACAATACAAGCCAGTTCTACCAAAGCATTACATAATGGAATGACTAGCGAACTATTGTTTGAACAACTCAAGGACATTCGTAAATCGGTATCTATTCCACTAATTATTATGGGTTACTTTAACCCAATGTTCCAATTTGGTGTTGAAGCATTTTGTAATCGTTGCCAAGAGGTAGGGATTGATGGCCTCATTATACCAGATTTACCAGTAGATGTTTATAATGATCAATACAAAGACATCTTTGAAAAGTATGGCTTAATAAATGTCCTTTTAATTACACCACAAACTTCAGATGATCGTATTCGTTTTATAGATTCTGTTTCAGACGGGTTTATATATATGGTAAGTAGTGCAAGTGTAACAGGGAGCAGTTCTGGATTTGGAAATGAACAAACCGATTATTTTGAACGTATCGCTAGTATGAATCTTAAAAATCCACAAATTATTGGATTTGGTATTTCAGATAACGAAACCTTCACCCAAGCTACCAAATACGCAAAAGGTGCTATTATAGGAAGTGCTTTTATAAAACATATAACCAACTACAGTATTAGTAGCATCTCAAATTTCACAGATAAAATAAAACAGTCAGATTAAATTATTTGTAGTTTATTTGATTGAAAATCATTATTTTAGTTATTCATTTTTAATTAAAAAAATCCATCAATATTCAATGAAAAATTCACTTTATTTATTTCTAGTCGGTCTATTGTTTTTAGGATGTAAAGACGATGTTAAACTTCTAAACAAGACTTCAAATTCATCTAAAACTCCTATAGTCTATTATAATGGTGACATTCTAGACATGGTTGGCAATAGCCCATCGTATAAAGACGCTTTAGTTGAAAAAGACGGGAAAATAATCTTTGTTGGTGATAGCAAAAAAGCAATGGAAGTCGCTGGCATAGGACACCAAATGATAGATCTCAAAGGAAAAACACTTTTACCAGGTCTTATAGATGGGCATGCTCACTTTGCTAATTTTGGTATTCAAGCCATTGGTGCTCAAATATTGCCGCCACCAGATGCTGGGGCAAATAATATTCCTGCGCTTATTGCTATCTTAAAGGAATGGAACACTGAAGAAAACAGAGCGCTTACAGGATGGATTTTCGGTAGCGGATTTGATGATTCTGTTTTGGAAGAGAAACGATTTCCAACTAAAGAAGATTTAGATAAAGTATCTACCGAATATCCGATTATGGTTATTCATATCTCTGGTCATTTTGCATCATTAAATTCAAAAGGACTCGAAATGTTAGCAATAACTTCCGAAACAAAGGATCCAGAAGGTGGCATTATAAGAAGACTTCCAAACAGCCAAGAACCTAATGGTGTTTTAGAAGAACTTGCTGCTATTCCAAATTATTCTAAGGCACTAACACCAGCCTCAGAGGAAGCCCTTCTAAAGTTAATGACAGCTGGTCAGGATATGGCATTATCTTATGGCTACACCACAGCACAAGAAGGTCGTGCGATGGAACAGCATGATTTACTTGCTGCATTTGCGGAAAAAGACTTTTGGAAAATAGATGTGATATCTTATATAGATTATGCTTTTTCGCAACATATGGATTCTAAATGGAATAGTAAAACCTATAATAATCATTATCGCATTGGAGGATTAAAGCTAACCTTAGATGGTTCTCCACAAGGAAGAACAGCGTGGCGCACAGAACCCTATCTTTTACCACCTGATGGAGCTGATAAGGATTATTTAGGCTACCCTGCACTTCCAAAAGATGAAGACGTTACAGCCATTTATGAAAAAGCATTCAAAAATAATTGGCAAATTTTAACCCATGCCAATGGTGATGCCGCTATGGATCAAATGCTACGAACCATGAAACCGATTGCTGATAAGTATGGCAATAACGACCGAAGAAATGTTTTAATACATGGACAATATATCAGAGAAGATCAATTAGATGCCTATAAAGAGCTAAACGTGATCAACTCTTTGTTCCCTTTACATACCTTTTATTGGGGAGATTGGCATAAAGAAATCATTGGAGACTCCTTAGGAAATAAAATTAGCCCTGTAAAAACAGCCTTAAATAAAGGTTTAAATATTACAATACATACAGATGCTCCAGTGGCGTTACCAAATTTAATGCGCGTAGTTTGGACTGCTGTGAATAGAACATCGCGATCTGGAAAAGTGATTGGACCAAACGAAAGATTATCAGCCTACGAAGCCTTAAAAGCCATAACGATTTGGTCTGCTTTTCAACATTTTGAAGAAGATTTAAAAGGGACCTTAGAAGTCGGAAAATTAGCAGACTTAGTGATTCTAAATAAAAACCCGTTGAAGGTAAAACCAGATGATATTAAGAATATTATTGTTTTAGAAACTATTAAAGAAGGCAAATCTTTATTCAAGCTAAATCAATAAAAAAATTATACTAAATAAGCACTCTAATTGGTGATCTAAACAAAGCTTATTCTTTAATTTGAGTGGGCTTTTTTTTATGCTTCAAAAATTATTAAATTAGTTTAGGTTTCGTAACTTTCAATATGTAAAACTAAACTATTGAAGCATTCAAAAACTTACCGACTCATTTCAGAATATGTTCAAATTGCATTCGGAATTATACTAGCAAGTATTGGCTTAAAAGCCTTTCTTTTACCCAACGGATTTTTAGATGGTGGTGTTACTGGCATGGCGCTTTTAGTGCGTACTCAGGTAGATATTAGTTTATCTATCTTACTGCTTATGTTTAGTATTCCTTTTTTAATATTAGGCTATTATACCGTATCTAAGCGCATTGTTATAAAATCTATTATCAGTATTGCAGGTTTAGCTTTATTTATTCATTTTGAAAATTTTGGGACGGTAACCAACGACAAATTACTAATTGCCATTTTTGGCGGTTTATTTTTAGGTGCAGGTATTGGTATTGCTATACGTAATGGCTCGGTTTTAGACGGCTCAGAAATTTTGGGCATTTATCTTAACGATAGATTTGGCTTTAGCATTGGGCAAGTTATACTCGTCTTAAATATTATATTATTTAGTATTACCGCTTATGTAATTTCTGTAGAAGTTGCCCTATACTCTATCTTAACCTATATCGTTACAGCTAAAGTCACAGATTTAATTATTGAAGGTTTTGAAGATTTTATTGGTGTTACCATTGTATCTAAAGAATATAAAACCATAAAATTAGCCATAATAAAAGAGTTAGGAACTGGCTTAACATCTTACAAAGGCTCACGAGGTTATGGCAGCCAAGGTCACCAAGAAGATTTTGATATTATACATACCATCATTAACCGTATTGATATAAAAAAGATGCATCGTATTATTGAAGATATTGATGAAAATGCCTTTATCGTAGAATTTGATGTGAACTCAGTTAAAGGTGGTATTCTCAGACATTACTTAGATAAAAAGAAGAATAAAAAGTTACCAAAACTATAAATACAAGTAAAGTTACGTATATAATTGAGCTATTATTATTTTAACTTCGTCACTGTTTATATAATGGGGATATAGACTATTGTTTATATCCCCATTATTGTGTTTCATTACCACAAACCGCTAACCAATGATAAAATTCTTTAGAAAAATTCGATATGACCTTATGGGGAAAAATAAAACTGGAAAATATTTAAAATATGCCATTGGTGAAATTGTGCTAATGTTTATTGGGATTTTGATAGCTCTACAGATAAATAATCTCAAAAAAATAAAAATATTAATAAATTTAGAAGTTGATTAATAACTAAAGCACCACACCGTATATAATTTATTGCTAGTCCTAACTAACTAAAATTGCTATACCAAATGCTATATATCATTAAAAATCAAAAATAAAATGAAAAGCAAATTTCCAATTCTAGAATCTAAAAGAGTAATCTTGAGACAATTTGTTGATTCGGATTTAGAACATGTTTTTAAAGGCCTTTCTCACCCAGATATTATAAAGTATTATGGAATCAGTTTCGATAGTATGGAAGCAACAAAAGAACAAATGATTTGGTTTGCTAATCTTGAAAAAAATAAAAACGGAATTTGGTGGGCTGTTTGTTCAAAAGATGATGGACGGTTTCTTGGAGCAGGAGGATTAAACGATTTGAGTAAAGAAAATAAAAAAGCAGAAATTGGTTTTTGGTTGTTAACAGAAAATTGGGAAAAGGACTTATGACAGAAACAATGCCACTTATCTTTAATCACGCTTTCAATAATATGGGAATACATAGAATTGAAGGTTTTGTAGAAACTGAAAATAATAATTGTAAAAAGGCTCTTGCAAAACTTCAATTTAAGTTAGAAGGCACTATGAAAGATTGTGAAATTAAAAATGGGAAATTTATTAGTTTGGATATTTATTCAAAATTGGATTAAAGATGACACCATCTATAAACGTTAGCAATAATTTTAGAAAATGGAAAATAAACAAAAAGATCAATTGACAAAAGAAAAATAATTATTAGACACTTAGAAGACAACAATTAACCATACACAATAAATAAAATAACCAACTCAAAATGAAATATTCTAACATTAGTATTACGCTTATCACTTTACTTCTACTATGCGCTTGTAAAAGCGAAATCAAAGACGTTACCCTAGTAGAAAAATTTAAGTTTGCAAAACCGAGTGAAGTTGGTGTAGCAAAGGATACTTTAGCCAAAATCGAAAAAATGGTAATGGATTTTATAGATGCTAAAAAATTTCCTGGTGCTGTTACACTAATTGCAAAAAATGGTAAAATTATTTATGAATCTGAAATA
This sequence comes from Winogradskyella sp. UBA3174, assembly GCF_002364335.1. GTDB lineage: Bacteria > Bacteroidota > Bacteroidia > Flavobacteriales > Flavobacteriaceae > Winogradskyella. Next base: position 31,414 of record NZ_DEXW01000075.1, on the reverse strand, counting down.
GGCTGGTCCGATTCTGCAAGAACAGAACCGTACAGAAAAGATCATTTATTTAGAATGGCATCAATGACAAAACCTCTAGTTTCAGTTGCTGCTATGCAATTAATTGAAACTGGTGAAATTAATTTGGATGATCCTATTGGGAAATACATTCCGTCGTTTAATGAGACAAATGTCATCACCAACTTTAATTTTAAAGATACGACTTGGACAAGCTCACCTTCTAAAACAATACCAACCATAAGACATTTGTTAACGCATACTGCAGGTGTACCTTATGGATTTATGAATCCTAGAGTAAATGGTGCAATACTCGCTAAAAATAATATTCCAGATCTAAGCACATATTTACCAATGACTATTGAGCAAACGTGTAGTAAATTGGGTAATTTACCATTGATGCATCAACCAGGAGAAAAGTGGATGTATGGGCTTAATACAGATGTTTTAGGCCGTGTTGTTGAAGTTGCGTCAGGACAAAAATTAAATGATTATATCCGAGAGAATATTACGAAACCTTTAGAGATAGATAAACTTGATTTCTATTTTAATGATTCTTTAACTAAAGATCTAACCAAAATATTTGTATCGACCTTAGATGGTAAAATTACGCAAACACCTGATGATATGGGTACAATGTATAATGCTAATTACCCAACTCAAGGAGCAAAAACCTATTTTTCTGGTGGTAGTGGTATGACAGGTACAGCACGCGATTATTTCTTATTTTGCCAAGCTATGCTAAATGATGGAACTCTTGGAGGTAGGCGAATTTTAAAAGCTGAAACCGCTCAGTCTATGCATAAAAATCAAATTGACACCATTACCTATCCTTGGGGAAAAGCTAAATTTGGTTTTGGTTTTGACGTTGCAAATAGCCACCCTAGAAGACCAGACGGCACTTACAGTTGGGGTGGAGCTTTTAGCACTACTTTTTGGATAGACCCTACTAATGAGTTAATTGTTATTCAGTTACGACAAGTACTTCAATCGCAATACAACAATGAGATTAATACTGAATTAGAGAAAATCGTTTACAGTGCGCTTAGTAAGAGTAAGTAATTACAAAGTGCTTTAATCGTTCTTATATTTTAATAATGACGAATAAAAAACTAGTCTTTTTTATTTTTCAACATATTTAAATACATGTCTTCAACCTTAGTACGTGCCCAAGGAGTGCGTCGTAAAAATTTAAGACTAGATTTCACGGAAGGATCTTGCGTAAAACAACGAATATTAATCTCGTAACCCATATACTCCCAACCGTAATGTGCTTCTAGGTTAGTAACAATTTGCTCTAATTTTATGCCGTGTAATGGGTTGTTGGGTTGTGTTGACAAACTATAAGTCTTTAACGAGTTCTTTAATTTTTATGGCCTTTTCAAAATGATCTAACTTATGTGTTTCAATCCACCAAGTAGCAGCTTCCATCAACAACTCTGAATTATCATTTTTATTCTTGAAAAACGCATAAAATGACATACCTACATTGGTGCCTTTCTTAACGATTTTTTGCTCACAAACTTCAATGATTTTATCTTTTAATGCTTTAGTCACTTCTTAACTTCGGTTATCGCTACGACGTCTATTACCGCTCTTATTTCGGTTAGTTGTTCTTGTATTTCCTGAGCTTCTCGAATTAGAACTAGAGTTACGACCACGTCCTTGGCTTCTATTCTGACCTTGTTTAATAGGCTCAGTTGATGCATTAGGATCTGGCTCAAAACCTTCAATAATTTCGACATCAATTCTCATGTCAATAAGCTTTTCAATACTACGTAAGTAACTTGTCTCATCTGCACTTACTAAAGATATGGCCTCACCACTTGCTCCTGCTCTACCTGTTCTACCAATTCGGTGCACGTAATCTTCAGAAATATTAGGCAATTCAAAATTAACAACATGCGGTAATAAAGGAATATCTAAACCACGTGCTGCAATATCAGTGGCTACTAATACTCTAACAGATCCAGTTTTAAATCCGGCTAAAGCTTTAGTTCGTGCTCCTTGGCTTTTATTACCATGTATAGCTGCTGCTGTAATACCTGCTCCAATCATCTTTTTACAAAGATTATTAGCACCATGTTTTGTTCTGGTAAATACTAATACTTGTTTCCAGTTACCTTCAGAAATTAGCTTAATAATTAAACCTGTCTTTTTGCCTTTAGCAACACGATGTACTTTTTGTTCTATAACCTCAACAGCTGTATTTTCTGGTGTCGCTTCTACTTGTACTGGATTGTTTAAAATAGTATAGGCTAACTTTTTTATTTCTTTAGAAAAGGTTGCCGAGAACATTAAGTTTTGACGTTTGTCTGGCATTAATTTCATAACGCGTTCTATATCGCGTAAAAAACCCATGTCTAACATGCGATCTGCTTCATCTAAAACGAAAATTTCGACACGTTTTAAAGACAATGCACCTTGACCTTCTAAATCTAATAAACGACCTGGTGTTGCAACCAAAACGTCAATACCTTGTCTAATCGTAGCAACTTGTGGTTTTTGATTTACTCCGCCAAAAACAACAGCACTCTTTATGTTTAAAAACTCACTATATTCCTTAACATTGGCATACACCTGAGCTGCTAACTCACGCGTTGGAGTTAAAATTAAGGCTCTAATAGGTCTATATTTATCTTTAGGGTTTTCGGATAATAAATGTAATAATGGTAATGTAAAACCTGCTGTTTTACCAGTACCAGTTTGTGCTGATGCTAAGACATCTTTACCCTCTAATACTGGAGGAATGGCTTTAGCTTGTATAGGTGAAGGTATTTCGTATCCTTTTTTACTAATTGCTCTTAGTAACGGCTCAGAAAGGCCTAATGATTTAAATGACATATATAAAGTTTATGAAGCAAACTCTATAAATTAGGTCACTCCTTTAATTTGGCGCGAAGTTACATTTATTTATCGCGAGGCTAATATGAAAAGCATGTTTATTATGCCTTTGAAGAATTCATCGCCTCTTTTAATTTTATAAACGGATTCGTCGCTCTATTTTGATAGGTATGGATTGCACAACAAATTAATAAAATGGCTGCACCAGCGAAAGCAAAATAAAGTATAGATGCGTTAGTACCTTTATTTGCATTACCGATACCAATTAAAGCCCAAGCTCCAACAACAGCAAATTCGCGCATATTTCGTTTCCAAAGTATGTATTGATTTATAACTATGGCAATTGTTATTAGAATAATAGTCCAAGTAACCTCAGAAAGCCCAAAACCATTCCAACCAATTTTAATTAAGTATGTTGAAACATTAGCAATACTTGCTACAGTCACCCAACCAGCATACACTACAAATGGCCACCATACAAAAGCGATAATAGGAAATGGCTCATCGTCTAATTCCATGCGATTATTAGTTACAATTTTAAGCAGCGATGCCAATAACAAGAAAATAAATAAGCAAGACCAACCTGTATATTCATAAATCCAAGCAAATATCCAAAGGCAATTAAAGACACAAGATGCTACAAACCACCAACCTATTTTAAATATAAAATCATCATTTTTTACCTTCACAAAAAGACTACGACCTTGGTAAATTGCAAAACCAAACAATAATAAATAGATAATTCCCCAAATAGCAAAGGTGTAACCTGATGGAGTAAACAGCGATCTATAATCGTCCGAAATTTCGCCAATTGTGGTGTTATTCATAAGACCAGTATTAGATAAATAGTTGATGAAAATGGTAGACCCTAATGCTAAACCGTTTGCTATTTGTAGTATTTTTTTCATGCTTACAAGTTAAGAAAAACCAATTAAAATCCTGAAGGTTAAGTATTCTCTAACTTTAGATTCCAAAAATTTTCAACTAACTTCGTTTAAAGACACATATAATGTGGATATAGTCTAAATCCCATTGTTGGCAAACACACCCTAACGACATACATAAATGAACAAAATTGAAAAAATACTGGGTTTTGGAACAATATTCCTTATGGTCTTAGGACTTATAACGAACTATCCTTATTCTGCTCTTTTAATTACACTTTCTGCATTCATATTATCATTGATTTATTTCTTTTTTAGTTTCAAACTTTTGAACAGTATCACGAAAGACTTAACAGAGAAAAAAAGCTCTCTAAGAAAAACTGGAATAATTCTTACTGGAATTACTTTATCGTTAGTAGTTATTGGAATTTTATTCAAATATCAAAGGTGGCCTTACGGAAGTTGGAATTTAATGGTTGGACTTTTAGGATTAATTCCGATTTTGATAATCTCAATCTTTAAGTTTTCAAAAACAAAAGCTGAATTTTATAAAAATTTGCTGTTTAGAATATTGATTATTGGAGTATTTGGAACTTTAATGCTATTTACCAAAAATGAAACCCTTTTGGAATTGCAATGTCGAGATTTCCCAGAATATGTTGAGGCTGAAAAAAAACTAATGCAAGACCCTAGGAATAAAGAATTAGAACGAATAGCAAACGAAGAACGAAAAAAAATGTATGAGTCGGAATAAAAGTACGTTAGCCAACACGATGTGTAATTAATTGCTTTGGCTAGTGCTTATCTGGAAAATTCCTTCGTAATTTTCTCTAGTCCGTATTTGTTTACTAATTTAGTTGCTTAACCGCGCAACTAACCATACAAATCAAGTTGGCATTAATGGAAAAAAATAGCGTTCTACAATCATCAAAATTAAGTAGATTGTGTTACTTTCTGAGTACAGTATTTAAATCGGAATTGAAAATCTGGGCAAAGGAAAAGATATTACAAATGTTGCGAAGTAAAAATAAGGAACTTAAAAGGACTAGTTACTTAACAGAATTTGAAAACTAAAACGTTAGGATTATGAAGCTTACGGAATAGGAACCTGTACCAAACACCTAACTGATAGAAAAGCAAATTCAGCAGATTAAAACTGCTTCCTAGCCCTTTTATTTCTGCTGCTTCTGTAATTACTATTTTTCGTTAAATAAATGACTAAAGCCCACACTACAGAAATTAAAATAACTGCAATAATTATCTCGTTAGCTTCGCTTGGTATATTCATAAAAATTAATATGAGATAAATATTTAACTTTGACATGAAATTAAAAGGCTGTTTTTACCAGTATAGATAATAGAATTTATGCTAACCCTACCCAACTTACAAAAATTGCTACACCAGTTCGCTGCGCTCATGTCCGCTAGAATTTTCTATCTGTGATTTGTTTACTAAATTTAGGTGCTTAAAAAACTAATAGCTTATAATAATTTAATACAGAAAAGAATCAAATCCAAGCTAAATAAAGAAAAAGTAAAACAGATGGAAAATGAAGAGGCTAGCTGGACTATTTGCGAAAAATGTAAAGGACTAGGGAGAAAGACTCGGAAAATCAATAAAAAAGTACGACTTCAATACCAAATAAAATTAGATGAATTTGAAAAAAACAAGGATGAAGGCACTACTCCAATTCGTCCTAAAGGTGAGCAATACTCTTGTATAAACTGCAGAGGATCTGGGTTGGTTCATTCTACCAACCATCCAACAGCAGATAAAGAAAACTACCCACATATTGCTATTATTGGCGGTGGTATAGGAGGTGTCGCTCTCGCTGTAGCTTGTTTACATCGCCAAATTCCATTCACACTTTATGAACGCGATAGTAGCTTCGATGAGCGATCTCAAGGCTATGGGCTAACGCTGCAACAAGCCAGTAAAGCAATGAAAGGGTTTGGTGTTTTATCTTTAGAAGACGGAGTCATTTCAACAAGGCATGTGGTTCATACTACAGACGGAAAAGTGATTGGGGAATGGGGAATGCGGAAGTGGATGGATTCAGACACTAAAACAAAATCTCAGAAGCGCACAAATGTCCATATTGCAAGACAGTCTTTGCGATTAGCATTACTTAAGCAACTCGGTAGTTATGATGCTGTAAAATGGGGATACCAGTTAGTAGATTTCAAAAAAGATGAAGGTGATCGTATTGATTTGAGTTTTAAAATAGATGGAAAGCTAAAACGCGCCAAAGCAGATTTGGTTGTTGGAGCCGACGGTTTACGAAGTTCTGTGCGGAATTTACTGATTGGTGAGGCTATGACTCCTTTACAATATCTAGGTTGTATTGTAATATTAGGCATTTGTCCTTTAAGCAATCTTAAAGGTCTTGATAGTGCTTTGTTAGATTCTGCTACGGTGTTTCAAACCGCTAATGGTAATGAACGGATATACATGATGCCTTATACATCAGATTCAATAATGTGGCAACTTAGCTTTCCAATGGCCGAAAAAGAAGCTAAAGCATTAAGTGTAAAAGGAACTAAAGCACTAAAAGAAGAAGCTTGTCGTAGAACACAATGGCACGATCCTATTCCTCAGATTTTAGCAGCAACACTAGAAGCTCAGGTTTCTGGCTATCCTGTTTATGACCGAGAATTACTTGAGCCAGAATTATTGGAGAACCAAGGCCAAATCACACTAATCGGAGATGCGGCTCACCCTATGAGTCCGTTTAAAGGACAGGGAGCGAATCAAGCATTGTTAGATGCTCTAGCTTTAGCTCGCGGAATCACAAAAGGATGTAGACCTTTATCTCGGTGGAGAGAAGCTGGAATACGGAAAAGTGTGTTAACTGATTTTGAATCAGACATGTTAGAACGTACGGCTTCCAAAGTGAAAGATTCAGCTAAGGCTGCACAGTTTCTTCATTCCGAAATTGTACTTCACGAAAGTAATTCACCTAGAGGAGGTTTTCTGAAACGTAAAGATTTATGATAATGGTTAAATTTGCATCTCAAAAAAAACCAAATAACGGAAGCTTCATAATTTGTAAAACACAAATTAAAAACTAATACATAAAAAAACAATAGTTATATTACTATTACTCATCTCAGTAATTTCTTTGAATGCCAAAGGCTACGAACCTGTAACATTAACTTTTAGAGATGGAGAGGTCGTTGAGGGTGAAGTAAAAATATTAGATCAAAGGAATATTAAGTTTAAGGAAAACAAAAAGAAGAAAAAAACAGAATATAACTACATAAAGGTTAAAGAAATAAAGATTAAAAGGGGCGGTGAAACTTTTATATATAAATACAAAATTATTGTGGGCAAGAGACCTCTTTTATTAATGGTTATTAAAGAATATGAAGGTATTATAAATCTATATGCAGCAGAATATTCTAAAACTTATGGAGATGACCTAGCCCCAATATCTCTTTTACTTACAGATGATTTTAGAGAATATTACGTTAATAAAGACTCTGGAGATACAGTCACTAAACTAGGTAAGAGCGAACAGATTTTTGGAAGCCAACATTTAAAAAAAAACAACTAAAAATTCTTTGAGGATTGTCCAATTCTTATCAAAAAAATTAAAAAAAAGAATTTAAGCGCACTAAGCATATTGAGATAATTATTGACTTTTATAATGAGAACTGCGATAGTTAAATTTGAGTTACTCATTTTAATGAAGTAACGTTTTTAATAAAAAACAGATAAGGTTATCAGTGAGCAAACATCAAAGTGTCTTCAATAAGCGTTCTACTTCAATAATTGTAGCTCTATAAATTCTTCTATTTGGCTTGGTCATATTCTCTGATTCTGAAGCTATTTCTTGTAATAATGCTTTACCTTCAGTAGTTCTATTGCTTTCCAAATAAAATTTAGCCAATTCTAAACGCTCATCATAATTAGAATAAGGTCTGTCTACTTCTTTTAGTTGTACTTCAGCCTCTTCTAATTTACCAAGTTCTTTTAATGCCAAACCATAACAGAATTGTTGTTTAGACCCTTTAAACTCTGACTTGTGTTTTATCTTATTTGCATGTTCTACAACACCATTGTAATCTTTCATCTGAAAATAACACAACACCAAACGCTGACGTGCATATAAATCATTCTGATCTATATCTTCTAAAGTCTTTTTATATTGAACTATAGCATTTGGCATATCGTTATTTTGAACATAAGCATCTGCCAACTCTATTCTATTGGTGTATGTATCAGAAAATTCAATTTTATTTTCTAAGTCGCTAATTTTCTTTGTAGGATTGATAATTGAAGTGATTTCTCCCTGAATTTTATCTGCATCATTTTTATTATAAACCTGAGTGATTACATAAATAAGTGAACCAAATACAGGAATAAAGAATATAAGAAAATACCAGTAATACGGTTTTTGATTTTTGTAGGCGTGATATATACAATAAGCCTGAAGAGCAACAATTATGTAATAGTACATTGGAAAAAGTTAATTCTTATTAATTATACGTTTTATCTCGTAAAAACCAAGTCAGTTTTTGAGGATAGTTCTTCACTAAAACCGTAATTATCATAGTTAAATGCTTTAATATCATCTATGGTTTTAGCATCAGTATCTATAACATAACGTGTCATTAACCCTCTTGCTAGTTTAGCGTAGATGGCTACAATCTTATATTTATCACCTTTAAATTCTTTAAAAGCAATATTAATCACTGGGACTTTTAAAGCCTTGGTGTCTATCGCTTTAAAATACTCGTTACTAGCTAGGTTCAAAAATAACTCATCATCGTCTAGCTCATCATTTAGTGCTAGTGTCACTTTCTTCTGCCAGAATTCATATAAATTCTTGTTTTTACCTACTGGCATTTTAGTACCCATTTCTAATCGGTAAGGTTGTACTAAATCTAGAGGTTTTAAAATACCATAAAGTCCAGATATGATTCTCACCGTTTTTTCTACTTTGTCTAACTTTTTGATATCAATAGTATACGCATCTAAGCCTCTATAAACGTCACCACTAAAAGCATAAATAGCTTGTCTTGCATTATCTGGTGTAAAAGGTAATTGCCAGTCTTGGTTACGCTCGTAATTTAACTGCCCTAAATTATCAGAAATATGCATAAGCGTAGATAAACCTCTAGCCGATTTCTTCTTTAATAATTTATTTAAATGTTCAGCTTCAGCTAAAAAATAACCCTCTGTAGTTTTAGTCGTTGGGAGTTTCGTTTCAAAATCTAAGGATTTAGCAGGTGATAATACGAGTTTCATAACTTGATTTTATTTTAATTCAAAGTTACAAACTAGAACTAAAACTAAAAATGACATTTAACAATTAATACCAATAGCACTATTCATTCTCTTGATGCTTCGAATAGATTTTCCACTTCTCTATACATTGCATCATGTCTTGAGGTACCTCTGCTGTAAATCGTAAAAATTCTCCGGTAGTTGGATGTACAAATCCTAATGTTTTAGCATGTAGTGCTTGTCTTGGTAAAATTTTAAAACAGTTATCTACAAATTGCTTGTATTTAGTAAACGTTGTGCCTTTTAAAATACGTTCACCACCATAACGCTCGTCATTAAATAATGTGTGCCCAATATGCTTCATATGCACGCGTATTTGATGTGTACGACCTGTTTCAAGTTTACAACTTACCAAAGTAACGTAGCCTAAGCGCTCTAAGACTTTAAAATGCGTCACTGCTGGTCTACCATAATGCTCATCTTGGCCTTGGTAAACAGTATTCTGTAATCTATTTTTAGGATGACGACCTATGTGTCCTTCTATAGTGCCTTCATCTTCTTCTATATTTCCCCAAACTAAAGCTACATATTCGCGTTCGCTTGTTTTATCAGCAAATTGTTTAGAGAGATGCGTCATAGCAAGTTCTGTCTTAGCCACAACTAATAAGCCTGTCGTATCTTTATCTATACGGTGTACTAAACCAGGTCTGTCACTAGAGTTGTTTGGTAGATTATTAAAATGAAAAATAAGACCATTTATTAAAGTCCCAGAATAGTTACCATGTCCAGGATGTACAACTATTCCTGCTGGTTTGTTTACGACTAATAAGTCATCATCTTCGTAAACAATATCTAGAGGCATGTCTTCTGCAACCAAAAGCTGCTCGTAAGCAGGATGCTCAAAGGTTACCGATATAACATCGTGAGGTCTTACTTTATAGTTAGATTTCACAGGAGCATCGTTAACCAAAACACCACCTTCTTTGGCAGCATTCTGAATTTTGCTTCGTGTAATATTCTCAACGCAATTCATTAAGAATTTATCTATACGCAATGGACTTTGTCCTTTGTCTACTTTAAATGAGAAGTGTTCGTAACGCTCGTCTTCTACTTTTGAATTGTCTGATGTATTAGTCATTATATTTGGACTATAATTTACCGTTTCCAACAACTAAATCAATTTCAGTTGTTAATGGTAATAAGTCTCCAGGTTTAAGGGGTTTTCCATTGTGAGACATAGACATTACACCTTCACCAATAGCATCTTTAAAGGTAATCTTACCAATTTTAAATTCTAATGCTTCTAATTGAGGTTTTGCCTGTCTAAAGGTACTTTTTAGTATATTAGGAACTGAAACTTTACGATAACCAGATGGATTTGTTATGAGATATATTTTTCTATTTTCCTTAACCTTTTCACCAGCTTTTGGACTTTGTTCAATAACAGAATATCTTGGGTAATTAGGATTGAAATTTGCAGAATCTTGAAGTTTAAATTCCAAATCACTATCTCTTAATTCAATCTTAACAGTCTCTAGCGATTTGCCTTTTAAATCAGGAACAACGACAAATTCATTATGATTGGTTGTTACATTTAACCACTTTAACATTATAAAACACAAAACTATCGTAGCGACAATAGCAAGCGCCAATTGTTTAAAAAACACTTTGCTGGTAATAAACTTAACAAAACTCATAAGCTAAATAATTGTAGGCAAAACTAATAAAATATAACGTTATAATAACGCTGCATAATTAAAATACGTAAGAAGTAGATATTTAGTTCATAATTACACTTTACATTGATAACGAGTTGTTCAAATTAAAATAAATGATACTTTTACATTATAGCTTTTTTTAAACTAGATAATGAAAAAAAATATTGCAATTATAATGGGAGGTTATTCTAGTGAATATCAAATTTCACTAAAAAGCGGCAACGTTGTTTATAACTCCTTAAATAAAGATATTTATAATACCTATCGCATTCATATCTTTAAGGATAAATGGGTTTTTGTGAATGACTTTAATGAAGAATTCCCAATAGATAAGAATGATTTTTCAGTTTTGGTTAACGAAACTAAAATCACATTTGATTGTGTTTTTAACGCCATACATGGTTCACCTGGTGAGGATGGTTACATGCAAGCCTATTTTAAATTATTAAACTTATCCCAAACAAGTTGCAGCATGTACCAAGCCGCACTTACTTTTAATAAAAGAGATTTATTAGCAACATTAAAGCCGTATGGTATTAAAACTGCTGAAAGCTATTGTTTAAATCTTGGTGATACCATTAACGAAGATACTATAGTTAGTAAAGTAGGTCTACCTTGTTTTGTAAAAGCCAATAAAGCTGGGAGTAGTTTTGGAATTTCTAAAGTTTATAAAAAAGAAGATTTACAAGCTGCAATCGATAATTCTTTTAAAGAAGACAACGAAATCATTATAGAGGAATTTCTAAACGGAGTTGAAGTATCTGTTGGTGTTATTTCATATAAAGGAGAAACAACCGTTTTACCAATTACAGAAATTGTTTCTGAAAATGATTTCTTTGACTACCAAGCAAAATACGAAGGTAAATCTCAAGAGATTACGCCTGCTCGTATTTCTGATGACTATGTAAACAAAGTTAGGCTTAAAGCAAAGAAAATCTATGATATCTTAGGTCTATCAGGCTTTTCTCGAAGTGAATTTATCTTTAAAAATGATGAACCTTACTTATTAGAAGTTAATACAGTGCCTGGTTTAACAAATGAAAGTATTTTACCGCAACAAGCTGCAAAAGCTGGCATTAGTATGGAAGAGCTGTTTGACAATGCTATAAAAGAAGCGTTAAATAAATAATAGTGTCTGATTTTTGAATCGCTCTGTAAGTTAAAATCATAAATCTTATATTTGCTAAGCATTCAACAAAAAGACTCCTGTCCGTGGAGAAAACACATATGAAAAGAGCAATATTTCCAGGATCATTTGACCCAATAACATTAGGCCACTACGATATTATAAAACGTAGCGTAACACTTTTTGATGAAGTTATTGTTGCTATTGGCATTAATGCCGATAAAAAGTATATGTTTTCATTAGACGAACGCCAAAAATTTATTGAGGATTCTTTTAAAGATGAACCTAGAGTAAAGGTGGTGACTTATAAAGGACTCACCGTAGATTTTTGTCAGAAAAACAATGTAGAATTCATACTAAGAGGTTTAAGAAATCCTGCTGATTTTGAGTTCGAAAAAGCCATTGCACATACCAATAGAGACCTAGCACCTATTGAAACAGTATTCCTTCTAACTGCTGCTAGTACCTCTTACATTTCGTCATCTATTGTACGTGATGTCATTCGAAATAATGGAAATTACACTAAGCTTGTACCTGAAAGTGTTCGTGTAGATGCTAAATAATAGTCTAACGCTTTACTTTTTTTTATGTAACTAGAAATAAAAAAGGCATCAGTAAATCTTCATTTAAAATAGAAGATGTAACTAACGCCTTTCAGAAATTGATTAATAGCTTAACCAATATATAACTATCATTTGTTATCAGGAGTGTTTTTTCGATTAATGGACTATTAAAAAGTTAAAACGTAATTCATTAAGAATAAATTAAGAATAGACCTACGTAAAATTACCTGATTTGAATTAAAACACTGTTCTGCAATTATTTATAAAATCACTAAAAGAAGACATTAGGATGTTTATTTTGTAACTGGTCTATATCACTCTGAAGCTTTGAGAGAAAATCTTGATGCGCTTGAGAAGAAGGATTAAAAGGGCGATGCATTTTTCTAGCTTGAATAGTGGCTACTAATTCTGAAGTTTTTTGAGCCTCTTCCGATAGCCAAACCTTATCAAAATGATTCCAGATATAATCTATTGCTAACTGGCTAGGATGCAACATATCTGAATTGTAGAAACGGTAATCACGTAATTCATCCATCATAATTTCATACGAAGGAAAGTAATATAGTTGGTTTTTAACATCCACAACATTATGGATTGCAGCTAACAAATGCGCTTTACTTCTTGTATTCTCAACAAATCCATCTTTTGTGTGCCTTACAGGAGATACCGTAAATAAGAAACTAACTTTTGGATTCACATCTCTTATTAGAGCAATAATAGATTCAATAGATTCGGTAATTTGTGATACAGAAAGTAATTCTTTTACAAACTGTTTTTGTGGTAATTTATGACAATTTGCAACTATAGTGTCTGAAGATAAATGCCTATAAACCCAACTTGTTCCTAACGTTAGTATAATATGTGTAGCACTGTAAAGTTTACTATGAGTAGCATCTATTTGAGCATTTAAAGCCTTAATTAAATTGTTTTTAGAAGTTGTATTAAATTTTGAATGTGCATCTAAACAACACCATTGCTCATTTTGAAAATACAAGTCCTCTTCAGAATAACAATCTTTATTTATAGCTCTTGTTATAAGGTTTTCAATTGCTAATGGATGAAATAAAATCCCGAAAGGGTTTGCAGCAGATTGAAACTTAAAATAATGAAACTTGTCTCCAATATTTTCTGAAAAACAAGACCCAATTAGTAATACCTCAGTATTATAATCAATTTGATTATGCGGCTGCTTATTTAATTGTATTTTGGTTTGTAAATTCAAAACTGTTATCCTAAATAGCTTTTAGCAGCATTTAAAGCAGCATCAATACCTGCAGGATTCTTACCTCCAGCAGTAGCAAAGAACGGCTGACCTCCACCTCCACCTTGGATGTGCTTTCCTAATTCTCTAACAATTGTACCTGCATTTAAACCTTTGCTTGCTACCAATTCTTTAGAAATATAACACGACAAGACTGCTTTCCCGTTAGTATCAGCACCAAAGAGTAAAAACAAATTATCAAACTGGCTTCCTATTTCAAAACAAACATCTTTGATTCCGTTTGCATCTAAGTCTAATTTCTTAGCTAAAAATTGAACACCATTTATTTCGGTAAGTTCATTTTTAAGGTCAACTTTAATATTTTTCGCCTTATCTTTTAATAGGCCTTCAATTTGCTTTCTTAAATCTGTGTTTTCTGCTTGTAGTGTTTGTAAAGCTTTTACCGGTTGCTTAGTATTATTGAGCAAGTCTTTCATTTCAAAATAAGCTCTGTTATTTTCAAAATAGAAATCTTTTACTGCATCATTTGTAATAGCTTCAATACGTCTAATACCAGATGCAACTGCACTTTCTGAAATAATTTTAAAATGCCAAATATCGCTGGTATTAGCTACATGGGTCCCACCACACAACTCAATAGACTGACCAAAACGAATGGTTCTTACAGCATCTCCATACTTCTCACCAAACAGAGCCATTGCACCATCTGCAATTGCCTTTTCCATTGGCACACTTCTATATTCTTGTAATGCTAGTTTATCTTCAATACGTGCGTTAACAAAATTCTCGATATCTCTTAATTCTTCTACTGTGAGTTTAGAAAAATGAGAAAAATCGAAACGCAAATATTTTGAATGTACAGCAGATCCTTTTTGCTCGACATGCTCACCTAGCACTTCGCGCAATGCTTGATGCATTAAGTGCGTTGCAGTATGATTACATTCTGTTCTGTGACGTTGCTTTTCATCTACAACAGCTTTAAAAGTTTCATTTAAATGATCTGGTAAGCTTTTAGTAAAATGAATAACAACATTATTCTCTTTCTTAGTATCTATGATATAATTAACGTCTCCATTTGTATCTTGTAAATAGCCTTTATCGCCAACTTGCCCACCTCCTTCTGCATAAAACGGTGTCAGATTAAATACAAGTTGATACATTTCGCCATCTTTCTTAGAGGTTACTTTTCTATACCTTGTGATTTTTACATTGGCATCGAGCGAATCATAGCCTACAAATTCTTGCACAGCATCATCAACTAAAATAGTCCAATCTTCAGTAGACATCTCGCTAGCTGCTCTAGACCGTTTTTTTTGTTTTTCTAAATGGGCATTAAAACCTTTTTCATCTAATTTTAAATTCTTTTCAGATAGAATTAACGCTGTTAAATCTATTGGAAATCCATAAGTGTCATAAAGTTCAAAAGCTTTTTCGCCAGATACGGTATCACCTTTTGTTTCTTCAACAATACGATTTAATAAGACTAAACCTTGATCTAATGTTCTTAAAAACGAAGCCTCTTCCTCCTTAATAACGTTTTCGATTAATTGCTTTTGCGCTTTTAGTTCTGGGAATGCTCGTCCCATTTTTTTGCTCAAAACATCAACCAAACGATATATAAATGGTTCTTTTTTATCTAAAAACGTAAATCCATATCTAATTGCTCTACGCAAAATCCTGCGAATTACATAACCAGCACCTGTATTGCTAGGCAATTGACCATCTGCTATAGAAAATGCTACAGCTCTAACATGGTCTGAAATAACACGAATAGCGATATCTGTTTTTTCATCTTTACCATAATCTTTATTTGTAATCGCTTCAATTTCTCTAATAATTGGTATAAATACATCTGTATCGTAATTAGACTGTACTCCTTGTAACACCATACACAAGCGTTCAAAGCCCATTCCTGTATCTATATGCTTGTTTGGTAAAGGTTCTAAAGACCCATTGGCTTTTCGATTGTATTGCATAAAAACCAAATTCCAGATTTCTACGACCTGCGGATGATCCATATTTACTAAAGATTTTCCATCTACTTTTGCCTTCTCTTCTTTAGAGCGGATATCTACATGAATTTCACTACAAGGCCCACATGGTCCTTGTTCTCCCATCTCCCAAAAGTTGTCTTTTTTATCACCTTTGAGTATGCGGTCTTCAGAAATAAATTCTTTCCAAAGATTATACGCATCCATATCCATGTCTAAATTATCTGCATCCTCACTACCTTCAAAAACTGTAATGTATAAGATATCTTTATCAATACCATATACCTCCGTCAATAATTCCCAAGCCCAAGCAATCGCCTCTTTCTTAAAATAGTCACCGAAACTCCAGTTACCTAGCATTTCGAAAAGTGTATGATGATAGGTATCATAACCCACTTCCTCTAAATCATTATGTTTACCAGAAACTCTGAGGCATTTTTGAGAATCAGCGATTCTATTCTTCTTAGGGTCAGAATTACCTAAAAAGTATTCTTTAAAAGGTGCCATTCCTGAGTTTACAAACATTAAAGTAGGATCATCTTTCAATACCATTGGCGCAGATTGAACAATAAGATGTTCCTTTCCTTCAAAAAAGCTTAAAAACTTACTACGGATTTCTTTAGACTTCATATATGTTATAATAGCTTCTTATAATTACCTCAATTGCAAAACAATTTTTTTATATTTGAAAGTTATGCAATTTTATAAAAAGTTGTTTAGTCCTTAATTTGATACAAAAATAGTATAAATTCAAACATGGCTAAGGTAAAATATTATTATGATTCAGAAACGTTATCTTACCGTAAGATAACACGCAAAAAGAGAACAACATTTAAGTATGCTACTGTGTTTTTTGTAGCTGCAGCACTATTTGGCTTTTTATCATTTTTTATTGCGAGCCAATATATAAAATCCCCAAAAGAACGTCAATTATCTCGTGAGCTTCAAAACGCTCAGTTACAATTCGAATTGCTTAATAAGCGTATGGATGGTGCCATTTCTGCTTTAGAAAATGTTGAAGAACGCGATAATGCAATTTACAGACTCTATTTTGAAGCTAACCCAATACCAGAAGAACAAAGACGCGCAGGATTTGGTGGTATAAACAGATATGAAAAGTTTGAAGGTTTTGATAATTCGCAATTAATTTCTGAAAGCAATAAACGTTTAGACATCTTAGAAAAAGCAATTGTAGTGCAATCTAAATCATTAGACGAGATTGCAAAACTTGCTGAAGACAAAGAGAAATTCTTAGAATCTATACCTGCTATACAACCTGTAAGCAACCTTAATTTAACTCGAATGGCTTCAGGATATGGTTATAGAACAGACCCATTTACCAAAGTCCGAAAATTTCATTTTGGTATGGATTTTACAGCACCAAGAGGAACACCTGTTTATGCCTCTGGAAATGGCGTTGTAAAACGTGCTGATAACGGTTCTACAGGTTATGGAAACCATATTAGAATAGATCATGGTTACGGCTACATGTCTTTATATGCTCATTTATTTAAATATAATGTTAGAGTAAATCAAAAAGTTAAACGTGGTGATTTAATTGGTTTTGTGGGTAGTACAGGACGATCTGAAGCACCGCATCTCCATTATGAAGTTTTTAAGGATAATGCTAGAATCAACCCTATAAATTTCTACTATGGAAACTTGTCTGCTTTAGAATTTGATAAATTATTAAAGAAAGCCTCATTAGAAAACCAATCTCTAGATTAATATGCACATAGATTTACCAGAGAAAAGATATTATGGCATTGGTGAAGTAGCCAAAGCCTTTAAGGTAAACGCCTCTTTAATTCGCTTTTGGGAAAAAGAGTTCGATGTCATTAAGCCAAAGAAAAACGCCAAAGGCAATCGTAAGTTTACACCAGAGGATATTAAAAATCTAAAATTCATTTACCATCTCGTAAAAGAGCGTGGTTTTACTTTAGATGGAGCAAAAACACATCTTAAAGAAGAAAAAAAACAAGCACTAGAAAAATTTGAAATCATCGAAAAACTTGAAGACATTAGAGACAAACTAACTAAAATAAAAAATCAACTTTAAAACTCATCAATTATGAAAAAATGGCTAATTCCTTTAATCGTTATTGCACTCATTGCCTTTGCTTTCTATCAGTGGGCAGTGGGATTTAACAATACAGCTGTAGAATATGAAGCTGACGCTAAAACCGCATGGTCTAATGTAGAAAGTTCTTACCAACGTAGAAATGATCTTATTGGTAATCTTATAAAAACGGTTCAAGGAGCTGCTGAGTTTGAAAGAACAACCCTAAGAGAAGTCATAGAAGCTAGAGCAAAAGCAACCTCAACTACAATTGATGTAAGTAATTTAACAGCAGATAATATGGCTCAATTCCAACAAGCGCAAAGTGGATTAAGTGGAGCATTATCTAAACTATTAGTTTCTGTTGAACGTTATCCAGAATTAAAAGCCAATCAAAATTTTTTAGAATTACAAAGTCAATTAGAAGGAACAGAAAATCGTATTAATGTAGCAAGAGATCGTTTTAATGAAAAGGTTAATATTTATGACAAACACACTACAAAATTTCCTGATAAATTATTAGCTAGTGCTTTTGGATTTGAAGAAATGCCACGCTACAAAGCCGATCCAGGTAGTGAAAATGCACCTGATGTTAACTTCGATTTTAAATAAAATACTATTATGCCAAATATTGAAGATTTCCTAAGCGCAAAAGATGAAGAGGAAATCGTTGAAGCTATTAGGGTTTCTGAAGGTAATACCTCTGGTGAAATACGAGTACACATAGAAAAATCTTGTGATATTGATGTCTATGAACGTGCTTTAGATGTGTTTCATATTTTAAAAATGGATAATACTAAAGAACAAAATGGCGTACTTATTTACGTTTCTGTAGATAGTAAAACCTTTGTCATTTTTGGCGATCAAGGTATAAATAACGTTATAGATTCTAATTTTTGGAATTCTACACGAGATCAAATTCAGCAACAATTTAAGTCTGGTAATTTTAAACAGGGACTTATCAATGGTATTAAAGAAGCTGGTAAAGCTTTAACCACTCATTTCCCCTGGCAACATGGAGACAAGAACGAATTAGATAACACTATTTCTAAAGGATAATGTACAGAACAAAATATATAGCTTTTAGATTGCTTCTTATCTTTTCGTTTG
Organism: Winogradskyella sp. UBA3174; assembly: GCF_002364335.1. Classification (GTDB taxonomy): domain Bacteria; phylum Bacteroidota; class Bacteroidia; order Flavobacteriales; family Flavobacteriaceae; genus Winogradskyella. Next base: position 12,667 of record NZ_DEXW01000075.1, on the reverse strand, counting down.
TAAGCACAACTATGTGCTTTGCGCAGTTTAAAATTCCTGACAAACCAAAAGATTCTAATCAGAAGTTTGTCTATGACTATACTAATCTGCTCTCTAAAGAGGATAACTCTACTTTAAATTTGAAACTTAAGCGTTATGCAGATACTACATCGACGCAAATCGTAGTTGCCATTATTAATTCTACAGAGGGAGAATATATAAACTACTTAGGTGCACAATGGGGAGAAAAATGGGGAATTGGCCAAGCAGATAATGACAATGGTATCCTCATTTTATTAGCTAAAGACGACCGAAAAATTGGAATTAGCACAGGAAAAGGTACTGAGCATTTACTTACAGACGCTTTAAGCAAGCGTATTATTAGTAGAGATATTATTCCTTATTTTAAACGTAACGATTACTTCGGAGGCATAACTAATGGAGTCAATTCTATTTTTATGGTAATGAGTGGAGAATATAAAAGCACTCAGCAAAGTAATTCGTCAGGTTTCCCTATTGAAATTTTTATTTTTCTATTTATCATCGTTGTGCTTTTTATTATTGCTATTTCTAAAAGTCGTGGTGGCAAAGGAGGAGGTAATGGCGGTAATCGCTCTAATAGCAAAAGTCTACTAGAAGCTATAATTCTCAGTAATATTGGTCGCGGAAGCTATTCTCGTGGATCATCTTCAGGAGGTTTTGGAGGCTTCGGTGGAGGCTCTAGTTCTGGTGGAGGAGGCTTTGGTGGTGGTTTCGGAGGTGGAAGCTTTGGTGGTGGCGGAGCTTCTGGAGGTTGGTAGTTCTGTCTTTAGTAAGTTAGTAAACCTTTAATCAGTGTTATTAATCAAAAATGATGTCTCAATATTTAATTGTAAGTTAGAATAGGATTCTTTTTCAAAATCGAGATTTTTAGAATATCCATGTGTATCCTTTAGATTTATTGAATTCGAATTTGTAAAAAACCGAGAATTTGTAAAAATAGTCTCTTTCTATCTCTGATTGCGTTTCCTAATCAAGACTACGAATTGAATAAAAAATAATCTGTTGCAGTTTCACTCAGTTCTCCTATTCTATTGGTAATTAATAGTAATCATCTTAGTATACTCCTAATAACCAAAAAAATACGTAGACAGATCAAAGTTATCTTGGTGCGTTGTATTTTCTAATTCAAACTTTCTCTCTATGTTAGATATTGTATAGGTTACAAAGGTAATATCATTAGGTCGTTCTAAATAGACCGTTGTAGATTCTAAGGGCATGTTAGAATTTGCTGCTATAAGTATTTCTGAAATTTCAAAAGATTTGTTTTGGGCAAAGGCATTAAATGCAAACAAGCATATAAAAACTAAGATTAGCTTCTTCATAATTGATTATTGATTCATGCTTGATGCTTGGTGCTTGGTGCTTGGTGCTTGGTGCTTGGTGCTTGGTGCTTGGTGCTTGGTGCTTGGTGCTTGGTGCTTGGTAAAAGTTAACTTAAGTGAGCAAGAATTCGTATGAAAATTCTTAAAAGAATTATAAATTTATTTAATTTTTTAATGTAAAATGACCACTGAAAGTCCTGCCATCTAATAATTTAGCAACAAACCAATAATCATCAGTTGGAAGTACTTTACCATTATATATACCATCCCAACGTAGATTATTAGAATTAAGAACCGCTAATAGTTTACCGTAGCGGTTATATATAGATACGACCGCAGTTGAAGGGTTTAGAGTAGAAAAACCTTTAATTTCCCAAGTATCATTTTTAGAATCAGCATTTGGTGTGAAAAATTTAGGGAAACCATAAATTAAAACCTCCTCTGAAGCTATACCACAATCTTTATTCAGGTCTTTAACATAAACACTATGTGCACCAGGTGAGACATTCTCAAAAACATTTAAAATTTGATAGGGTCCATTAATATCATCTAAAGCATATTCAAAATTACCGTCACCAATAACATTTACAGTTATGGTATTGCTGGTAGAAAAATCTGAAATAGCAACAGAATCGATAATTGGTAAATCTGAGGGTAGCACAGTTATTGTTCGCTCAGAAACACAGCCAAGTTCATTAGTTACACTTACCGTAAAATCACCTATAGTATTTACTTCAATTTGCGAGCTTGTTTCTCCCGAAGACCAATTGTACAAGAGTGTATTATCACTAGAACCTAGAACACCTGCATATAAAGTGGTTTTCTGAGGGAAATCTGTACTACAGTAATAAATGATTTCGGAATCTAACAGTTGGGTAGATTCATTAACCAAAAGTGAAATTTCGTTAATTCCATAACAAACAGCATCACTTTCTATACGCATATAAATATTCTGAAAATTTGGTATGGTATTAGTAAATGTAGTTGAAAGCGTGTTCTCTTGAATAATAGCGTCATTGTAGGTTAAAAAATAACTCAATGATGCATTTAAAGGTAAATCTTCGGCTATTTGAAGATTTATGCTTGATAAATCGAATATGGCAAATCCTTCATTATTATCATTATCGCAAGCTACTAATAAAACATCTTCTACTTCTGAGTTTACAACCTCTAAAGTAATTTCTGCAATTGACACACATTTTGATACTGGGTGGAAGACCTCTGCATAAATGATCTGTGGATTACTAATATTTTCGTAATAAGCACCATCAACAAGAATTGTTAATAGCTCATCTTCATAAAACTTAACATGTCTAAGATTTACATTAGTTAAGTTGGCAGTAACATATAAATCATCAATATAGGATTGTAGACTAAATATCGCAACTCCATCTTCAACTCCGTCACTGCATTGCGAAATCGAGGTATCATCTGCGATAAAACTTTCGTAAATAGTGACAATCTTAGATTCAGTATAGGTGTTTATTGGTGTGTCTAGAGTCATAGTCACAGTATAATTCCCTAAAGAGGTATAATTGTGGATTGGATTAACTTCATTAGATGTTGTACCATCTCCAAAATCCCAAAAAACAGAATTAAAATCCCCAGTTATAATTGCTGTAAATTCTGTATCGCTACCTAAGCATAGGTTATTTGTTAAAAATGAAGCCTCAAAAAATGGCTGTATAAAGGTTGGTAGGCCAAAGATTGAGTTTCGTCCACCAAGATTTATTCCATCTACTATATAATTTGATAATAGCCCAAGTTCGTTGGGTGATTCTATAACATCTAAATACGGACTATCAACTTTTGCAATATATATATTACCATCTGGAGCTATTTGTAGTGCGCCAAATAGCTCATTTGCATTCTCGAATAACACCTTTCTAGATCCAACTATCTCTCCTAAAGTATTATTAAACAAATTATACTGTACCACTCCTCCATCTAGAAAAAAACCACTTGTAAAATAAGAGGCGTAAAGATACTGACCAGAAGGGGAAAACTCTACTCCATAAAAATTAGTTGGATTTTGAATTTCTAGTACGTTAGACAACGTGCCTGTATTAATATTAAAATCAAATACCTCGAGTCTAAAAGTTCTAGCTGTAGCTAACCTATTTCGCTGTAGGGAAATCTTCATTTGTCCTATATTGTTAGATATAGCAACTTCATTTCCAATAGCAGAAATTATAGGGTTTGGATTAACACCAATAGCAGTAACATCATAAACAATAAATTCATCACTATTAAATTTATGACTGATCACCCAATATTCGTCAATATTAGATTTTTTTGTTACTATTAATTGCTCACTAGTTGGAGTAAATAATTGTATGTTTTTAATGGCTGTAACAGCTCCTAAACCATTGTCTAAATCTAAATTTACTTCAGAATATTGCAAACCGTTTTCATTACCATCAGCATCTGTGGTAAAAATATAGTAACTATTTAAAGTTCCTGGTTTAGGTAATATTACCGCAGATTGTGAACTAGAAAAATCACCGTTGAGGCCTGTTCCATTGACCATAACTTGATGGCTTCTGTTATAAACTGTTACACCATCAGTGTAAAACAATAAATCTCCTGAATCGGTAGATATAATAGCACATCCCTCTACAGTATCTAAATCACCATCTAAAAGTACTACAGGATCACCATTATTAAAATCTAAACCTGCCTTAGCACCAAAATACCAAATGTTTGCTTCGTTTTGAGAAAACAAAAAAGCTGGCAGAATAAAAGAACAGATACACAGATAAAAAAACCTCATAGACCTAACTAAAATTTTACATCCATTTATAGGTAGATTTTTAGTGATATAAGTTAGTCATATTCAGCCAATAATTATTCCAGAGTTGAATAACTTATGATTATTTAACGTTTAAGTTTGAAATGACTCACAAGGTTTATTTTTATTAAATATTTAGCAATAATATTTGACTCAGATAAACTTTACAAGGTAAATGTAACATCCTAAATAGAATTATTATGACTGAGATGAATATGTTATTTTTCTGTAACGATAAAATATTTATCGGTTACAGAAAATTGAAAAAAATTATTTTACTATACTAAGACATAAAAATGAAGAGTTATTATCGTCTTAGTATAGTAAAAAATACTATTTTTTACGCATATAAACACTTACTGGAACACCATTAAAATCAAAATGCTCTCTTAATTGATTTTCTAAAAAACGTTTATAAGGTTCTTTTACGTATTGTGGTAAATTACAGAAAAATGCAAATTGTGGTTGTGGTGTTGGCAACTGCATAATGTATTTTATTTTCACAAACTTACCTTTGTTAGCTGGTGGAGGTCGACGCTCTACTATAGGTAAAAACGTATCATTAAGCACACTTGTTTTTATACGTTTAGTTCTGTTTTTATAAACCTCAACAGCAGTTTCAATCGCTTTAAAAATACGTTGCTTATTCAATACCGAAATAAATACTATTGGCACATCAGTAAATGGAGCTATTTCCTCTCTAATATGCTTCTCAAACTCTTTAGCTGTTTTAGTCTCTTTTTCTACTAAGTCCCATTTATTAACTAAGATAACAATACCTTTTCTATTGCGTTCTGCTAACCAAAAAATATTTTGAACTTGTGCATCAAAACCTCGTGTAGCATCTACAACCAATAAACACACATCACTGTGTTCTATAGCTCTAACACTTCGCATTACCGAATAGAATTCTAAATCTTCTTTTACTTTGGCTTTTCTACGAATACCTGCAGTATCGACTAAATTAAATTCAAAACCAAAACGATTATACTTTGTATCAATAGAATCTCTTGTTGTTCCTGCAATATCAGTTACAATATATCTGTCCTCGCCTATTAAGGTATTTATAAATGATGATTTACCTGCATTTGGTCTTCCGACAACAGCAAAACGAGGTAATTCTTCTTCTTCAACTTCTTCTGTTTCTGGTAATGCTTCTACAACAGCATCTAATAAATCACCTGTTCCGCTTCCGTTAATACTTGCAATAGTAAAATAATCACCTAAACCAAGTGAGTAAAACTCAACAGCATCCTCAGCTCGTTTACCATTATCTACTTTATTTACAACAAGAAAAACTGGTTTTGCAACTTTACGAAGTAAGTTTGCAACGTCTTGATCCATCCCTGTAATACCAGACTCTACATCTACCATAAAAATGATAGCATCTGCTTCATCAATAGCAAGCTCTACTTGTTTATCTATTTCTGCTTCAAAAATATCATCACTACCAACAACATAGCCTCCTGTATCAATTAAGGAAAACTCTTTCCCATTCCAATCAGATTTACCGTAATGACGATCTCTTGTTACACCACTAACAGCATCAACGATTGCCTCTCGTCTTTTAATTAAACGATTAAAAAAGGTCGATTTCCCTACATTAGGTCTTCCGACAATTGCTACTATATTTCCCATATTCTAAATATTGCTGCAAAGGTAGTATTAAATCTTAAAGAAAATATGTAAATTGAATTGAGTTAAAATATATTTATGTCACTTTCTAAAGAAATAGTTTTAAGACCACGTTTTAAATTTGACGTAGAAACCCGCTTATGAAAAACTATTAAAAGGTTTTGAAAAAACTAAAACTACACAGTCTGATTTTATTGTCTCTACAATGGGTGAAACTAAAGGGAAGCCAGATATGTATAAGCTATATAATTTAATGAAAGATACACTTAGAGCTTACCGCTGATTATAACCAAAGCGTCTCAATTGCTTTTGATTGCTTCTCCAATTTTTATTCACTTTTACATACAATTCTAAGTGAACTTGTTTACCAAAAAATTTCTCTAAATCTTTTCTAGCTTCAATACCAACACGCTTTAATGCAGAACCTTTGTGTCCAATAATAATTCCTTTTTGAGTTTCTCGCTCAACCATAATTACAGATCGCATTCTAATAATAGTCTCTTCTTCAAAAAACTCTTCGGTATCTACTTCTACAGCATAAGGAATTTCCTTTTTGTAGTGTATTAAGATTTTTTCTCTAATAGCTTCGTTTACAAAAAAGCGTTCTGGCTTATCTGTTAGCTGATCTTTAGGATAAAAAGCTGGCGATTCTGGTAATAACTCTATAATTCTACTAAATACATTTTGAATATTAAACCCTTCAGTTGCCGAAATAGGAAAAAACTCAGCATTAGGCACTTTACTTTGCCATAATTCTGATTGCTCCTCTAATTGTTCTTGGTTAGATTTATCAATCTTATTCAACAATAACAAAACAGGAATTTTCGAATTGGTTATCTTATTAAAAAAAGCTTCATCTTTTAGTTCTTTCTCACCGATTTCTACCATATAGATTAGGATATCTGCATCATCAAAAGCAGACTTAACAAAATCCATCATAGAAGCTTGTAACTCGTATGCTGGTTTTATAATACCAGGAGTATCACTGAGGATTACCTGAAAGTCTTCACCATTTACAATTCCTAAAATACGATGTCTAGTTGTTTGCGCTTTAGAGGTTATTATAGATAATTTTTCACCTATAAACGCATTCATTAATGTTGATTTACCAACGTTAGGATTACCAATAATATTTACAAAACCTGCCTTATGCATACTATATATTTAGGGTACAAAGTTACGACCTTGGTTTGTTTTTTCCTCTATCATACATCACAATACTACCTGCAATAGCAACATTAAGGATTAATTGCGACTTAAATTTTACTAAAAAATGACTTTTATCATTAGCCTCTTTGGTAAGACCATTGTCTTCTGACCCTAATAAATACACTCAACGTCTTGGATGACGAAAGGATTCTAAAACTTAATAACACAACACATAAAAAGAGAGTAACTATTTCTGATTACTCTTATCTTCGTGGAGCGTACAGAAAAAATATCGAACCTATTGGTTGCAGAATTGCAACAATTTCATTCAATTATCATAAAATAATATGGTACCACTTGTACCTAAATGTAGTATATCGATATGGAATTATGTTGAGTAATACAGAGTTTTTGGCTGCTTTAATATTCCTAGAGAATCGTAATACGGAGGTTTGAGCATCGCTTAAATTTATTCAAGCATTTTCTATAACGATATGAACTTATAAAATATAAATCACAGAATCTTTTATCTAATAGTCCTATTAATTCTTAATTATAAGCCTCTAGTTATTCGTTTTTTCACAAATCGATGATACTTACTATATTATTTAAATACTTGCATTACCTGGTCTCTATCTTTGAAAGAGAACGCTTATTATAAACTCTAATAACATGTTTATTAGAGCCACTCTTGTCTATACTAATAAGCTCAGGCGTGCCATTATTCTCAACAGCTTTAATCAAAAAGGATTGAGCACTCATTCATTTTCTTCTTTTGGTGAATAAAAAGTCGACAATATTTCAATATTTATCTACCGCTCTATATAAATATCTCCACCGTCCTTTTACTTTTATGTAAGTCTCATTCATTCTCCATCGTTTACCAACGCATTTCTTACGTTGCCTAAACTCCTTTTCTAACAATAGAGTAAACTTAAAAACCGAACGTTGTATAGTAGCATGGCCAATATTAATACCAAGAATAGACATCAATTGTTCTATCTCTCGATAACATAGTCCAAATCTAAACTTAAAATATACTGCTTGAATAATAATTGACTTTGGAAATATATGACCCTTGAACATGATTTTTTTTACTTAAAGATATAATTCCAATAAACTAGTGGACACAGATGCGACAGAACGCTTGTATTCGATTTTACTCTAAATAATTATCAAAGTATTCAATCACAGAATAATTTTTACTCTGACGGAATTATCATTTCTTCAGATATTATGGGCTTTTATGCTGTAATTCGCTTTATAAATATTAAAAGTTAAAATGTTATGCTTAAAAAATACCCTAAACTTAAATGGTCATTAATCTCAGTAGTGAGTTTATTTGTAGTGCTTATTTCTTTTGGACTATGGTTTGTAAATTTACTTCCCTTAGATGAAATGAAAGAAAAGTATAAAACATTAGAAACAAGTTCAATTGATAATATTCCGTATTTATCTGAGGATGTTATACCAAATCGCGGCAAAATACTAGCCATAGTTACAAGTACTAATATTATGGGAACAAGTAATAAAAGCACAGGTTATGAATTAACAGAGTTATCACGAGCTTATTATGTTTTTAAAGCTAATGGTTTTGAAGTCGATATTGCAAGTCCATTAGGAGGTAAACCACCAGTTGTTATTGATGATGATGACATGGGAGAATTTGATTACGCATTTATAAATGATTCTATTGCACAGTATAAGACAAGCCATACGATGGTTATGAATCATGTGGTTGCAGAAAATTATGAAGCTGTATTTTTTGTTGGAGGTAAAGGTGCTATGTTCGATTTCCCTGACAATAAAGCCATCCAATCTATAGTGCGTAACTATTACCAAGAAGGTAAAGTTATCGGAGCCGTTTGCCATGGACCAGCGGCATTGGTAAATGTAACTTTAGATAATGGACGCCCACTAATTGAAAACAAAAAAGTAAGCGGATTTACAAATAAAGAAGAATTGCTTTTAATCCCTGATGCAAAATCAATATTTCCTTTTCTTTTACAAGATAAATTGGCTTCTAAAGGCGCTAAATTTAATGAAGGAGCCATGTATTTAGAGAAAATTAGCCATGAGAATAACTTGGTCACCGGACAAAACCCTTGGTCTACATGGTTATTAGCAGAAACCATGATTACGCAATTAGGGTATACACCAAAGTACAGACAAATTACAGCAGAAGAAAATGCTGTAAACGTTTTGAAAGTTTATGAAAATGAAGGGTCAGATAAAGCTAAAACATTAATTGCAACAATGGCATCTCAAGAGCACCAACCAATGGCTAGAGAATTCATCGCGTCACATAGTATAATAGCTGCAATGCAAGGAGATATAGGACGCTTTTTTAGTTTAGTGCGTTTGGTTTCTTTTGCAAAAACCTGTGAATCCAATACTAAAAAATTATAACTAAATTTGAGAAAAATAGTCCATTGAGTTTTTTAGATATACTTCTCATTATTGTCAGTAGTACCGGACTTTTCCACGGCATTGTATTTGCGCTTTATTTATGTTTTTTTAAAAAGAAAAAAGTAGTGGCCAATTATATACTCGGGTTAATTCTCGTTTTTATGGCCTTTAGGATTGGTAAATCGGTGATGCTAAATTTTGGTGGTGATTTAGAACCTCTGTTTATTTTTGCTGGCTTGGCTTTTTTATTAGTTATAGGGCCTTTATTAAGATGGTATGTTTTAGCAATGACGCGTCCTAATTTTAAGCTACATAAGAGTTATTACTTAGAGTTAGTACCCTTTGTATTTATATTTATACTGAGCTTTTTTATAAACAAAAACTGGTTTGATACAAATAATAAACAAGTTATTATTCTCTTTGGAAGTGTGCTAATTTTTATTTATTTACACCTTGCATTCTATATTTTTAGTTCAGGTAGAATAGTATATAACCTAAAGAAAAAAAATAAGAACAGCGTACAAACAAAATCTCAAATATCCATAATTGCTTGGTTAAACGCAGTTATTATTGGTTTTATAGTAATTTGGGTGTCCTATTTTTTAAATATTATAGACGATACAGTTCCTTATATTACTGGACCAATTGTATATTCTATTGCGATTTACTTTTTAAGCTATAAAGCGTTTCAGTTTAAAGTCACGGATATTGACGGAGACGTCTTTAAATTGAACGATAAAACAGCACTTTTTAATAAAATATCTAAATTAGTTATCGATAAAAAATTATATCTTGAAACTGATCTTTCGCTCTCTAGCGTAAGTAAATTAATAGGGAAAACTACGCAAACGACGTCTGAGGTCATCAACCAATATGCCAAACAAAATTTTAACGATTTTATAAACTATCATAGAATTCAAGACGCTAAAAAGCTGTTGCTGGATGTGAATTCAACTAACTTTACGATTTCTTCAATTGCATTTGACATTGGTTTTAGTAGTCTGTCTTCATTTAATAGTGCTTTTAAAAAATTTGAAAATACTACGCCTTCGTCTTACAGGAATACTGGTAGTGTCTAAATTAGTTTGCGAGAAAACAATTTTAATGGTTAATGCCTATGACAATTAAGAAAGCCAAACCAGAAAAAAAAATTTATATTAAAGTAAAACTCAAAGAACCTATACATTCAATACTTATTATTTATATTTAAAATGCCAATAACACCTTGTTTTACAGCATCAAATATTGATATAATGGAATATTTTTACTGAGGGTGTAATAATTATTAAAACTAGCCACTAACTTATAAAACTCTTCATTGAGCAGCGATTTTTATAACATATCTATTTTACCTTATGCAGGCATAATCATAAAACTATGCCGAGCTTATACAAATTCGCAAGAAGATTTTGAGGATTATTATCAGGAAGTCTGTTTACAGATTTGGAGAAGCAAAAATAATTTTCGGGAAGAATCGCAGTGGAGTACTTGGGTATATCGCATTTCACTAAATGTTTGTTTAACCTTACTTAAGAAAAATAAAAAAAAAAGGCAGCAGTTTGCTTCAGATACAATCCATGTTGAATTAACTGAAGATAGTTATGCTTTTTCTGATGAAAACTTAAATGAACTATACCGAGCTATTCGGCAATTATCGGAAGTAGATAGAGGAGTAATTCTTCTTTATTTAGAAGAGAAATCATATAAAGAAATTGCAGACATTATGGGAACCAATACCAATAATATTGGTGTAAGAATTAATAGAATAAAAGAACGCCTAAAAAAAATATTAGATGGAAAAATCAATTGAGAATATTTGGAAAGAAGGATTTCTTAAAAGTGATGCATTATTAGCGCCAAAAATTAATAACCTTTATAATCAAAAGTCGATTCATGTTATTGATAAATTTAAAAGGATGTTTAAAATAAACTTGATAGCCATTGTTGCCTTCTCGATTATCTTTCTAATTGTATCATTTATTGTAGGAATACCCTGGATGGGAATCCTATTTTTTATAGCGCTGAATATCCTTGTTATGATCAACAAAAAGTTATTAACTGGTTTAGAGAAAATAGACAAAGGAGATACTAGTTATCAATATCTAAAAGCATTTAACCTATGGATAAAAAAACAGGTATCTATTAATAAGAGAATATCAACATTTTTATACCCAATTATATTTATGTCCTTCATAATAGGCTTTTGGTTTAAAGATGCAGAAGGTGTTTTTTTAGGCAAAAGACTTGTAAATGAAATTCTAATAGGCTTTCCAGATGTTTATCTCATCTATGGAATTCCATTACTAGGAATTGTTGTTGTGCTTATAATTTCTGTTCTATTAGCCATTTTTGGAGGTAGAATTTACCAATGGGATTTGAATATTGTTTACGGAAGAGTATTCAAAAAACTAGAAGAATTGCTTGCTGACATGGAGCGTTTAAATGATTAGATGACTTTTTATTAAAAAAGTAAAGATGACATGTAATAAAATATGTTTTCAGCCACTAAACAAGAAAACACTAATTATTATGACACTACAAGAAGCTTATTCATTTTTAGAAAGTTTATCTATTAAATCATCAAATAAATCTGAAATCAAGATTTACAAAAATTCCTTAATATACTAACCAAACTCAAAGATAGAACGTTTTCAAAAGATGAAATTCAATGGATAGAAACGGAACTTAATCGTTTACAATTAAAGTCAAATCCAGAGAACAATAAAAAACACATTAAGAAAGCACTTAATGAATTAGAAAAGTACTTAAAAGATACCTTTTCGCTAACATCAAAAGGATATTACACGAAATTATATGGTGGTTTAGGATTATCTTTCGGTTTACTATTTGGCGTTGCTATTTTATCTAATCTAGAACGCTCGTTAGGTATTTCTCTTGGTTTAATAAGTGGAATGGTAATGGGTTCAATTATTGGAAGTAAAAAAGAGGCTGAGGCTAAAGCTGCTGGAAACATACTTTAATACCAATTTAACTAATCCCTCAGCAAACACCTTCGATTACTTAATTATTAACTCTATTTTTTTCAATACCACACAGCTAAATAAAATTTGGCTTAGAAATCATCAATCAAAATTTAACGAACATGAAAACAATAACAATTACCATACTTTTAATACTACTCGCAATTACTAGTGCAATCTCTCAAGACCTTACTGGTGTATGGCATGGGAATGCAAAAACTCCAGATGACAAAGACATACTCTTTGTTTTTCTCTTTGAAAAAAACGGAGATGCTTACACCTCAACAATGGCTATCCCTACCTTTAATGTTGACGGTATTAAACCAAAGACAACGTCTTTAAAAGACGGAAAGTTAATT
>NZ_DEXW01000045.1:39321-84037 GCF_002364335.1 Winogradskyella sp. UBA3174 | reverse complement strand
ATAGGAAAATGTGCCGTTGTAAAAGCCATATATGCAAACCAAGGCTTATTTTCTTTTGCACCACCTTTCATAAATTCTAACATTTGATTCGTATAGATCTCACCAGAATAAACGCCTTCAGGTCTTTCGTATGGTTCACCGTTTAAAGTCCATTCTTCAACGCGTTTCACATTCAATCCATTTGGGTCCGCAAAATCGGGCGTCATTGCTAAATTATTCCAGTGATTTGAACCTCCAGAATAAATACCAAACTCTTTGGTAAATCCAAATCCTAAGGGGCCTTTACTTCCTGGTTTATCACCACCTAAGTGCCATTTTCCAACTTTGTAAACATCATAACCATCGTCCTTAAGAAGTTCAGAAATTGTTACAGCATCATCGGTTAAATAAGACTCATAGCCTTTTTTTCCTCTAGTAGGAGGGTAAACAGAATAGTCAAAGGCTCCTAAACCAACTTCAATATTGTTATTCCCTGTTAAAATCATTGACCTTGTCACAGAGCACACCGGTGATACGTGAAAGTTTGTAAAGCGAACCCCTGCATCAGCAAGTTTATTCATATTTGGTGTTTTAACTTCCGAACCAAAAGCTCCGATGTCTCCAAATGCGGTATCATCACCAACCAATAATAAAATGTTTGGTTTTTTTTGCTCCGTTTTTTCGACTTCTGTAGTTTTTTCCTTTTCGGGAGACTGTCCACAGCTGGTTAAAATTAATGCTACAAAAGCAAGATGAAATAGGTTTCTCATGATTTTATGTAATTGTTGTTTGTTATGAATTTATTCTCGTATTTCTGTTTATATCAGTTTTCTTATTAAAAAGATCGAATGGCACGAACATAGTGCTCGCCATTCTTAAAATCACTATTTGTATTGCCAGAACTTGTAAAATATTGTGTCCAAACGGTGTTGCTTGCATCATGTGAAGAAGACCAATATTCACTATTACCGAAGGTGTCACCGGCATTATCGAGTGCTGTATCATTAACTATTTCATAGTTTTGGTAAAGGGCGTCCAACTCATTTTTACTTGGCAAGAACCAATCGTCAAAGCTGTCATTTTCATAGGTGTCGCAAAGATCTGCAGCTATATTTTGGGTGTCGCACCTATCGAGAATGTCTATGGTGTTTTGAGCTCCAGTTCCAATTTCCAGACCATTAGCTCCAAAATCAACGGCATCAAGACAGCCCCATTCAATATTAAATCCTTGATTAGCTACAGAACTAATTAAGCCATGCTCACCTGTAGCGTCCAGGTAAAAAATAACGCCTCCTTCATGGAAATCACCAATAGCTAATTGCGTTGTTGTGCCTTCATTATCATCATCACTACAAGATTGGATGGAGACTATGACAACTACAAGTAATAGGGTTAAAATAGACTTTCTCATTCTAAAGTTTGGTTTAAATTGTTTGCACAAACGTAAACCAAAGCATCAACTAAAAAAATATCATTTGATAGGTTTTGTAATCTCTTTTTTTATTCTGTGTATCGTTAAGGGTTTGATTCCCAAAAAACTAGCGAGGTGCTTATCGTAAGAAGTTTCAATTAATATGGGGTTCCAGTGTAATAAATCAAGATAACGCTCTTTTGGAGTCATCGCAACAAAAGTGTTTAAGCGATAGGAAAGCGTTAAAATTATTTCTTTTAAAATGTTTAAATAAAATTTCATGAGTTCAGGATTATCATACCCCAATGCTTCTAGATTACTAATATTAAATTTCAGATACTGAATGTCTCCAATAGCTTCAATATTGAGTAATTGAATATCATCACCAAAAACTCTTGCATCTGCCATAAGTTTTCCCTCGGCTCTTATGAAATCATTTAATTCTTCCCCTTTTTCATTAGTACTATAGGCACGTGCCACTCCTTTTAAGATTAAGATTGCGTTTTTATCTCTTCTGCCACTGCTTAAGATTCTTTCTTTATTCTTTGCAACGTGATATTTTGAAATAGATAAGATACTATCAATTTCTTTTTCTCTTAAATTAGGAAAGAACTTTATTAATAAATCTTTTATTTCTGAATTTGAGAATTCCATTTTGATGTGTCCTATTTTTAATATAATCTAAGAGTCACATGCATGGTTTAGCTGCGCTCTTTTGTAGGCCCTACCTGTCGGTAAGCCTATAGCTACTACTAAATTAGTAAAAGGAAACGAATTAGAGGAAAATTCTTAAGGTTTTGCTTCGACAATTCGCTAGGCTCGTGTCCAATTTGGCGATAACTAAGCCATTTATTATAGCCATGTAGGGGTTTGGCACGTTTAATTATGTAGATGTTACATCAGGTCTTTTTCCAAGTTGCCACATTAAAATACCACCAGTGACATACATCCATATAGCATAAGCTGCCGTTGGAATGCCCATTTCAATATTATTTAATATAGATGTCGCAATTACAAATGCTAATGCCCCATTCTGAATACCACTCTCCACCGAAATTGAAATGGCACTCTTTAAATTCAATTTAAACAATCTAGCGGTTAAATACCCCAATCCTAGGGTTAAAATATTCAATAACAAGGTCACCAGTCCTACTTCTTTCATGGCTTGACCTACGATGTTGAAATTAGCAGCTATTACAGCGATAAATACTAAAACAAAAATTACAGTAGAAGCCTTGCGCATGGGGTTTTCCATTCGTGTTGCAAAGTTTGTTTTGAATCTACGAATGAGCATCCCAACCGAAATAGGAATCACTGTAATTCCCATTATTTGTAAGATCGTATCTATTATGGGCAGTTTAATGGTCACATTTGTACCACTACCAAAATAGTCTAAGGCATAAGACAAGATAAAGGGTATTGTCAATACACTCACGATACTCGCAATAGCAGTCAATGTAACGGATAATGCAATATTTCCTTTACAAATCTGGACTATTAAATTACTGGTTGGCCCACCAGGGCAAGTCGCCAAAATCATTAATCCAACGGCCATTACTGGACTTAATCCAAAAGCTATAGCTAGTGAAAAACCAATAATTGGCAATAAGATAAGTTGATTGGTAAGACCAATTAAAATGGCTTTGGGATATTTTATTATTCTAGTAAAATCATTAGGAATTAAGGTCATCCCCATTCCTAGCATTATAATAGCCAGAGATATGGGTAAGAATACTTTACTTAAAGTTTCGGCTATTGTCAATGGTTAATTAATTATTTAAAATTCTTCGTAAACATAAGCCTAGTTCTAAAATATGCTTAAAATTATACACTAATAAGTAATAGGTATTATGTAATGTGTTGTTTTTCAAAGGTAGCTATAATATGACTTAATTACATTTTTCTAAGTATTTTTAGTCTGAGCTAGGTGTGAGGGTTTATTTTAGTAGCCTATTGTTGAAATCCGTATTTTTTATATAAAAGTTAAATTTTCTATATTGACTAAATAAATAATAAAATCTAAATAACCCAGTATTATCAGTTTGTCACTCATGTGTAATACAATAAAGTCTATTTTGAGAAAATAGATATTGAATTAAATTATAGCAACTCTTTAATCAATAGGTTCGACTTTTTTATTTAGGTTAACCATGATATATTATTCCCTATTGAATTACGTTGTTAAAATCTATTCTAGAATAGAAAATGTATTATTTTTTATTCTGCAAACTAATATTGTTGGTAATAGTTAAATACTACTATAAATTAAAATTCCGAGCAATACAATTAATAGTTTATTAAATTTGAATTTTGAACTCAATACATTATGAATAGAAAATTGGTCTTTATTGCATTTGTAGTATCACTAGGTGGCTTCCTTTTTGGTTTTGATGCAGGTATCATTTCTGGTGTTATGTCTTTTGCTGGTCCCGAATTTAATTTAGATGAAGGCGGTTTTGCTTGGGGATGGGCTGTTAGCGCACCTTCATGGGTAGCGATGTTTGCTATGCTGTTTTCAGGGAGGTTAAGTGATGTGTTTGGACGAAAAAAAATACTCATTTGTGTTGCTTTTCTATATGCTATTTCTGCTGTATTGTCGGCTGTGGCAACCTCTTATGAAATGCTTTATGTAGCAAGAATGATAGGTGGATTGGCTTTTGGGGCAGCATTAGTTATTGCACCTATATATATTGCTGAAATTTCATCTGCAGAAAATAGAGGGAAGTTAGTTTCATTACAACAATTAAATATCGTATTTGGTTTTTTTGCGGCATTCTTAAGTAATTATTTTTTCAATGTATATAATACACCCGAAAGTAGCTTTCTTACGGATGAAAACGTTTGGAGATGGATGTTAGGTGTCGAATTAATTCCGGCTTTATTATATCTTGTTTTCTTGTTTTTTGTCCCGAAAAGCCCACGTTGGCTCTATTTAAAA
The DNA here is from genome assembly GCF_002364335.1 of Winogradskyella sp. UBA3174. GTDB lineage: Bacteria > Bacteroidota > Bacteroidia > Flavobacteriales > Flavobacteriaceae > Winogradskyella. The sequence continues at coordinate 79,709 of NZ_DEXW01000045.1, read as the reverse complement.
GAGAATTATGAAGCGGCAAAAAAAGTTTTAACACAGATTCATGGCAAAGAAAAAGGAGCACTCGAAATTATAGGTATCGAAGAAAATATAAACGCAGATAAAGACAAATCGCCTGTAAAGATTAAAGATTTATTAAAGCGCTCGTTACGTTTTATTTTAGTGGTCGGTTTAATAGTGGGTGTTCTGCAACAAATTACAGGCATAAATGCGGTTTATTTTTACGCTACTTCTATATTTAAACAAACGGGTATTGGTACAGATGCTGCCTTTTTATCAGGAGTTTTATTAAGTACAATTTCAGTGATTTTTACTTTTGTTGCGATATACCTAATTGATAGAATGGGTCGAAGACCTTTATTATTGATTGGTACAGCAGGTATTGCCATCAGCTTATTAGTATGTGCTTATGGCTTTAACCAAGCAACATATCAACTATCACAAGAAAAAATTAATCAATTTGAATTTTCTGATTCTGAAAAATTATTGCCTTTTGCCGATAAAGTTTATGACAATGATATTGATTTTAAAAATGATATAAAATCAGCTTTAGGAAATAAAATATACAGTAAAAATGATGGTGCTATTTTAGAGGTAGCGACGACTATTAATGCCCGTTTAATACTCATTGGAATTTTAGGTTTTATAGCCTGTTTTGCCTTTTCACTAGGGCCAGTAATGTGGGTCTTACTATCAGAATTATATCCATTAAAATATAGAGGTTTGGCTATAGGAGTCATCGCTTTTGTCAACTCATTAATCAGTTCTTTAGTGCAATTAATTTTTCCTTGGGAATTGTCAAATTTAGGAAACGCATTAACCTTTTTCATATTTGGAGCCATAGCATTAGTAGGCTTTTTTATTCTTTTAAAGCTATTACCAGAAACTAAAGGCAAATCTTTAGAAGCCTTAGAAAGGGAGTTCGTCATAGAGCCTAAGGGAATAGTTTAATAGTCTTGTTCGAGAATAAATTAATATAGAGTATACAGCGAAACATAAAACTATTTTTTGTTTCGCTTTTTTTATACCCAAACATTTGCTCACTTAGCCCTTAAGACTTAATTTTAGAAAAAAGAATGTAATGACTTTAAAAGATCTTGCTAAAATAGCTGGTGTTTCAATATCTACTGTTTCTAAAGCGCTAAATGATAGTCCAGAGATTGGGCAAAAAACTAAAGAGCGCATACATGATTTAGCAAATTTATATAATTATGAGCCCAATAATTTAGCTATAAATCTTAAGAGAGGTAAAACAAAAACGATTGGTGTTATTGTGCCTAGTATTCAAAATAATTTTTTTGCTAAGGTTATAATTGGTATCGAGGAGGTGCTTAATGCATCTAACTATAATATTATTATATCAATTACTAATGAGTCTCAAGAAAAGGAAGTAGCTATATTAAAAACACTTTCTAATGGAGTTGTAGATGGCTTTTTGGTGGCAGTTGGTGAAGAAACACAAGTTAATCAACATGTAGATCATTTTGATTATGCAAATAAAAGGAATAAGCCCATTGTCTTATTTGATAGAGTGATTAAGAGTTTAGATTTTGATAAGGTTATTGTAGACGATAAAGCCATTGTAAATTCAGTAGTAACATCATTAATAGAACAAGACAAAAAAGCGATAGCATTAGTGTCGGCTATTTATAATTTGAGTGTTGGAGAATCGCGAAAAGAAGGCTATTTAGATGCCATAAGAGGTCGCCAAGACCCAACTATTGTGGAATCTAGTATTGAGAATTTAGAAGAGGAATTAAAAAAACTATTAGAAAACACATCTATTGACGCTATTGTTGCAGCAGATGAAGATGCGTCTTTGCTGTCATTAAAAGTTGCAAGAGCTAATGGTCTTAAAATGCCAAAGGATATATCAATATTAGGATTTGCACCAACTAAATTGGCTGAAAATGTTAGCCCTCGGTTAACAACAATTAACCAGCACGGTATAGAAATTGGCAGAAAAGCGGCTCAGTTATTAGTTAATAAATTAGAAGACAATACCTTAGCGCCTCAACGCGTAATAGTTAATTCTACCATAGTTCACAGAGAAACAACATAAATATTCAACAGAGAAATATTTAGTTTTATTGTAACTTTGAAACATCCCAAATACTTATAATATGTTAGATAATTTTTGGTTTAATGTTAAATACGGCATTAATCATGTATTAGATCTTAATGGTTATGACCACGTGCTTTTTTTAATGGTATTAGCTGTTCCTTACGTTTTTAAAGATTGGAAACGCGTACTTCTATTAGTATCGATGTTTACTTTAGGGCATACGTTATCTTTGGTTTTCGCGGCTTATGGACTTGTTAGTGTAAACGGTAAATTGGTAGAGTTTTTAATACCTGTAACGATATTAATCGCTGCGATTTATAATGTGTTTACGGCTGGTAAAAAAGACAGAAGTACTAAAATTGGCTTATTGTTTTTTACAACGCTATTTTTTGGACTTGTTCATGGTTTGGGATTTGCAAGAGAATTTAAAATGTTTTCTAATGAATCTGAAAATAAACTCATATTGCTTTTAGAGTTTGCGTTAGGTATAGAGATAGCTCAGGTTATTATTGTTTTTGTAGTATTATTTCTTGGGTTTTTATGTCAAACTATTTTCAGATTTTCGAGACGAGATTGGGTTATGGTCTTATCTGCTGTAGTTATTGGTTTGGTAATTCCAATGATAATTCAAAATGACTTTCTATTATAGCTTATAAAGTTTGGTAAAACTTTAACTACGAGTAGATTGTTTATAAAATACTAACCTTTTATATTCGTTATTAACATTGTACGATAACTTTCATTAATGTCAAAAGAAAAACAATTACGTTACGATAAAGCCTATTTGCGAATAGCTAAAGAATGGGGAAAATTATCGCATTGCAAGCGTAAACAAGTCGGTGCATTAATAGTTAAAGACAGAATGATAATTTCTGATGGTTACAATGGTACACCAACAGGATTTGAAAATTATTGCGAGGATGATGAAGGCTATACGAAGTGGTATGTTCTTCATGCAGAAGCTAATGCTATATTAAAAGTAGCAGCTTCAACGCAATCTTGTAAAGGAGCAACGTTATATATAACATTATCACCATGTAAAGAATGTAGTAAACTTATACACCAATCCGGTATAATAAGAGTTGTTTATAAAGAAGGTTATAAAGATGATTCGGGTTTACAATTCTTAAAAAAAGCAGGGATAGCATTAGAACATATTGACGATTTAAAAGCATAATGGCAAATAAAAATAAATACATACCACTATTATTAGGTGTTGCTATTGCGGCAGGAGTATTTATTGGTGGGAAACTAAATTTCACAGATACGTCTGATAATCTTTTTAGCACAAATAGTAAAAAAGATAAACTTAACCGTTTAATTGATTACATAGATTATGAGTATGTAGATGATGTAAATACAGACAGTATCGTTGATGTAACTGTAAATGGCATATTAGATAATTTAGATCCACATTCTACCTATATCCCTAAAGAAGATTTACAGCGTATTACGGAGAATATGAAAGGGGACTTTGTAGGTATTGGTATAAATTTTTATCCTTATAAAGACAGTATTGCTGTTATTAAGCCAACAGAATACGGCCCTAGTGAGCGTGCCGGAATTATGAGTGGTGATCGCATTTTATATGCAGATGGTGATTCGCTTTTTGGTCGTGCTATTACTAATGATTTAATTATTGAAAAGTTAAAAGGAGATAAAAACACTAAAGTTAAGCTTACTGTTTATCGTAAAGGTGAAGAAGAACTACTCAGTTTTGAAGTAAGAAGAGAAGATATTCCTATTAAAAGTGTTGATGCAGCTTACATGCTAACCGATGATTTAGGTTACATTAAAATAAACCGTTTTGCAGAATCTTCATTTAAAGAGTTTAAATCTGCATTAAGTGAATTAATGGATCAAGGAGCTACAAAATTGGCTCTAGATTTACGAGATAATCCTGGTGGCTTTTTAGGAATTGCAGAGCAAATTGCAGATGAATTTTTAGAGGATGATAAGTTAATTGTTTTTACAAAAGATAAAAAAGGAAAAGAGGTGCGTACTTATGCAACCCGAAGAGGAGATTTTGAAGATGGCGAAATATATATTCTAATTAATGAGAATTCTGCATCAGCGAGCGAAGTCATAGCAGGAGCTTTACAAGACAATGATAAAGGTGTTATTATAGGAAGACGTTCTTACGGAAAAGGTCTTGTTCAGCGAGAGATGGCTTTAGGTGATGGTAGTGCAGTACGCCTCACAGTTTCTAGATATTACACTCCAACAGGTCGTTCTATTCAACGTCCATATAGTAACGGTGATAATAGAAGCTATTATAATGATTATTATAAGCGTTTAAGAACAGGAGAATTAGCAGATGAAGAAAGTATAGAAGTTGATGATTCTTTAAGGTTTACAACACCAAAGGGAAAGGTTGTGTATGGAGGAGGAGGTATTATACCAGACGTATTTGTGCCTGTAGATAGAGCTTTTGATAACGAGACTATTAATTACTTAAGACGAAGAGGTTACTTCGGCTATTTTGTTTTTGAAGAATTAGATAAAGATAGAAGTGTTTATGCAAACGTTTCTAAGTTCGATTTTATAAATAATTTTGAAGTCAGTGACGATATTGTTGTTCGTTTTCAAAACTATATTAATAAAAAAGGAAGTGCAAACGTAACATTTGTGGCTTACAATGATGAAGTTAAACGACTTATTAAAGCAACACTAGCTCGCCAGTTGTTTGATGAGAATGCTTTTGAAGAAATTCTTAATAAGCAAGATATTATGGTACAAGAAATTATACTTTTAAGCTCTGAGTATCCTGATTTCAAACAGTAATCTTGTCGTGTATTTTGGTCTGTTTCCCACCATTCCAAAGTGTAAGAATATCAGTTGCTACATGAGATCCGCTCCCACAAGCTATAGCAAATTGACTGCGCCAACCAGCTAAAGTACCTGCCACATAAAGATTCTTTTCAATGAGATGATCGTTGTTTTTTAACCAAATTCTATCCTTTTCAACTGCAGCTTTAGGATGTGGCTCTATATAGTAATCTAAGCCTTTTATGGTCATTAAATTAGTGTAACCAACTGCTACCACAACGATTTTTGCTTTGTATGTTTTTTTATTGGTTGAAATAGAATAGGTGTCAAGCTCTTTTGAAATAGTAGTAACTTTTTCGTGTTCTATTTGTTTAACATGAGGGTATAAATCGTTGAGTTGTTTTTTACCATCTTTTAGAATATCACTGCCTAAAGCGCCTGGTTGTAAACCTAAAATATTATTAAATAGTGCGTTTTGTAGATGCGATGTTTTTTGATGTGTAACTATAGCGATTGTTTTGTCCTTTGCAAAAGCTTTGTCTTTAGCAGAACCTAAAACTAGAGCGCAAGATAAACCTGCGGCTCCACCACCAATAATAAACACATCAAAAGTCATTAGCGTTTGTTTTGTAGTTTTTCTATTTTTTTAGAAATTCTCAAAATTTGCAAAAGAGTTATAGTACATAAAGCGGCTACAATTGTTATAACGGCAGTAAAACTCTCTCCTTGTAAAAGCGCTTCAAAATTTAATTTAGTCGCATTAAAAATAATGAGACTAATGGCAAGAACGGTTAAGATTAAGATAAGTATCTTCATAAATTTGTTTTTTAAGCCAATAACGCTTTTATGTTATGGGCAAATAATTTAACTGCGATTGCTAGCAAAATTACGCCAAAAACTTTTCTTACAATCTTAATTCCGTTTGCACCTATGATTTTTTCAATTTTTGCTGAGGTTTTTAACACAATGTAAATCACAATAACGTTACAAATTACGGCAACAATAATATTTTCAATATCAAATTCTGCACGTAAAGATAAAAGGGTGGTTAAACTTCCAGGGCCAGCAATAAGTGGAAATGCCAAAGGAAATACTGAAGCTGTTATAGCATCGTGATCATCATCCTTATAAAGTGTAATCCCTAAAACCATCTCCAGAGCAATAAAAAATATAACAAATGCACCGGCTACGGCAAAAGAATTAACATCGACTCCAATGACGCTAAGTAAGCTTTTACCAACAAACAGAAATATAATCATTATTACACCAGCAATCAATGATGCTTTCTCACTTTGAATATGTCCAACTTTTTTGCGTAAATCTATAATAATAGGAATATTACCTACAATATCAATTACTGCAAAGAGTACCATAAAGGCGGTGAATATTTGTTTAAAATCTAGTTGCATAACATGCGTTTTTCAAATTCGCGGCAAAGATGCGATAATATTAGAGATTTTCAATATTAATTTAATATTAAATAATCAATTCTTAATCTAAACAGATTTATTTAAAACACTGATTTTAAAAAGGTATTAAACTAAATACAGAATCTCTTAAGTTATGTAAAGTTTAATTATTTTTGCCGCATGTTTCAACTAGGAAAAACGATCATATCAGAAGATATAATAGAAAAAGACTTTTTATGTAATTTATCTGCATGTAAAGGTGCTTGTTGTATAGATGGGGATGCTGGTGCGCCCTTAGAGCAATCGGAAGTTAAAATACTTGAGGATATCTATCCTAAAGTAAAACCATTTTTGCGCGAAGAAGGGATTAAGGCCATTGAAGCGCAAGGTACATCTGTAAAGACTGCTTTTGGGGATTTAGAAACACCGTTAATAAATGGTGCGGATTGCGCTTATGTAATATTTGATGAAAAGAATACGGCACTTTGTGCTATTGAAGAAGCCTATAACCAAGGAGAAGTTGATTGGAAAAAACCAATATCTTGTCATTTATATCCTGTAAGAATAAGAGATTATACGGAGTTTTCTGCTGTTAACTATGATAAATGGGAAATTTGTGATGACGCATGTACACTAGGGAAAGAATTACAAGTACCTGTTTACAGATTTGTAAAAGAAGCACTTATTAGAAAGTTTGGCGAAGATTGGTATGCAGAGTTAGAAAAAGTAGCGCAAGAAAAATATAACAGGTAACTTTATTAAACCGGAATTTGAAGTATAATTTTAGTTCCGGTAGCGTTATTTGCTTCGTACAGATCTTCAATTTCTAAACTATAACTATTAGGGAAACCTTGTGAGAAGTTTGCCAATCTTGCTTTTGTAATTTCAATACCAACAGATTTTCGTTTTAATTTTTTACCATTACTTATTTTTCTAGCTGCGAACCGACCAATACCATTATCGATAATTTCTACGGTAATAAAGCCTGTTTCGTTTTTAATAACATTAAGGTTAATTCTTTTATTTTGGGATTTAGAAGACAGTCCATGCCATAGCGCATTTTCTAAAAATGGTTGAAGAATTAAAGATGGGACTTTTGTTATTTCAGTATTTACACCTTCATCTACATTAATATTAAAATCTATTTCATTAGAAAAACGAATGTTTTCAATATTCATATAAAGCTTCATCGTTTCTAGTTCATCACTAAGCGTGGTCTCTTTTTCTTTTGAAGCGATTAAAATTTTTCGAATTAATTTTGAGAATTTATTGAGATAATAAACTGCATTTTCTTTCTCATTATTTATGATGTAAAGCTTAATTGAGTTTAAAGAATTAAATAAAAAATGCGGATTCATTTGGCTTCGTAGCATATCTTGCTCTAACATTAAAATCTGTTTTTCTTTTTTTAAAGCTTTTGTTCTATTCATTATAAATAAAGCGATGGCCAATAGCGCTAGAGCTAATGACGTATAAAGTAATATTTTTTTATTTCTTTCTAAAAGTAATCTTGCAGCCTCATTCTCTAGAGCCAAGTCTTTTATTTGGTTGTCTTTGTTTTCGTTTTCATAAGTGACAACAATATCATTAACATACTGTAGATTTTGTTCAGTTAAAAAGGTATTTTCTATTTCAACAGCTTTTTGGTAATAGTCTAAAGCCACCTCAAATTTTTTATTTTTCTGATTAAGCTCAGAGAGCAGTTTGCTAGAAGCTGCAATAGAGGAATTAAGATTATAAGATTCTGATATTTTTAATGCTTTATTTAAGCTTTTTTCTGCTAAAGAAAGCTGATTATCTTTAATCTGTAGTTGTCCAAGATTAATGTAAGACGAGGCAATATAAAATTGATCTCCTAACTTTAAAGCCTTATCTAAAGCACCTTTTATAATTGGAGCTGCTTCTTTGTATTTTTCTTTTTTAAGGTAGATAGCACCTATACTATTGTAGCATATAACACGTCCAATATCAGAATCAATAGCATTGTTGTAATCTAAAGACTTTTTGTAGTTATTTAATGCAGCATCAAGGCTCCCTTTGGCTTCTTCGGCATAACCTATGTTGTGATAGTTTATTGCTAACCCTAACTTATTATCAGCTTTTACTTCGATTTTAAGGGACTTGTTAAATTGCAATAAAGCCAAGTCGTATTGCTGAAGTGCTAAATAAATATTTCCAATACTATTTTGTGAAACAGCAATATTATAACTCACTGTTTTATTAGGATTCTTAATTGAATATGCGATTTTTAAGGCTTCGGCATGAAAATTTAAAGCAGGTTTTATAATATCCATACGTCTGTAAGCCACACCAATCATGTTAAGACTTATAATCCTAAATTCATCACTATTAGCTTTATCAGCATAAGTTTTAGCTTCTTTATGTAGTTGAATAGATTTTTCATAATTTGAAATATTTCTATTTGCAACACCAAGCGCATTAAGTGCGTAGCTAACACCTTTATTATAAGTGTTTATTTTTGATGTTTCTAACAACTGTTTCATCTTCAAACTGTCCCTTTCAAAAGGTTTGAATAATGAATCTATACCTATAAAATTTTTAGGTTGATTTTGTTGTATTGAATTTAAAGCCATTTCAAAATCTGTAGTTTGTGCATCAACAAACAAAGTACAGACGTAGAGCAAGCAAACTAGTATTAGATGCTTTTTGTGATGCATTTTAAGGAATAAAGTGCTGATAATCATCGACTAAAGTTTTTCCAGAAAATCTGATTTTCGTTGTCTAGCCACAGGTATTTTATGGTTACTGTCCATTATAACATACCCTTCATTTTTAATAAAAGTTTTTATTTTACCCATATTAATGATATAAGAATTATGTATTCTGAAAAAATAATGCTCTGGCAATAAAGCATCTACTTCCTTTAGTTTTTTTGTAATTACTATCTTTTTTTGATCAGTTAAGAAAAGTGTACTGTAATTACCATCAGATTCTACATATATAATATCATCAATATCTAAAAACATAAGTTTTCCATCGGTATTGATAGAAATACGTTTTTTATCAAATTTAGAATTGAATTTTAATAGTAGACTTTCAAGTTTTGAAGCATTTAAATTTTTGTTACTATTTTTTTTAATCTTAGAAATAGATTCTTTTAAATCGTCAGAGTCTATTGGCTTTAATAAATAATCAATAGCCTCATGCTTAAGTGCTTTAATAGCATATTCATCGTAAGCTGTCGTTATTACTATTGCCATATCTGTTTCTCCTAGTTTTTCTAAAAATTGAAAACCACCCATAGTTGGCATTTGTACATCAAGAAAAAGACAATCAGCGGTATTTATTTTTAGATAGATTAGCGCATCTTCTGGACTAGTGAAAGTTGCAGATACTTTAATCTCTTCTTTAAAATTACTCAATTCCCAAGCCAAGCCCTGAATGGCTTTAGGTTCGTCATCAACTATTACTGCTTTTAGCATGTCTAAGGGTTATTACTTTATAAAGATAAATAATATTCTCGGTGCAGTACCACAATAGATGTATGTAAAGTAAGGTTTAGTGTGTAATGAGTAGGATAGCATATTTTACAAATCATTAAATACCTGATCTTACCAATTATACATTTTTTTTAACCGTTTATACATGGCAACTATAAAACGGCTTCTTTAAAAGTGATATTTGAATAATAACTGACCATATATTATGCGAATTAGGGGTTCGCTTAAAGGTTAAATGCTATTAATCAGTTAAAGTCAGGATTTTTTAAAATCCTGACTTTTTTTATGGGTCACTCAATCAATAAGTAAACATAAATTTTACTTTTAGTTAATTATTTCAGTAAAAGAAGCATTTAAATAATGCTTCTTTTTGTTTAAATATTTTTTAGTTTTCAATCTTCTAAAATACCCTATAAACACAATACGTTAAGGCTTCTTTAATAGGATAAAGACTACAAAATAATATTCAACAAAAAAAAATTAAACAATTGAAAATCAAATAGTTGACTCTATTTTCGAATTAATCCTTTGTTAATGGTCAATTCAAACCGTTGTTAAAAACTTGTTGACAACGTTTGCAAAATACCCTTTCATTTTTAACTACAAAAGTCAATCTTTGTTGAAGGCAAAATAAAATAGAGTTCGCTGTTTTAGAAATTTGCTCTTTTTATTCCTATTAAGGAAAATTTATAAAACGTTTTACGGATTTATTAACGAAATCTTGAATGATTAAAAATCATTCTACTGACAACTTAGCCTTTAAATTGAAAATATATGGAAATCAAACAATTAGAGATTACACAAATTATTAAAAGAGATTACGAAACAAGTCCGTTTGTTTTAAATAAAATTTCTAACGCTATTGAAAAGGCAATGATGTCTGTAGGAAATGGTACGAAAGAAGATGCGAATACAATTTCTGTAAACGTTTTACAAACACTACTAGAAAGAAAAGAAAACGACTATAATTATTTACCTACCGTAGAAGAGGTCCAAGATCTTGTTGAGGAGAAATTAATGACAAGCTCTTTTCCAAGTGTAGCAAAAGCATATATACTCTATAGAGACGAACAAGCTAGAAGTAGAAAAACAAATATTTTTGAAAAGCGTATTAATTTAAAACCTTATGAGTATCCTGCACTAAATGAATATGTAGATGCGATAAGACACTCGTATTGGATTCATTCAGAATTTAATTTTACAAGTGACGTTCAAGATTTTAAAACGAGATTAACTATTGTAGAGCAAAATGCTATTAAGAACACCATGCTTGCTATTTCGCAAATTGAAGTTGCAGTAAAATCATTTTGGGGAGAAATTTACACTAAAATGCCTAAGCCAGAAATAGGATCGGTAGGAGCAACGTTTGCAGAAAGCGAAGTACGTCATCACGATGCATACTCACATTTATTAGAAGTATTAGGTCTTAATAATGAGTTTAAAAACTTAAAGAAGAAGCCTGTAATAATGAGACGTGTTCATTATTTAGAAACGGCTTTAAAGAATGCAAAAAGTGAGGATAACAAAGAGTACGCAGAGTCTATTTTATTATTTTCTCTATTTATAGAACACGTGTCTTTGTTCTCCCAGTTTTTAATAATTATGGCTTTTAACAAGCATAAGAATATGCTTAAAGGTATTTCTAATGTGGTTGAAGCAACTTCAAAAGAAGAGCAGATTCATGGTGATTTCGGAATCGATATTATTAGAATTATAAAAGATGAAAACCCAACATGGTTTGGTGATGAGCACAACGCTGTAGTAAGAGATTTATGTAGAGAAGCTTTCGTATCTGAAAGTAAACTAGTCGATTGGATTTTTGAAGCTGGCGAATTAGAATTTCTTCCAAAAGACGTAATAAATGAGTTTATTAAAAATAGATTTAATAATTCATTAGAAAGTATTGGCATCGAAAAAGTATTTGATGTAGATGAAACATTATTAGTGCAAACCGAATGGTTTGACGATGAGATTATAGGAACAAAGCATGGAGATTTCTTTGTGAAGCGTTCAATAAACTATGCAAAAAGACAAAAAAGTGTAACCGGAGATGACCTATTTTAAACTATGAACGACCACATTAATCCTGACCTCGAAAACAAAGTGAACGAACAACCAACCAAAACATCTAGCCATGATGAGTTAATTAAGGCTAGAAAAGAAGCTATAAAAGAAGCGAATAAAGAACCAGAAATTAAATGGTTAACAGAAAATAGTCGTAAATTTTTAGCATCCGGATATCTTACAGGTGATACATCTCCAGAAGAACGCATCAGGGAAATAGCTAATAATGCTGAGAAAATCTTAAAAATCGATGGCTTTGCAGACAAGTTCTACGGTTATATGGCAGAAGGCTATTATTCATTAGCATCTCCTGTTTGGTCTAATTTTGGTAAAAAGCGTGGTTTACCAATTAGTTGTTTTGGTTCACATATTGCTGATGATATGGGCGATATCCTTTATACACAATCGGAAGTAGGTATGATGTCTAAACTAGGAGGTGGTACTTCTGGTTACTTTGGTAAATTGCGACACAGAGGTGCACCAGTAAAAAACAACGGAGAATCTTCGGGAGCTGTACATATTATGCAACTCTTCGAAAAAATGGTAGATGTTGTAAGTCAAGGTTCAGTAAGACGCGGTCGTTTTTCTCCTTATTTACCAATAGATCACCAAGATATTAATGAGTTTTTAGAAATCGGAACTGAAGGTAATCCAATACAGGAGTTAACACATGGTGTTACTGTCGGTAATGAGTGGATGCAAGAAATGATTGATGGAGATGCTGATAAAAGAGCAATTTGGGCAAAAGTTTTACAAAGAAGAGGGGAGATAGGGTATCCTTATATATTCTTTAAAGACAATGCGAATAATAACGCACCAGATGTTTATAAAGACAAGAATCACGAAGTATACGCAAGTAACTTGTGTACCGAAATAATGCTACCTACAAATGAAGATTGGTCATTTGTATGTGTGTTATCTTCAATAAACTTATTACACTACGATAAGTGGAAAGATACGGATGCTGTTGAAACAATGGTATATTTTTTAGATGCTGTTTTAGAAGAATTTGTTACAAAATTAGAAGTATTTAGAGATTCTGAAGATAGAGATGATAGGCAAACTTTTATGTTTATGGAAAAAGCCTATAATTTCGCAAAAGAAAATAGAGCTTTAGGTTTAGGTGCATTAGGATGGCACTCATTATTACAATCTAAAAGTCTAGGTTTTGATAGTCAGGAAGCTTTCAATTTAAATAGCGAAATATTTAAGACTATTGAAGAAAAATCTCATAAAGCATCAAAAGAGTTAGCAGATTTATTTGGAGAGCCAGAAGTATTAAAAGGATACGGAAGACGTAATACAACATTAAATGCTGTAGCACCAACAACATCTTCAGCTTTTATTCTAGGACAAGTATCTCAAGGTATTGAGCCAATTTGGTCTAATAGTTATGTAAAAGATATTGCGAAAATAAAAACGACGATTAAGAATCCTTATCTCTTAGAGCTTCTAAAGGAAAAAGGAATGAACACAGTTGAGGTTTGGAAAAGCATCAGAGATTATGATGGGTCTGTACAACATCTAGAAGGTCTTACAGATCACGAAAAGGATGTGTTTAAAACCTATTCTGAAATCGACCAGATGACAATCATCTATCAAGCAGCAAATAGACAGAATCACATAGATCAAGGTCAGTCGTTGAATATTATGGTGCATCCAGATATGCCAGTCAAAGACATTAATAAGCTTTATGTTACAGCTTGGAAACTCGGTGTTAAATCATTGTACTACCAACACAGTATGAATGCTGCACAGAAATTTAAACAAAAGAAAGAATGTTTAAGTTGTGAAGGGTAACAAATAAATTCCTTCGGAAGCCAGGAATCTTAATTTAAGTATTATAAAAAGCATCTCATTTCTGAGATGCTTTTTTAGTTCTAAATTCAACTATTTGTTATTCTGGTTTTTGTTTCAGAATCTTGGTTATAATCTTATTGGTTTTGTGCATGATGTTGAAATAGTTTAACCTCATTGAATCTTGGATATTAGAATGACAAAGCAAATAAATTTTTTAAGAACTTTTACTTTTCAACCAAACTATCAGTCCCCAAATACCGATCATCTTTATTATAATACCAAGCTCTTACTTTAGGCATTTTAATGCCATTTACAACAGCTTCTTCAGAAAGTAATATATATTCACCACTTTCTGGTTTCTCTTTACCGTAATCATCTGTTTTAAAGAATTGATAGACTTCCATAGCATAGGTCTTTGGATTAAAATAAAAATACCAAATATCGCTGCCAACGGCTTCATCGTAAGTTACTTTTAAAACTAAATAATCTTTACCCTTAAACGTTCTCTTTTCGACTTTATCGCCAAGGTTAGTGCCAGGATCTTTTAGTTTTATTGGTAAACCGTATAGATACGTATAGTAGTTTTTATAAAGCGTAGCGCTGTCGCAAGACATATTTTTTTCTTTTGCTGCTATGCCATCTATATTTTTACCGTTATAAACCATGTAACACTTGCCTTTATTAACCGTATAAACTGTAGTTACGGTGTCTTTTGTGGCTTTGATGCTAAAGAACTCATTACGTAAGTCTAGTCTTATAAGACTTGTGCGCTTTGGAGAATCTGGTGTTGTCATTACAACCTTAAAGCCGGCTTTAAATGTTTTCCAATTACCAGTTGGGTCGTGATAACTGATTGACTTATCTAATAACGCTCTGGCGGTTATATTTTGAGCTATACTATTAAACGTGAAACAGAAAAGAAGTAATGCTAAGATTGCTTTCATTGGTTTTAATTTTTCTACAAATTACACATTAGGAAACAAAAAAAGCATCCAATGCCGAATTTTACGGGAGGATGCTTTTATAATTTACCGTTTACTTGCATTAGAAATAACAGTGCCATCTTCGTTAACCTTTAATTTGATGTCATTTTCTATTTTTAAAACGTCTACATCTTCATTTAGAGAGCTAATTTTTGAATTGTAATCATCAACTCTATTTTGAATCTTCGCGAATTTATTTTCTAAATCTTCTTTCTCTACTTTTGTTTTGGTTAGTTGACTTTTAATCTCACCATTTTCTTGTTCTAAGGCCACGTATTTTTTCTTTGAAACACAAGAGCTTAATAAAATTGCTGTTACTAAGAGGATTATTTTTTTTTTCATATAATTAACTTTAGCTTAAATTGGTTGTACAGTTTTATATACGATTAAGTGTTAGTTTTGGGCATTTAATGTTTAAATTTTTATAATGAATTCTAAATTAAAGGAAGTTGCTCAAGTATTTTTTAAATTAGGTTGTTTCGCTTTTGGTGGTCCTGCGGCTCATATTGCTATGATGGAAGATGAAATCATTGAAAAAAGGAAGTGGATGACTAGAGATTATTTTCTAGATTTAATAGGAGCAACTAATTTAATTCCAGGTCCAAATTCTACTGAGATGACTATGCATTGTGGTTATGAGCGCGCTGGTAAAGCAGGTCTATTTGTAGCAGGTATTGCCTTTATTATTCCTGCCACATTAATTACTGCATTATTGGCATACTTGTATGTAAAATATGGTGAATTACCAGAAGTAGAACCTTTTATTTACGGTATTAAACCAGCAGTTTTGGCTATTATTGCTTCAGCCATATTAAAGCTTGGTAAAAAGGCTATTAAAAGCACTGAGCTGATTATTATTGGTGTATTAGTTTTAGCGGTAAGTATTTTGGGTGTTAACGAAGTTGTAGCTTTATTAAGCGCAGGTGTTTTAGGAATGCTCTATTTCTATTTGAAATCAAAAACTATCTCTAACCTAAATTCAATATCACCATTTTTTTTACTTCTTGGGTTAAATACAACAATAGCCAAGATATCGACGTTAAAGCTCTTTTTAATTTTCCTAAAAGTAGGAGCTATACTTTATGGAAGTGGCTATGTGTTATTTGCATATTTGGATGCAGAATTGGTAACACGAGGTTTATTAACCAGAGCAGAACTCATTGATGCCATTGCTATTGGACAATTTACACCAGGACCAGTTCTATCTACCTCAACCTTTATTGGGTATCAACTTTCAGGATTTACAGGAGCTTTAGTAGCTACAACAGGAATATTTTTACCGTCATTCTTATTCGTATTAATACTTAGTCCATTCATTCCAAGAATGCGTAAATCAATTTTACTCCGCTATTTTTTAGATTCAGTGAATGTTGCCGCAGTTGCTGTTATGCTTGCGGTATTAGTTGTAATGGCAAAAGAGACGCTTATTGAATGGCAGAGTATTTTAATAGCAGTTTTGGCTGTTTTTATAACTTTTAAAACTAAAATTAGTACGATATGGACTATTATAATTGGTGCCGTTTTAGGATATGTTTTATTGACCTTATTTTAAAAAAAAGGCAATAAAAAAAGCCTTAATTTTAATTAAGGCTTTGATCTTTAAGAAGCAGTATATTTAATTATTCTTCTTCTTTTTCGGGTTTTTCTTGGGATTCAATAATGATTTCATCCGTAACTGCAATAGTTGCAGGTTCAACAGAGCTATCATGCGAATTATGATATTCTTCTAATAGATTCATAGTTGCATTTAAGAGATCTTTAGTTTCTAATAATAATCCAAAGTATAATGTTGTATTCTTAGGGCTAGATTCTTCAGTTCTTGTTCTAGAAACTTGCTTAACAATCTTATCAGTTACTAAATCTAATACGTCCTTTTTACGATCAATAATAGAGCCTATTTGCTCAAAAGAATGTGAGTCGAAAGCTGCCTTTGTATCATTAAATAGAGTTTCTAAAGCATCATCAACTTCTTTGAGTTCTTTTATTTGGCTAAACTTAAGTTTCTGGTGATTGTTATTAATATGCTTATGACTAACTTTTGAAATATATTCTAGAGATTGAGTCATGTCTTGTAAGTAACCTAAAATATTAATGTAAAAACTACTTGCACGAAGACTTGTTTCATCTAAGTTTTTGATGAAGTAGAAGATATTATCACGTAAGTCATCTACTTCAGTTGATAATTTATCAATTTGTTTTTTGTTCTTTTTAAGCAAAGATAAATCCTGCTTAGCTAATCCTTTAATAGCATTAGAATAAACTCTATTACCACGCTTTACTACATTAGATATGTTACTGGCACTTTCGTGTATAACTCCTTGTACAGAACGACTACCAGTTGCTTTTAGGCTATCTTCTTCTTCTGTCTTGTTAATACCATCTTTATGAGATTTATAATTTCTATATAACAAAATTCCTGTTAATAATAACAAAATTGGTGTCATCACTGAAGGATTCCATTGTATTAAGAATACGACGAAGCCGGCAGCAATGAATGCTCCAAATGCAGTACCAAACCAACCTCCAATAACATTTAAAACACCGGCAACTCTATATACCGCGCTTTCTCTTCCCCAAGCTCTATCTGCGAACGAGGTTCCCATAGCAACCATAAATGTTACGTATGTCGTAGAAAGTGGTAATTTCATTGATGTTGCAATGGCGATTAAAACACCTGCAACCATTAAGTTTACTGAAGCTCTAATCATATCAAAAGCAGGAGCATCAATACTTTGGTCTTTAGTTAAAGCTGGGACATTTGGTTTTTCAAAACTTCTACCTATTCTTTCTTGAACTGATTTTGGTACAACAGCACTGAAATACTTTGATAATGCAGAAGATCCTTTTACCACAGTTCTAGATAATGCATTTGGTTGAAATTTTTCGTGAGTATTTCCTTGACGAGATAAACTTAATTCAGTTTCAGCTACTGTTTTTGCTTTTTTAGAGAACCATAATGTAAGTACCATAATTGTACCAGCTATAAATAACAATAGTGGTTCTGCAGGTACTTTTTTGTCTAATACTTCCATTGAGAACATTGAAGGATCAACACCAGAAACTACCCATGCTTCATAAGAATGATAAGCAGCCATTGGTACACCAATAAAGTTCACTAAATCGTTACCAGAAAAGGCTAAGGCCAAACCAAAGGTTCCTACAGCGATAACTACAAGTAGTATTGTTTTTTTTGTTATGGCTTGAAAAGCAAAAGAGACTCCTAACCACAATATAAAACTACCAAGGATAATATAAATTTCGTTGCCTTCTACAATCCCTTTAAGATCTTTATAATAAGGTGTTCCTTTTAGTCCTTTTAAGAAGATGAAATACGTAATAGCCGTTAAACAAACAGCACCAAATATTGCACCGAAGTGTTTAATTTTAGTTTCATATTGAAAAGTAAATATTAGTCGTGAAACCCACTGTACTAATGCACCAACCGTAAACGCTATAAATACAGACATTAAGATGCCTCGAATAATCTCAAGAGCTTTTTCAGTATTTATATAAGTACCTAAATCAGCAATTGTTTTTGTGTCAGAAGCCGTTATTTTAATTAAAGACATTACTACTGCTGCTCCTAATAAGTTAAATACAATAGAAACGGTTGTAGATGTTGGTAAACCAAGCGTGTTAAAGAAATCTAATAGTAATATGTCAGTAATCATTACTGCCATAAAAATGTACATAATGTCTTCAAAATTAAACATGGCTGGTACAAAAATTCCTTTACGTGCAACTTCCATCATGCCACTAGAAAATACAGCACCAATAAAAATCCCTAAACTCGCCACAATCATTATAGTTCGCATAGAAATTGCCTTAGAACCGATAGCAGAATTTAAGAAGTTAATAGCATCATTACTTACACCAACTACAATATCAGCAACGGCTAAAACTGTAATGGCAATTAACATAAACAGGTAAATATTATCCATAATCTTTAATTAAAATAAGTTCGCAAATATCTTCATACAATTTCAGTGTAACGTTACCTAATTGTTATTTTTTATTGGTTAAAAGTGAATATCAAAGCCAAGTCTGAAGGTTATATTATCCTGATTTCCATCTAAAGTTGTATAACTAATATCTGACTGTACTTTTAATTTATGACCAACAATAAATTTGTTAACACCAAGTGTATATTGATCTTGTGGACGTCTATTGGTTATAGCTTCATAATTTACAGTTGTAAAACGAGCAGCTATTTCATAATTATTTTTAAACAAATAACCAGCTTGTAAGTTTAAAGCATTACCTGTTAAAACGATATCTCCTGTTGGTGTAGTTCCGTCTATTTCTGTTGCAACTTCATCATCTGCTGTACGTTTAGCGTATTCACCCATAAACGAAAACCCATTATATTTAAACATGGCATCTGCAAAAACGGTAGTTTGATCTGTTTCGTAAATAGAACCGTCAGTTCTAATCATATAATCACCAGCAAAGCCTCTCTCTCTAACAGCATTTTGGTTGTAGTTATAAGTAAAACCCATCATTAGCTTTGGCTTCTCTTCGCGTTTTAAATCTGATTGACTATAATCACCTTTAGATTTAAATGTTCCGAATGGTAAAAATTCTAATCTGGCAGTATATTGTAAACCACCTTCATTACCTTCAGTAACATTACGTCCTTCTCCTTGAGACAAAGAAAGCTTTTCACGCAATAAAAAATCACCACCTAATTTTGTTTTATGACGTATTTGAATGCCTAAATCACGATCAATATTAAAACGACTATTTAATAAAGAACGATCTACAAGTTGCATATTTGCTGAAGATACTACTCGTTCTACGTTACCAGGTAATTTTGTTTGACCTGCCCATAACTCCCAGTTACCATAAAAATTCCACATAATAACTGCATCTAAAATATATCGTGGTGTTTCTCTATTAAATTCATTAGCGCCTGAGATATCTCTATTAGATAGGCCTAACTCTATTTTGTATTTAAGTTTTGGGCTGTAAGCAAAACCATCAAATTTTAATCTAGCACGACGAACTATAAAATTATGTTCTGGACTTCCGTACTGATTACCATCATAATCCCATGAAGATATTGAACGTACTTGAAAGCGAGGTGCGAATTTTATACTAAAAGAACTGTCTTTTGCTACAAAATTGATTAAACCTTTACCGAAAGAAGTATCACTAATTTCTTGAGCATTAGTTGAGTAAAACGCACAAATAACTAATGCGAGTAAAGTGATTCTAAGTTTCATTATAATTCTACGTTTTTGTCGAGTGCAAATAACTAACTTTAATGTTAACTAAATGTTTCTAAATCATTAAATTTTTAGACACAAAAAAAACTGCCTTGGCCAAAGGCAGTCATTAGAATTCATGATAATTAGTCGACAAAAACTATAGATTATACGAAACTAATATGTCTCATGAGACACTTACAAAGATAAATTAGATATTTAATCATATTGTAACCTCATTATTAACGAATCATTAAACTTTAATCGGTAGCCTGTTTTTATTAAAATGCTTAAAAACAGATAGATACGTGTTTAATGTAAAATTAATGTTAAGTAAATGTTGTTTAAACATTAACTAATCTTTATATTTGAGTATTATGTAATTTTTAAATCCCCAGTTATGAACAAAAGAATCTTGTTTTTATTCGCTTTATTAATCAGTGTTACATCTTTTGCACAGCAAGAGAGACAACTAGAACTTAACAAAGACACCAATTTAATTGACGTAACTTATTATCACGACAATGGAGTTGTAAGCCAAACAGGTGCTTATACTTTAGATGGTAAATTACAAGGTGAGTGGTTAAGCTATGACATTGAAGGTAAAAAGAGTATTTCGGCGAATTATGATAATGGGAAAAAAGTCGGCAAATGGTTTTATTGGACAGATAAAACTTTAAGAGAAGTAGATTATACAAATAATGCAATTGCTAGTGTTAATGAATGGCAAAAAGATACTAAAACATCTGTTGCTAGTAGTAATAAGTAAAGCATTCATATTCTAAAATAGAAAAAGCATCCATTAATATGGATGCTTTTTTTGTATATAATTATTTTCTTAAGACTATTAGTTCCCTACAGTCCAACCTGCTCCCCAAGTTGAAAAATCAGTGCCAGTAGCGTTACCAATACCAGATAAGAAATCTGAATCTGCAAAAGTATCGCCAGTATCATTTTTTACTTGTAAAGTAACGTCTGTAAACGTTACATCTGTAACAGATAAGTCACCGTTTATTACACCAGTTCCTGTTGGGTTAAAACTTGTTGCTCCAGCATCTCCATCTAAATCAAAACCTTCAGCAAAACCTTCTAGTAAAATATTTGAGAAGATACCTTGTGAACCAGCTCTTAATCGTATAGCTTCATTAGCTGTTCCAGAACCATTACCAACAATTGTTAAGTTAGTTACTGTTGGCTTAGACCAAAATATTGGGCTAGAGTTGTTCCCTATATCTGTGTTGTAACCATCTGCTTCGATACCTTTATCGTGCTCTGCACCGTGAGATACGTGTGCATTTGTAATTGTACCTGTATAACCTTCTGTCCAATCAAGGGAATCATCTTGTGCGTTAACTACAGATACGAAATCTACATTTACTGTTCCACCGAAAAATTCAACACCGTCATCTTTACCTTCAAATACTTGAATGTACTCTACAGTTGTACCATTACCTACACCGTAGAAAGAAATACCATTGTTTTCTGATTGACCGTCTGCCGAACCACCAGAGTATTGTACTCTTAAATATCTTAAGATTCCTGAGTTATCAGCAGAATCAGTACCTCCGTAAGGTAAACTTGCAATTTCAGAAGTTGCAGTAGCTGCTCCTGTTACAGAATTAATAGGTGCATCACCTAAAAGAATTAATCCACCCCAATCACCAGCTTGTGGTGCAGAAGAATCTGAAGTTAATATAATAGGATTACTTGCAGTTCCGTTAGCGATAATTGTTGCACCATTAGATATTGCGATGTAAACATCTGATCCAGAAGCTACAGCTTCTATAACCATACCAGCAGGTATTGTTAAGGTTGTACCAGTAGTCATAATAAGTGCGCCATCTACTTTGTAAGTATTGTCTGCGTCTAGTGTTAAGTCTTCAGTATATGTGCCTGATAAAAACAGGGTTCCTGGGTTGTTGTTAGTGCCACCACCATTGTTGTTTGTAACGCTGTTATCATTTATAATGATGTCAGCTGTATCGTCTGATGTACAAGAGTTAAAAAGCATTCCAAAAACTGCTAACCCTAAAAATAATTTATTCTTCATTTTGATTTTAAATTTAAGTTCTAATTAATATTTGTTTGTTAAAATTTATATTTGAATTGAAGACCTATACTCAGTCCTCGCTTATAGTCTGTTATGTCTTTACCATTTGGGGAAGTCACTAATACATCTCCAACTGATGTACCTTCTCTTAAATATTGTACAGTTGGGTTTAAAATGTTTCTGATGCCAAGATTTAGTTCCATATTATTATTCAACTTATTCTTAAGTACAAAATCTAATGTCGGAATACCTTTCTCAATAACATTTCCTAATTGTCCCGAACCTAAAGCATCAATTCTATCTGAGAAGTAAGAAAATATTAAGTTAGCCGTAGGTTTATAGTTTCCGAAAGTTGGCGAGTAGTTAATATCTGCATTTACAATAATTGGGGATGCGCCTTGTAATTCTTCTTCACTTTTATTAAAACTAACACTATAAGTACCAATTATAGATTCGTATAAATCTTGGTTAGTATGCATATAAGTAAAGTTGAAACCTGCAGAAAGTTTAGCGTTTTCTTCTTCGTCATCCATAAGAATGCTCTTTCTTAATTCAACTTCAAAACCTAAGATTTCAGCCTTCTCACCTGTTCTAAAGAAACGTTGTGTACCAGTAGCGTCAAAAGCTACAACCTGATTTACAGGGTCTTTTATTTGTTTGTAAAAAGCGCCTATAGAGAATATTTCGCTTTTACTTAAAAACCATTCATATTTTAAATCTAGGTTTAAGATCCTAGAATACGATACATCATTAACATTAGTGTAGGCAATATCACCAGTTCTACCTAGTAAATCTGGGTTACCACCTATACGTTGAGATATGCCCTCATAGACAAATGGCGCAACTTCTTTAAATTCTGGAAGTGATATCGTCTGACTTGCAGAGAAACGTAAATTTTGATCTTCGTTTATACCATATTTAACACTTAAACTCGGTAAGAAGACAGTTTCATTAGCTCCTATCGTATTCTTTCCTGCAGCTCCTAAGTTAATTACATCGTAAGAAATTTCTTGGTCAATAGCTTCGACTCTAATACCAGGAACAAATAACCATTTGTCACCTACTTTTAGTTCTGCATTTGTATAACCAGCAAAAACATCTAAATTACCATTATAAGTATTTTCAGGAAGTCCTGGTCGGTTAGTATTACTTTGGCCTGGAATATTATTAATAACTCTAATACTGTATAAACCATTGTCATTAGAACTAACATTCAAATTATCTAAAGAAAATATACTATTTACAGCATTAACATCGGTAACAGGTGTGTTAGGGTTTGTAATATCATAACCGTATCTAATATTGTCGAATTGTCTTTCTTTAGCTCTACCGGCAAAACCGAAGTTAATCTTTAAGCTTTCGTTAGGATTGTAAGCTAAGTTTAATCTGCTATTAAATTCTTCATCATTTATATTCTGAAAATAGCGTTGGTTATCAAAAACTACATTACTATAAAACGTTGGTGTTGTGGTGTTGTCATTATCTAAAGCAAATTGATAATTTTCTACACTTATACGTTTTCTATCTGGCTCGTGTGCATTAACCACGTTGTAACCAATTCCCCAATCTAAATCTAATAAATTATCATCAAACTTGTGACGACCAGTTAATTGATTTACATAGATAAGGTTTTGATTAAACTGAACGTTCATTTGATAAAACCCTTCATCTGTATTTAAGATTGCATCTCTGTTTCTACCCGATCCATCTATACCAAAATAACCTACTCTATCTGAAGCATTGTTTATAAAAAGTGAATTGAATTTAACCGAGTTATTATCATCAATTTTATAATTAACAGAAGCCATTGCTGTTGTTTTAGTAGAATACTCAAATTCTTCTGCATCTTCAAAAGCTTTCTTCTCAACGTTTGTGTAGTCTACGTTAGATCCCCTTCTGTATTCATAGCCATTTTCAAAAGAAGCTGTGCCATAAAAGCTTAACCGCGAACCATTTTCGAAATCAAATGATTTTCCGAATGCAGTGCTAAAAGAAAGATCTATTGGTGTATTGCCTTGTTGAGGATCAAAACCATGAGATAATATAACAGCAAAAGGATTGTTATCATATCTATTATAAAAACCGAATGCACTTGTACCTTCACTTCTTACGAATGTTTTGTCAGCAGCGTTTGTATTTACTGAAGAACCAACGGTAAAATTGAAAAAGCCTTTACCCTTATAATCTTTTGAAGTAATATCTACGTTACCTGCAGAAAAATCTCCAAAAAAGCGTGATGAATATGCTTTACTAATAGATACATTTTCTATAATATCTGAAGAGAATAAATTTAAATCGATATTCTTTTTGTTAACATCATTAGAAGGTAATGATAAACCATTCATTGTTGTGTTTAAATAACGATCTCCTAAACCTCTTACATAAACATTACTCGATCCTTCTTGTTTAGAAACACCAGATATTTTGGCGACTGCACCAGCAGCGTCACTAACCCCTTTACGAGACAGTTCCTCTGCACCAATACTTTGCTTTATTTCTACAGCTTTCTTTTGGTCTAAAAGTAAAGCCGCTTCACTTTGCTTTCGTGTAGTTGTAGTAATTACAATTTCATCTAGGCTTGCAGCACTTGCTCCCATAGGAACATTTAAAGTAGTTACTTTATCAGCGACAACGACTACTGTTATTTCTTGGGTTTCGTAACCCACAAAGCTGAAGATTAAAACGTAAGATCCAACTTCTAAATCTTTAAGTTCATACAGACCATCTATATCAGAAGTTGTTCCTTTAGTTGTACCTTTTATTAAAACGTTGGCAAAGGGAAGAGGCTCATCGTTGTATTCTTTGTCAATTAACTTTCCAGCAATAGAGCCTGTGTTTTGAGCAAATGAGAATGCTGAAATAAATAATATAAGTATAAAGTGTAAACTTTTCATTAGTTTGATTTGTATTGCGCTGCAAAGAAACGTCGGGAATATCTTTCTTGCGTTAATCAAAAATTAACTCTAGGTCATAAAAAGGTTAGTTTAAGGTTAGCATAATATTAACAAGACTTTGATTGAAGAAACAATTAGTTAACATTGAAAATTATACTGCGGTGCATGCTGTTTTTGTAAGTGATTCTGTATCAATTTATCTATCTTGCAAACTATAAGATTTTAACTATGAATTGGGAGCAACTACTATCTTTAAAGCGCTACGGTGATACAGGTAAACGTTTAAGAAAAGAACAAGATGAAACACGTTTGGGTTTTGAGGTAGATTATGATAGAATCATATTTTCTTCAGAATTTAGAGGGTTACAAGACAAAACACAAGTTATACCCTTATCTAAAACAGATTTTGTACATACACGTTTAACACATAGTTTAGAAGTAAGTGTGGTTGGGAGATCGTTAGGCAGAAAAGTAGGTAAGTTACTTTTAGAAAAACATCCCCATTTAGAGAGTGTTCATGGTTACAAAATGAATGATTTTGGTGCTATTGTAGCAGCAGCTGCTTTAGCACACGATATAGGGAACCCTCCATTTGGTCATTCTGGTGAAAAAGCGATTGGTTCTTACTTTAAAGATGGCAATGGAGCTCAGTATAAAACACTACTTACAGACAAAGAATATCAAGATTTATGTGATTTTGAAGGTAATGCAAATGGTTTTAAAATTCTAACAGAAAGCAGAGAAGGTAGAGAGGGAGGTTTAAGACTCAGCTACGCCACTTTAGGAGCATTTATGAAATATCCTAAAGAGTCATTACCAAAGAAACCAACAACTCATATAGTAGACAAAAAATACGGTTTTTTTCAGAGTGAAAAGGACATGTTTAAAAGTGTAGCAACGGAGCTTGGTTTGTTAGAACGAAGTAAAGATTATTTAAGTTTTCAAAGGCATCCACTAGCCTATTTAGTTGAAGCGGCTGATGATATTTGTTATACCATTATAGATTTTGAAGACGGTATTAATCTTGGTCTTATCCAAGAGGAGTACGCCTTAGAGTATTTAATTAAGTTAGTTAAAGGAAAGATTAAGACGGAGAACTACAATGCATTAAAAACAACGGAAGATCGTGTAAGTTATTTACGTGCTTTAGCAATAGGCACGTTAATAGATGAGGCGGCTTTACTCTTTATGAAACATGAAGAGTCAATTTTAACAGGTAAGTTTGAAACAGCTTTGTTAGACGTAAGTCAGTATAAAGCACAGATTAAGGATATTATAGACCTAAGTATAAATAAGGTCTACCGTTCTAAAGAGGTAATAAATAAAGAGATTGCTGGTTATGAAATTCTTAATCAATTATTAAACGCTTATGGTAAAATGGCATTTAATGTTTTTGATGATAATACATCTAATTATGATAAATTGTTACAAAATATCTTACCAGAAACGGTTAAACTGTCTAGCGATTCGCTTTATAAAAACTTATTAGCGGTTTGCCTTTATATTTCAAAATTATCTGATACAAACGCTATGTTGTTGCATCAAAAGTTAAAAGGTAATATTTTATGATGCATTTCATCGAATAAATTTGCTATTTACCGATATATTCCTTTTATTTATCTCATAATCAGCCCTCAAAAAAACCTACTTATGAGAAATAATATACTCGGAGGCTTAGTTATCTTCATGGTTGTATTAACATGCCTACTAATGATTGATGATATCTCCAATACAGAAAACAACACTTCTGATCAAATTAGTGTAGAGATAGAACAACCCGAAAATCATACAGATTTAGCAATTATTGAGACTGAGGAGTAAGTTTTCAATAGTTGTTTTTATAGACACGGTATCTAATTCTTGCATCGCTTGTAATTGGTTTAATTTACCATGCTCTACAAACGCGTCACTAATTCCAAGTATTTTAATGTTTTGCTTATAGTTATTAGTGTTTGCAAATGCTAATATAGAAGATCCAAAACCGCCCAAAATAGTTCCATCTTCAATCGTAATAATAGCTTTGTAGGATTTAAAAATAGTATGCAATAATTTTGCGTCTAAAGGTTTTATGAACTGCATATCGTAATGTCCTATGTCATTATCTTTATTTAGTGATAAAATAGTTTCTTCAATTGTTTTTGCAATGGTACCAACAGAAAGGATAGCTATTCTTTTTCCTTCTTTTAGGCAGAGACCTCTTCCAATGTCAATAAGTTCGAATTGTTTTTTCCAATCTAATAGATGTCCTCGACCTCTAGGGTAACGAATAGCTATAGGAAAATCTATACCTAATTGTGCCGTGTACATTATATTACGAAGTGCTATGGCATCTCTAGGAGCGAAGATTACTAGATTTGGAATGCAATTTAGATAGGCCAAATCAAAAACACCATGATGCGTTGCTCCGTCTTCACCAACTAAACCAGCGCGATCGAGACAGAAAATTACGGGTAAATTTTGTAAAGCTACATCGTGTATGACTTGGTCATAGGCACGTTGTAAAAACGTAGAATAAATGTTGCAAAATGGAATTAAACCTTGGGTTGCCATACCAGCAGCTAAAGTTACAGCATGTTGCTCTGCAATGCCAACATCGAAAGCACGATCTGGTATTTCTTCCATCATATATTTTAAAGAACTACCGGTTGGCATAGCTGGAGTAATTCCAATAATTTTTTCGTTTTTTAAGGCAAGTTCTACAATAGTTTCACCAAAAACATCTTGATATTTTGGAGGTAGTTTTAAGTTAGATTTTGATGGAAGTTCACCAGTTTTAGCATCAAACTTTCCAGGAGCATGGTATTGTACTTGGTTAAGTTCAGCTTGTTTTAATCCTTTGCCTTTTGTAGTAATTACATGTAAAAACTTTGGACCTTTTACTGTTTTTAAACGTTCTAATTCTGAAATTAATAAAGGTAAATCATGACCGTCAATAGGACCTGAATAATTAAAATTTAAAGCCTCAAAAATATTATCTTGTTTTTCAGTTCCTTTTTTAACGTTGGTTAAATATTGCTTTAATGCGCCAACACTTGGGTCAATACCAATAGCATTGTCATTTAGTATAACTAATAGATTTACGTCTGTAACTCCTGCATGATTTAAACCTTCAAAAGCCATTCCGCTAGCAATAGAAGCATCACCAATTATAGCAATATGATGTTTACTTTCACCTTTGAGTTGAGAAGCAATTGCCATGCCTAAAGCGGCAGAAATTGACGTAGATGAATGGCCTACTCCAAAAGTATCATAGTCACTTTCACTACGTTTTGGAAAACCGCTAATACCATTAAGTTGTCTATTGGTATCAAAAACAGATTTTCTACCAGTTAGTATTTTATGACCGTAAGCTTGGTGGCCAACATCCCAAACTAATAAATCTTCTGGTGTGTTAAATACATAATGTAGTGCAATAGTTAATTCAATAACACCCAAGCTAGCACCCAAATGCCCTTCTTTTGTAGCTACTATATTAATTATAAATTCACGTAACTCTTTAGCTATTCGAGGTAAGTCTTCAGCTTTGAGTTGTCGTAAATCTTTTGGAAGGTTAATATGTTTTAAAAGCTCATTATTCACCTTGCAAAAATACGAGATTTTATTAATCTTCAATCATAAAGACTATTGGTAAGCTAAAGACAACAGCGATATTTTGACCTCCTTGTTTTACAGGTTTAAATTGCGGGAGTAGTTTTAAGACAGCTTTAGTTTCCTTTTCAAGTAATAAATGAGTAGCTCGTTTTACTACAATATCTTTTACAAAACTTTGCTCATCAATTTTAAATTGTGCAATGATTTTTTGTTTTCTTGTTAAGTCGAAGTTAACTCTAGTTTTAATACTAAAATTATCAGTAATTATTTTAGAAATTCTATTAGACATATACTTCTTTTTCGTATCATTAAATTCAGGTGGTTTGTCAACAGCTATAAACCCAATTAAAATGTAGTCTTCTGTTGTGCTAAGACAGTGAGGTATGGATTCAATCTCAAGATTGTCTATTTCAATTGGTTCTACATTATCAATCTCACCTGTAATCATCAAGCCATCAATAATGACTTTTTCTTTAATTTTTGTTTTTAAAGGTTCCGTTGATTTTGGAGCTACTGAATTATCCTTAGCATCTATTGCCGTTTTATTTTCTAAAACGGTATCACTAATTTTTTCATTGGTTTTTACAATTTCCACATTACTAATCTGTTGTTTCCTTCCTTTATCATCAGAACAATTCAACAATGTAGTCACCATTGCTAATAATAGAGCCATGAGAAACACTTTATGAATATAATTTTGAATGACGTCAAATCCATTTTTTGTGAAATCAACAACAGTTTTAGAACATGATTTGCAAAATCGAACTTTTTTATTTGGAATCATTTTAGACCAACCTTTATGGCAAGGTCTTGGGATTGAAATAGATAAGTTCGTTTTCATGATTGATAGCTTGTTAATATAGTATCAAAATTTTTACCGAATTCTTAGTAATAAGGTTATATGTTTTTAATATCCTCAATGATTTCTTATTTTTGAGAAAAAGAAAAATTTAATTTAAGCCTAGACATTTAATCTAATTTGGGTTTAACTATACCTTAATTGCTATGATGAAAACTTTCACATCTTATGTGCTATTATTTGCTTTAATAATAGCACCTACCTTTGTATTTACTCAAAATAATCTTCAATATTCAGAGCACGGAGCATTGATAATTAGCTATTTAGAAGATAAAAAGGCAGAGTTCAATTTTAAAGACTCAGATATAGAAAACTTGGTGGTTACCAATTCCTATTATTCTAAAACTACAGATTTAACTCAGGTTTATGTCAATCAAACTTTTCAGGGCATTCGAGTTTTCAAAGCTATTTCTAGCGTTGCTGTTAAAGATGATAAAGTCTTTTATTATGCAAATAGATTTTTAAATGATATTTCTAATAAAGTTAATACGACGTCACCTTCTTTTTCTGCAATTTCAGCAATTCAGAAAGTTGCAACACAATTAGAACTAGGTAGTTTG
Source organism: Winogradskyella sp. UBA3174 (assembly GCF_002364335.1). Lineage (GTDB taxonomy): Bacteria > Bacteroidota > Bacteroidia > Flavobacteriales > Flavobacteriaceae > Winogradskyella. The sequence continues at coordinate 50,000 of NZ_DEXW01000045.1, read as the reverse complement.
CAAGATATACAGCAGCTAGAGCATAACAACAATAAGTATGTGTTTACTAATGCAGGGATTGCTACACAAGATATTTCGGTGGAGTTAGTTTTTGTAAAAAAAGAAGACCGTTTAATTTTAGCATGGGATTTTATAATTTATGCTAAAGATAATAAGCACTGGTGGAGTGTGAGGGTTAATGCTGTGACCAATGAAATACTAGAAGTTAATGATTTGATTTTAACCTGTACTTTTGAAAAAGAGCATGAGCATTCGAAGCATTCAGCTCAGATGGATTTTAACAGTTTAGTGACATCACCTAATTCGATCTTAGTTGATGGCTCTAGTTATAACGTTTTTGCACTTCCTTTAGAGAGTCCTAACCATGGATCGCGACAAATAGTTACAGAACCAGCAAGTTCTGATGCATCTCCATTTGGGTGGCATGATGATGATGGAATTCCAGGAGCAGATTATACAGTTGCAAGAGGTAATAATGTTTGGGCTAAAGAAGATACTGCAGGTAATAATTCTAGAGTTTCTTTTTCGCCGGACGGAACAGCAACATTAAATTTTAATTTCCCATTAGATTTTAATTTATCACCAGCCGAGTATCAAGAAGCTGCGATTACAAATTTGTTTTATCTAAATAATATGATGCACGATATTTGGTTTCAGCATGGGTTCGATGAGGGTTCAGGTAATTTTCAAACCACTAATTATACAAACCAAGGACTTGGGGATGATTTTGTTTTTGCTGACGCTCAGGACGGTAGCGCTTTTAATAATGCTAATTTTGGTACACCTCCAGATGGTTTAAATCCAAGAATGCAAATGTTTTTATGGGCACCACCAGGATTAAGCGGAGGAGATCGGGTTAATATTCTTAATGGAAGTATAGCAGGAGAATACATAGGTGTAGGTGCTACTTTTGGCACACGCTTATCGACAATGGAACCATTAACCGGTAGTTTAGCATTGGCAATAGATGCTACTGGTGATATTTATGATAGTTGTCAACCTTTAATAAATTCAGCTGCAATTAATGGTAATATAGCAATACTAAGACGAGGTGATTGTGAGTTTGGATTTAAAGTCTTAGCTGCTGAAAATGCTGGAGCGATTGCTGTAATAGTTGTAAATAATGTACCAGGTTCACCAGCTGGTATGGGACCAGGAGCTGATGGTGACGCTGTAGATATACCATCTATTATGATATCTCAAGCTTTAGGAGAATCTTTAATCTCTGCTTTAGAAAATGGCGAAACTATTACTGCTGATTTATTAGGACCAGATTTAACAGATTTTATAGATGGTGATTTTGACAATGGAATTATAGCCCACGAATATGGTCATGGTATCTCAAATCGATTAACAGGTGGCCCATCTGCTGCTGGTTGCTTACAGAATAATGAGCAAATGGGTGAGGGTTGGTCAGATTGGTTTGGCCTTATGGTTACACTCAAAGATACCGACACTGCTACAGACGCAAGAGGTATTGGAACTTTTGCGATAAGTCAGCCTGTCACAGGCGGTGGTATACGCCCAGCACGTTACACTACAAATATTGCGGAGAATGGATTTACATACACTGCCTCAAATACACTTGCTCAACCACATGGCATTGGGTTTGTTTGGGCAACTGTATTATGGGATCTTACTTGGGCATATATAGATAAATATGGTTTTGATTCTGATATGTATAACGGAAATGGTGGTAATAATAGGGTTATGAAATTAGTCATTGATGGTCTAAAGTTACAACCTTGTAGTCCAGGTTTTGTTGATGGTAGAGACGCTATTTTAGCAGCAGATATGGCAACAACAGGTGGTGTAGATCAATGTATTATTTGGGAAGTTTTTGCTGCTCGTGGTTTAGGATTAAACGCTACTCAAGGAAATTCAAATTCTCGGATTGACCAAACTGAAGATTTTTCAATGCCATTAAGTAGCGATCCGTCATTAGCTAATTGTTCTAGTTTAAGTGTTGATGAATTTTCTAAGGATAGTTTGAATATTTATCCAAATCCTACACAAACAGAATTATTTATTTCAACACCTAAGAATATGGGTAATGTTGCAATTACTTTAGTAGATATTAATGGTAGAATAGTTTTAGAAATGCGAAAAGAATTGTTCAATACGATTAGCTTAAATACAAGTCAATTACAATCTGGATTGTATATTTTGAATATTAAAGGTGATACATTTAACTACAATGAAAAAATCATTAAGAACTAAAGGACATTAATTTTTTAATTCATTTATGATAAACCCTTTCGACGACACATACTTTATGAAAAAAGCATTTCAGGAAGCTGAAGCTGCTTTTGAAAAGGGTGAAATCCCAGTAGGCGCACTTATTGTTGTAGAAGATAGAGTTATTGCAAGAACACACAATCTTACTGAATTACTAAACGATGTTACCGCGCATGCAGAAATGCAAGCCATTACGTCAGCTGCTAATTTCTTAGGTGGAAAATATTTAAATAAGTGTACACTTTATGTAACTTTAGAGCCTTGCCAGATGTGTGCAGGTGCATTGTACTGGAGCCAAATTTCTAAAATTGTTTACGGTGCTTCAGACGAGCAACGTGGGTTTAAAACCTTAGGAACTAAGCTTCATCCTAAAACAGAAGTAGTTAGTGGTATTATGGCTGAAGAGGCTTCTGCATTGATGAAACGATTTTTTATTGAGAAGCGTAGCTTGAATTAAGAACATTTTATGCTAAAGGTAATTTACCAATTATGATTTCTAGGATTACGTAATAGTTTGTTAACCAATTCAAAACCATTTAGAAATCATTAAAAAAATTATGTCCTTTTTGTTCTTTCCTTTGCTTTCATTTTATCAAGATTTTCTTGGGTAAGCATATAATCTTTTATGTCTTTTCCTTTCCATCTGTAATAAGAAAATAACGGAAAAACCACAAAGAATAAACCAAGGACTCCAAAGCCAATAAGTTTTTCTGAATAGACTAGATCTAATGTAAAGCCACATATAATACTTGTAAATGAAGCAATTAAGGCTATAAATGTTATGATTTTTATGGGTTTCATTCTTTTTCTAAAAAAGTACTTAGACTATTTTCATTGTAACGGTCAAGATTCTATTATTATGTAAAATTAATCAATTCGCGTCTATAAGCTGTTAGTAATTTTGATTTTGAAACAAAGCCATAATATTTATTGTCTTTAATAACAGGTAAATTCCAAGCACCTGAGGTTTGAAATTTCTTCATAACCACTTCCATAGAATCCTTTTCATAATGAATATACTCTGGTGGTTTATGCATAAAAGTTTCAACTGTTGTAGAGCTGTACAGTGATTGATCAAACATAACGGTTCGTATATCATCGAGTAAGATAATACCAACAAAACTATCATCAGTATCAGTGACTGGGAATAGATTTCTATTAGATTTAGAAACTCCATTTTTAAGCATATCTCCAAGTGTCATTTCGGGATGTAGTTGAATAAAATCTTTCTCTATTACAGAGTCTAGCGTCATCAACGTTAAAACATTTTTATCCTTATCTTGAGTTAGTAATGCACCTTTTTCTAACAATTCTTTTGTATAAATGGTGTGATCTAAACCATTTTTATTAATAATAAAAGACATTGAAGCTGTAATCATTAGCGGAATAAATAACTCATAACCACCAGTAATTTCTGCAATTAAAAAGATGGCAGTTAACGGAGCATGAAGCACTCCTGCAATTAGACCAGCCATACCAATTAATGTAAAATTAGCCTCAGATACAGAAAAACCTAAGCCGCAATTATTAATAACTTTTGCAACTACATTTCCTAAAGTACTTCCCATAACTAATGTTGGGATTATGATTCCACCAGATCCTCCAGCAGCAAAAGTAGTGGTCATTGCTATGGCTTTAAAAAGCGTAATTCCAAAAAGTAAACCAATAACAACCCAAATATTATCTAAATATGCATCAAAAGGTGTATTGCCTAATGCTTTAATAGCGTCGCCTGCCATTAAATCATTTATAAAACTAAAACCTTCACCATAAAGTGGCGGAATAAAAAACAACATGACTCCTATGGCTAAACCACCTATAATAAGCCTATGTTTTGCAGATTTAAATCGGTTAAAAAATGAGGTAATTCCAAAATATATTTTTGAAAAATAAATAGATGCTATACCTGTTCCTATTCCTAATAAGATGTAAAACAAGGTATCTTTAATCATAAATTTTTCAGAAACTGTAAAGTCTAGAAGCACACTATCTCCTAAGAAAAAATAGGATGTAATTACAGAGGAAACAGAAGCAATTAAAAGCGGTAGTAAAGATGCAAAGGTAAGATCTAAACTAAAGATTTCTATAGCAAAAATTATGGCAGCAATTGGTGATTTAAAAATTGAAGCAATAGCACCTGCGGATGCACAGGCAATTAGTAGACTTCGTGTTTTTTTATCGATATGAAGTAGTGTACTTAAGTTAGAACTTAGTGCTGAAGCTGAAAGTATTGCTGGGCCGAGTAGTCCTACTGAACCACCAAATCCTACAGTTAAAGGAGCAGTTATTAATGGTAAATAAATATTCTTCTTGTCGATGATGCCATATCGTTTAGATAATGAATACAAAATAGATGGAATAGCATGTCCGCTTGGTTTCTTTGAAACATATTTTACAAAGAGATACACTAATAAAAGCCCAATAATTGGTAAGATAAAGTAGATGCTATTCTGAGATAGAACAATGCCTTTTTCTAATAGCGCTTCAATCGTAAATGTTATGTTTTTTATAGTTACTGAAATTAATCCAGCCAATAAGCCAATAACCAAACTGAGTAAAAACACAAAGTTCTTTTCAGAGATGTATTTATATCTCCAAATAAGTAAGCGTTTAAAAATTTTTGATTTTGTTGGCATAATTGAAACTTATAAGTACATAATTTATGATTTTAAGTTTATTTTTTCTTTTAATTCTTGTTGTAGAAGCAATAAATCTTCAAGATAGATTTGTTTTAAAATTTCAACGTAATCTCTTTGGTTATAAAAGCTGTTTTTAAAATCTTCAATTGAAGATTCTAATATATGTTTTGCTTCAATAGGGTTGGAGTCTTTTAGGATTAATGCTTTATAATATTTTGCATCAGCAGAATTTCCTCGATTATACACTAATACTTTATCAAAATCTTTTAGAGCAAGCTCAAAGTTTAAGTTTTCGAATAAAGCAATACCTCTGTATAAAAAAGCGGTAACCTCAACCATATCTTCTCCCCATTCTTTAGTTTCAGTGTTGATATATTTATTAAAAAAATCTAAAGAATTTTTGTAATCTTTTAAGCCCAAATAAGCCATGCCTCTCCAATAATCTACACTTTGTCCTTGTGGCGCATCAATAAAATTTGGAGTTAACGTATCACTTGCATTAAAATCCGCAATGGCCTTTTTATAATCTCTGTAGAATGATAGATATAGGTAACCTCTCATAGGTTGCCATATGTTTGGATCGCATTCTACGGCTTTATCAAATTGTAGTTTCCATCTATGAGCTAAACCACGTTTTAAGTAAGCGACTGAAAGCTCTCTTACAGCATCACAATTATTAGGATCTATTTCTATAGCATTTTCTAGTCGCAACATACTTTCTATAGAACCTTGAGTTAGTTTTTCACCTTCTGTATATATTTTCCGAGAACGTTCTATATCTTCTTCTAAAACTGTTTTTTCTGCACAGCTATAACCTAAGATTAGTAAAAAAACGTAGAAATAGTTATGGTAAGATTTCATGTACATTTCCATTTTCTAGTTTAAAGATTAAATACATATAAGTGTCAAATTGTTTCCCTTCGTATTCAAAAGAGTTCCAGTTGTTTTTGTTTATTGAAAGGTTAATTAGTTGTTGAACTAATTCTTTATTTAGGTTGGTTAATTCAAGGTCTTGGTCGAGTTCATTAACTTCTACATTTCCTATCTGTCCTTCACAATTAATATGAAAGCGAAGATTTAAAAAACCGGTGTCTTTATAATCTTTATTCTGATAGTTGTCTCTAATGAAGTTGCGAAAAGCAATTTTATCATTTTTATAAACTTGTGGTGCGTAACTCGAGTAATAACCAACAATGTATTCTTCATTACACAGCTTAAAATCTATAGAATATCTTGAGGTCTCAGGATTTATATAGCCAATACGATGCTGGTATTTTATTTCTGCTTTTTCAGAATTATCACAACCAAAGAATAGGATTGTTAGTAAAAGTAATTGAAAGCTTAAACTTTTGTGCGTTTTCATTACTTAAATCTAATAAAAAATCCTGCAAGAAGCAGGATTTTAATGATTTATGATTTTAAATTGAGTTTCAAACTCAGTTCTTTGAGTTGTTCATCATTAATTGGCGCAGGTGCATCAATCATAACATCACGACCAGAATTATTTTTAGGGAAGGCAATAAAATCTCTAATGGTTTCTTGGCCGCCTAGTATAGCAACCAATCTATCTAAACCAAAAGCTAACCCTCCGTGTGGTGGTGCACCATATTCAAACGCATCCATTAAGAAACCGAATTGTGCTTTGGCATCTTCATCAGAAAAACCTAAATGTTTTAGCATTATGGCTTGTGTTGCTTTATCGTGAATACGAATCGATCCACCACCAATTTCATTACCATTCAACACTAAATCGTAAGCATTGGCTTTAACTTCGCCTGGCTTGGTATTTAACAATTCTATTTGTCCTGGTTTTGGAGACGTGAATGGATGGTGCATTGCATGATAATTACCCGTTTCCTCATCTAATTCTAACAATGGGAAATCAATAACCCACAGTGGAGCAAATACTTTAGGATCTCTTAGGTCTAAACGTGTTGCCAACTCCATACGTAAGGCACTTAATTGCGCTCTTACTTTATTAGTATCGCCAGATAATACGCAAACTAAATCACCAGGTTTCGCACCTGTACTGCTTGCCCATTTTGCTAAATCGTCTTGGTCGTAAAATTTATCTACAGAAGATTTATAACTTCCATCGTCGTTGCAACGTGAATAAATCATACCTAAAGCACCAACTTGTGGACGTCTTACCCAATCAATTAATTTATCGATTTCTTTTCTTGTATAAGAGTTTCCTCCAGGAACAGCGATACCAACCACTAGTTCTGCATTATTAAATACGCCAAATTCTTTATGCTGCGCCACGTCGTTAAGTTCCCCAAACTCCATCCCAAAACGAATGTCTGGTTTGTCATTACCGTATAAACGCATCGCATCTTCATAGAGCATTCTTGGGAATTTCTCAACGTCAACTCCATTGACTTCTTTTAGTAAATGACGTGTTAAGCCTTCAAACACATTTAAGATATCTTCTTGCTCTACAAAAGCCATTTCACAATCTATTTGTGTGAATTCTGGCTGACGGTCCGCACGTAAATCTTCATCTCTAAAACACTTTACAATCTGAAAGTATTTATCCATGCCACCAACCATAAGCAATTGCTTAAAAGTTTGAGGTGATTGCGGAAGGGCATAAAATTCACCTTCATTCATGCGAGAAGGGACTACGAAATCTCTTGCGCCTTCTGGTGTAGATTTGATTAAGTAAGGGGTTTCAACTTCTATAAAACCGTCCTCTGAAAGGTAATTTCTAACTTCTTGAGTCACTTTTGCTCTAAAGATTAAACTCTCTTTAACAGGATTACGACGAATATCTAAATAGCGATATTTCATGCGTATGTCATCACCACCATCAGTTTTGTCTTCAATCGTAAAAGGTGGTACTAGAGAGGCATTCAATATGCTTAATTCTGAAACTAAAACTTCCATCCCACCTGTTGGTATGTTTGGATTTTTTGAAGCACGCTCAATCACAGTGCCTTTAACTTGAATTACAAATTCACGTCCTAACTTAGACGCTTTTTCCATTAAGTCTTTAGCTGTGCGTTCTTCGTCAAAATAAAGTTGAGTAATACCATAACGATCACGAAGATCTATGTATATCATAAATCCTTTATCTCTAATTCCTTGAACCCAACCGGAAAGTGTAACTTCTGTATTGCTGTGTGATGCTCTTAATTCACCACAATTGTGACTTCTGTACATTAATAATATATTGACTATAAATAGGCTGCAAATTTAGCATTATTATTAGTAATATAAGAGTTGTAAAAGCGCTTTTGTAGTTGTTTATTTTTTCACAAACTGTTTAATTATAAAATTGTCAGCACTGTAAACTTTTAAGAAGTAAGATCCTTGTGAAAAGTTTGATATATCAATAGTAGTAAAAGTGTCCTCTATTGATTTTAATAGTCGTCCTGTTATTGAATAAATTTCAATGCGTTTTATCGTATTTATTTTAGACTTAATATTGATGGTTTCAGTAGCAGGATTAGGATATATTTATTTGCTGTAATTCGTTTTCTTACACACTTAGAATCGGAGCTTCATAATTAGCAGTATCTCCATTGGTTGCAGTAATAGTTAAAACATTTACATCGCTAATAGTATTTTTGTCATAAAATAGTAGTTAACTAATAGCAAATTATATAAATCTAAGAAAGATGAACTATAAAAGATAGATAATCAAATATAAAAAGCCTCAACATTAGTTGAGGCTTTCTCGCTATTAATCACAGTGCTTTATTCAAGCACTGGTGTTTCATTTTCTATGAGTTCTAATGCTTTAGGGTCTGAACTGAATTTACGCTTCAACCACATTTTAAAAATAGTAGATAAATAGAATAAAACAGGCACCACTATTAAGGTTAGGAAGGTTGCTATAAATAATCCATAGATTACGGTCCAAGCTAAAGGCCCCCAAAAAATAACATTATCTCCACCAATATATATGTTAGCATCAAACTCACTAAATAAGGTAAAGAAGTTAATATTTAGACCAATAGCTAGTGGAATTAATCCCAGAATCGTTGTAATTGCCGTGAGTAAAACAGGTCTTAAACGCGCCTTACCAGCTTTAATGATTTGTTGTAATAATTCGTCTTTTGGTAAATATTCGGAAACATCTAAATCGAGCTTATTTTTCCGTCTGTCAATTAAGAGTTGTGCATAATCGAGTAGTACTACACCATTATTTACAACAATACCAGCCAGCGAAATAATACCCATCATAGTCATTAAAATAACGAATGAGTCTCCTGTAATAACAATACCTCCAAAGACACCAATTAAACTTAAGAAAATAGCAATCATAATAATTGCTGGTTTAGAAACCGAATTAAATTGAAAAATTAGAATGAAGAAAATTAAACCTAAACCTGTAAAAAACGCACCCATTAAAAAGGCTTGCTCTTTGTTTTGTTCTTCAATCTGTCCTGTATAATCGATTTTGATTGCATCTGGTTTACCTTTAAAGTTTTTCATTTCATTTTTAATCTGCTCAACGGCAACTCCTGCATCTACATAACCTGGCGCTAATGCAGAATATACAGTTACCACGCGCTTTGTGTCTTTGTGCTTAATAGCACTAAAACCAGAATTATTTTTTTGCTTAGCAACTGATGATACTGGGACTTCTTTAATGGTACCAGAAGCCATATCTCTAAAGATAATTTTCTGATTAAAGAGCGCACTTTTGTTATACCTTAAGTCTTCATTAAAACGTACGTAGATATCAAAATCATCACCATCCTCTTTATAGACGCCAGCTTTAGCACCAAATAAAGAATTACGCAATTGTGTACCAACTTGACCAGTACTCACGCCTAATTCTCCAGCTTTTTCTCTGTCGACAAGCACTTTCATTCCAGGTTTATCTTTATTAACATCAATCTTAAGTTCATCTATGGCAGCAATATTTTTGCTGTTTATAAACTCACGCATACGTTCTGCTAAATCAATGAGCTCGTTGTAATCATTGCCTTCAATTTCAATGTTTATTGGTGGTCCTACAGGTGGTCCATTAGCATCTTTTTCTACTGATATTAGCACTCCAGGATATACATCTGACAAAGCCTCTTGAACTTTTTGGCGTAGCACTTCACTATCTTTACCATTTCTATACTTATACTCTCGCATTGATGCTGTAATCTTACCTCTGTGTGGCATTTTATCAGCAGAGCCACCATCAGTTTGTGGATTACCAGCACCTTCACCAATCTGGGCGACGGCACTTTCTACTAAAAAGTTTTCACCATCTTTTATATATTCAGGATCATTTAAAATACTGTAAACTTTAGTTTCAATTTCTTTGGTAATTGTATTTGTTTTTGCAATATCGGTACCTTGAGGATATTCTATATAGACAATAATCTGGTTAGGTTTATTGTCTGGGAAAAATTCGATTTTTGTACGCTGACTGTCTACTGAAGCACCAAAACTTCCTAATGCTAAAAAGAATAGTATTAAACTTCCAAAGGCAATTAATTGTGGTTTCCAACCTTTTAAAGATTTAGAGAGTACACTTTCATAAAAATTCTCAAGACGCACCAACATTTTTGTTTGAAAATAATTGGCAGCTTTCCTAAGAATTAAGCGATAGACCCAAAGCATTACAGCAGTAAATAGCATTACAGTACCTAAACCTCTGTATGCTCCACCAAAAAGGGTTATTAATAAACCAATACCTGCTATTGTGCTTGAAATAATGATGATTTTTTTTATTGGCATATCTTTATCTTCAATAGTCATAAATTGAGATACTAAGACAGAATTGAAGAATATAGCAACAACTAATGATGATCCTAAAACTACCGAAAGAGTTATAGGAAAATAAATCATAAA
>NZ_DEXW01000045.1:38847-39071 GCF_002364335.1 Winogradskyella sp. UBA3174 | reverse complement strand
GTAGAAATTATAATAGGAAATGCAATTTCACCAATACCTTTCTTGGCAGCTTCTATGCGAGACATACCTTCGTCTTGCATTAAGCGATACACATTTTCTACAACAACAATACCGTTATCTACTAGCATCCCAAGCCCCATAATAAGTCCGAAGAGTATCATTGTATTCATCGTATAGCCTAATGCTTCTAAAATCATTAGTGACATAAACATAGACATAGGTAT
>NZ_DEXW01000045.1:36468-38632 GCF_002364335.1 Winogradskyella sp. UBA3174 | reverse complement strand
ACTTGACCAATAGTTTTTGAAGATTGATTGTTAGTAATTGTTATTTTTAAATTGGTCGGAAATACATTGGTCTTTGCATCAGCGACAATTTTTTCAATCTTCTCGGCTGCTGTGACCATGTTTTTTCCAGCACGCTTTTTAACGTCGAGCATTACAACGGTTTCACTTTTTTCCTCTGCCTGATTAAACGCTCTAGCGTAAGTTGTTTTCTCTTTAGGTTGAAAGCCTATTGTGGCAATATCCTTAAGGTAAATAGGGTTGTTGTTTTCAACCTTTACAACAAAATTCTCTAGTTCTTTAGGATTTTCAATTTCACCAATAATTCGTATAGTTCTTCGCTGACCACTTGCAATTAAATTACCAGCAGACATGGTCATATTTCCATTACCAATGGCACTTGTAATATCTTCAAAACTCACTTTTGATGCCATCATTTTATAGACATCTACTGCAACTTCGACTTCTTTTTCTTGAGCACCTCTTATATCTACTTGCTTTATTTCTTCTAAATCTTCTATTTCATCTTCGAGATATTCTCCAAACTCTTTTAATCTTTCAACAGGATAATTTCCTGAGATATTAATATTAAGAATTGGGATTTCTTCAGACATACTCAAATCGAATACATTAGGTTCTACTTTAGCGCCATTAAATGTTGGCCAATCTTCACCAGAGGTTTCGCTGTCAATTTCATCTTTTACTTTTTGTTTGGCAGCTTCTCCGGTTATGTTTTCATCAAACTCAATAATAATTATAGAGTAATCTTCTTGAGAAGTAGAGGTGATTTCTACTTTATTACTCACTGTGTTTAGCTTGTCCTCTAGTGGATCTGTTATTAATTTCTCTATATCCTCTGCTGTATTTCCTGGAAATAAGGAACTGATATATATTTTAGTTTCTTTAATTTCTGGGAAATTCTCTCTTGGCATGCTAAAGTATGCTGAAGCTCCTAAAAACAGAATTACTGAAATAGCCACATACATAGTGGTCTTGTTGTTTATAGCCCAAGACGATAAACCAAACTCTTTATCAACGTTCTTTTTTTGTTTCTTTTTACTAGTCATTAGTTGATCGTTTTTTAGACGTTAGAATTGTTGTTATTAATAATTTTAACGGTTTGACCATCTTTAATACTGCGCGCACCTTCCTTCACAATTTCATCGTTTGCTTTTAGACCCGAAATAATTTCAATTTGATCTCCTTGTGTTTTACCAGTTTTAATTATTAACTGTTTTGCAGTAGCTTTCTCCCCGTTTTTATTTTCTAAAATGTAAATGTATTGTTCGCCATCTGCGTTTTCTGAAATAATACTTTGCGGAATAAGAATAGCATTTTCATTGGTGTAATCATTAAGCTTTAAACGAGCTGTTAAGTTGGGCTTAATAGTTTTATCTTTATTTGGTACTGCAATCTCTACTTTAAATGTTCTATTTGCAGGATTTATATAATTTCCTGTTTGTCTAATTTTAGCATCTATTTTCTTGCCTAATACAGGAAACGTGACCTCAACGTCTTTACCGTTATTAATACTAGTAATATAGTCTTCTGGCACATCTGTTTCGATGTACATGTTGCTAAGATTAACAATACGCATTAATTGCGTTTGTCCTGCTGCAACCACATTGCCTTGTTCTGTAAAAACATCATCAACAACACCAGTAAATGGTGCTCTTATATTAGATTTAGCTAATTGCTGCTCTACTTGTTTAACACTTTCAACAGCGCTTTCGTAAGAAGATTTAGCTTGTAAATATTGTATTTCACTACCGATTTTTTGATCCCAAAGACGCTTTTGACGATCAAAAGTTGTTTTAAGTAAATCAGCCTGAATTTTTGCAGATGAAAACTGTTGACTTAAACCTCCATCATCTAATTTTCCTAATAGCTGTCCTTTAGACACCTTGTCTCCTTCTTTTACATATACACGTGTTAGTATACCTGACATTTCTGGAGTAATTAGTAAGTTTTCCTTGGTTTCTACACTTCCTTGTAATTCTAAAAAGTGTACAAATTTTACAGACTTTGCTGTAATAGTTGTAATTAAAGGGACGTTACGATCTGGATTTATACTCTCAAGTTTTGCGTCCAATTGTTTGATTTGAACAGCTAAGGCTTGTTGTTTATTAACTAGTTCTTCTTTTTTCTTTTGAATGTCTTTAGTATT
>NZ_DEXW01000045.1:35754-36323 GCF_002364335.1 Winogradskyella sp. UBA3174 | reverse complement strand
TTAATAGAAGCGTTAAGATGATAAGACTGTATATATATTTCATGATGATTTATTTAAAAGTTGGTGTTGATTAAGGTCTCCAATTCGGCTTTAGTAGTGATTATGTCTAGCATAGTTTGCAGTAAAGCTTGTTGAGCTGTATATAATTGAGTTTGCGCTTGTCTTAGTTCAAAACTAGAGCCAATACCTTCAAAGAATTTTATCTCATTCTTTTTTTCGATGCGCTCTGCTAGAGCTAAATTGTTTTTTTTATTTTGGTAGTCTTCAATGGCAAATTTGTAATTGCTTTTAGCTGCTGCTATTTGTAGTTTTAATTGCTGTTCTGTTTCCGTAAGGTTCTCTCCTGCTTTTTCTAATTCTATTTTAGCTTGTTGAGTTTTTGCGGTTCTTCCTAAAGAACTAAAAATGGGAATATTTACATTAACACCAAAAGAAGAAAATCCATACCATTCTTGGCTTGCTTTTAAAAAGTTAAAATCATTGTCATACCCTAAATATCCAGCGTTAAAAAATCCTGAAATTTGAGGTAAAGCTTTACTTTTTTCAAGCTTTACTAATAATTCTTTGGA
>NZ_DEXW01000045.1:0-35499 GCF_002364335.1 Winogradskyella sp. UBA3174 | reverse complement strand
ATTAAGATAGCCTCACTCTCTTCTGCAAGAAGCACATTACCATAAGCGTTAATAACGTTTTGGCGTACTTGGATTTCTGTTTTCTGTTGCGCATTTTTAGAAATCTCTAAAAATACTTTCGTCGATTGTAAACCTACAATGTAAGATCCGTCAAAAATAAGTTGATTAAGAGTAGCACTTGCACTTGCGTTTTGTTCTGTTCCAAAAAGCACAGGGATAAATTCACCCGCAGCTCCTCCAAAGGTTTCACCAGGTACAATTTGAACTTGTTGTTTTAGAAAATTTTGATAATTAATATTACCATTTATTTGAGGAAGTCCAATAGCAATAGTTTCTCGTTTTTGTTCTTCAGCGGCACTTACATCCCTGGCGGCATTCTTAACTTGTCTATTATTTTCTAATGCATAATCTATAGCCTCTTGCAAGCTTAAACTTATTGTTGTGTCTTGGGAAAATCCAAAACTAAAACACATTAGAAAAATGAAAATTGATTGATTTTTCATTTTATTTTATGATTGATTTTTTTGTTATAAATTGATTTAATATTTCGAATCCTTTTTCAGCAACAATTGCTCTTAAATGATATTCTAAAAAGTTTTCTATGAGATACTCCATACTGAACTTTTCACGAGGAAAAATAATTTCATCTTTAATGCCTGTCATACCATTAAAATAAAGTCGAGCAATAAATTCAACATCTATATTAGACCTAAAAACTTCTGTTTCTATACCTTTTTTTAAGCTTTCAGAAACGGATTCATGCATTTTTTCAAATTGTCTAGATTTTAAGGCATCATGTATGGTCGGATAATATTTTTTTAACTGATAAATTGGGGATGCTTGTTCGTTTTTAAGATGCTGTAACACAAACATTTTAATATCGTATAACTCCTGAATTGGGTTTTTAGCCGCTTCACAAATACAATCGATACCGTCACAAATATTTTCGAATAATGTAAAGGTTACGGCTTCTACTAACTTGGTTTTGTTACTAAAATGGATATAGATTGTCTTTTTAGAAATACCCATAGCATTGGCTATATCGTCCATGGTCACACTCTTAAAACCAAGAGTGAGAAATAACTCTGAAGACTTATGTATTATTTTTTCTCGCATATTGAGTCTTCCACGAATGGGAATATCTATTTTGTTAAGTTGGCAAATGTACATACGGAAACTTTAAAAACAAAAAAAGTTTCCAAAGTTTTAGCAAATTTTTAACATAGGTAACATTAGCTTCAAATATTATGAAGGCTTATTTTTGTCTTATGCAAAACATTGAAGCGTATCAAAAATCTTTTATTTCTTATTTAGAAGATTTTACAGTTGATAAAGAACCTAAGAACCTTTACGAACCCATAAATTATATTCTAAAACTCGGAGGTAAGCGTCTAAGACCAGTTCTAACACTTATGACTACTGAGGTTTTTGGTGAAAATAGCAATGTAGCTATGGATGCAGCACTTTCAGTTGAGGTTTTTCATAATTTCTCGTTGGTGCATGATGATATAATGGATGATGCACCTTTAAGACGAGGTAAAGAAACGGTCCATGAAAAGTGGGATTTAAATACTGGGATTCTCTCAGGTGATGCCATGTTGATTATGGCGTATCAGTTATTTGAGAATTATGAAGCTGAAATATTTCAAGCTTTAGCAAAATTATTTAGCAAAACAGCTTTAGAGGTTTGTGAAGGGCAGCAGTATGATGTAGATTTTGAAACTCGAGATGATGTTACGATTCCCGAGTACTTAAAAATGATAGAATATAAAACCGCTGTATTAGTCGGTGCTGCTATGAAGATGGGAGCAATTGTTGCAAAAGCTTCAAATGAAGATCAAAACTCAATTTATGATTTTGGACGTTACTTAGGTATTGCATTTCAGCTGCAAGACGATTATTTAGATGCTTTCGGTAATCCTGAAACCTTTGGAAAACAGGTTGGAGGTGATATTTTAGAAAATAAAAAGACCTATTTATATCTTAAAACTAAAGAATTAGGATCTCCAACTGAGCAATCTAGTTTACTTAAAACTATTTCTGACGATGTAATTTCAGACCAAGATAAAGTGGAGAATATAAAGGAATTATTTCATAGTTCAGGTGCATCTGAAGCAACTCAAGAAGCAGTAAAAGACTATACTAATAAAGCTTTTGTAGTGCTAGAAACTTTGAATATATCTAATGATAAAAAAGAACTACTACGATTATTTGGTGAGCAACTAATGAATAGACGTGTTTAATGCCTTTACCATCGAATTTTGAAGATTTAGTCTCAGAAGCCAACTCATTAAATTTATATCAGAAAGTGATTCTTCAATTAAATAAGGATCTGGTTTATGCCAATATAGATTTAGAATTTGATGAAGAGACCTTGCCAACAAGTTTAAAACTGGTGCTCCATGAGATGCTGTTTCAACTCATTCAAAATAAGTTTTCAGATTACTTAAATTTACTTTACATCGTTGATGTTTCTGAAGTTAAAATTAAAGCATTAGATGGAAATGACACTTTAAAACTGTCAGACGATGTTACGTTTTTAATTCTTCAGCGCGAATGGCAAAAGGTTTTGTATAAGGCTAAGTATTCCTAGTATTTTGATATTGTCAATTTATTCTAAGTTTTAAAGTGTTCAAAATAGATTGCAACTAGACGTTTCAAATGCGATACTCTTTTCTCTAATTCTGAAGTATTTGTTGTATCTTTTATATCAGTAATTTCCTCTAAAATTGGTACAAGTACAAGATGAAGTTGGTCATGTGCCTCACCTATCATGTCACAACTTTTAATAATATAACTGGTTTGTATAGAAAGTGCCTCGCCGAATGATTTTTCATCTAAAGATGTATTATTTGTTAAAATAGAATCGATAGCTTGCATACCAATATGAGTTTCTTCATTGGCAATCCATTTTTGCTTGTTGTCTAGTGTTAAGTCTTCAAGTTGTATTGTGGTTTCATTTTTACAAGAAAAACAACTTAATAAGATCACTATGATGATTATAGAATTTGAGACTAATCGTTTCATAATTAAAAATCTTTTTTCTTTGATTTAAATACAATTCTGAACACTGGTAATACGACCCAAACGGTTAGTGTAATAAAGGATACGATTAAGCCAAAACTAGTTCCGAAAAATTGTTTGAATACTGCGCCAGTGTAACCCAATAATGCCGAAATATCTAACTTGAGTAGGATTAACGTTCGAGATAAATCAATAGGGTTAAGCATCGTGCCAATAAGTGAAACTTTATCTAAGGGATAGTCATCAAACATAACAAGTGTCATTAAAAATAAACCATCATAAATCACAGCTAAGAATAACCATAGCAAAATTGCATAGCCAAAACCTTTAATTTTATTTTCGTTAGATAAGGCAATGTTGAAGGCTAAAGCTGTAAAAATTAAGGTTAAAAAAGTTCCCGTAATGAGTAACAATGAAAAATCCCAAATCGTAGTGCTTTCAAACAATCCATAAAATATAAAGGGAATACCTAAACCGAGAATTAAACTCATAGACAATGATAAAGCGACACCTAAATACTGACCTAAAAATATGGATGAGCGTTTTATGGGTTGTGCTAATAACAACTCTGTAAATTCCTGTGAATTATAATAATACATCACGCCAAAAATAGTCCCAATTAAAGGCACTAAGACGATGATGACATTCATTAAGGTAATGACTGCTTTTGATAGGTCGTTATTTAAAAATAACAATACGATACCTAACAATAAATAAAATGCGAAATACACGTAGCTCCAACGACTACGCATTAAATCGTAAAAACTATATTTTAATATTTTAAACATCGTTATCTGATAATATAGACGCAATCGCGTGTTCAAAATCGGGTTGATTGGTCTTGATTTTTAATTTTTGAATGCTACCTTTAAAGTAAATTTC
Organism: Winogradskyella sp. UBA3174; assembly: GCF_002364335.1. GTDB lineage: Bacteria > Bacteroidota > Bacteroidia > Flavobacteriales > Flavobacteriaceae > Winogradskyella. The sequence continues at coordinate 31,593 of NZ_DEXW01000045.1, read as the reverse complement.
ACCTTCTAGTATAAATACAATTTCATCTGAAATCTCTTCTACAAAGCTCATAATGTGAGAGGTAATTAAGATCGTTTTTCCTTTGGTTTTTTCGGCTTTAATTAAATCTTTTAATCTTATGAGTGAAACAGGGTCTAAGCCAGTTGTGGGTTCATCTAAAATAATTAACGGACTATCAAACATAAAGGCTAATACAAGGTTCACTTTTTGTTTTGTGCCTCCAGAAAGCGTACCGAGTTTTTTATTTAAAAAAGGTTCTAGTTTAAAAAGTTGAATTAAACGTTCATCTTCATTGGTCGGTTTCCGTAAATCTTTAATCATTTTAATTAATTCCTTAACACGAAGATTACTAGGGAAGTTCGCGATTTGTGGTAAATAATCAATTTTATGTCTGTAATTTGATTTTTTTTTAATGTTTTCTCCCAAAACGGTTATCGTACCTTTATTAGGAATAACCATGCCCAAAATAGATTTTATTAAGGTGGTTTTTCCTGAGCCGTTAGGACCTAGCACTGCAAAAATTCCGCCATCAGCAATGGTTAAATCAACACCACTTAACACGGTATTCTTTCCAAATTTTTTGTGCAAATTTTCTATGGTTACCATTTTAGCTTTTTTATTTGTGGATTATTATCCAATAAATCATCGGGTGTAAAAACTGGAGATACTTTTTCAGAGAAATCGATAATATCTATAAACATACTACGTAATAAAATAATGGTTTCTGGAGTACGATTTACGATGTAAGAAAACAGTTTTACGGGTCTATAAGGCACATCGCCAATTCCGTTTTTGTCGAGGTCGTAACCTGTGTAACTGCTCCAATAATTTTTGTCAAACACATTGTCATTAACATTACTATTATATGCAATATCAAAAGCGTTGTATAAAAAATTATTTTCTGTAAATTTATTGGTATAGCAGGCCCCTTTTACTTTAATTGCCCAGCCATTATTTATAAAAGTATTGTGCTTATAATTGATGCGGTTTGAGCCTTCAATGTTAATGCCAATGGTGTTGTCTTCAAAAGTGTTACCTATGATTTCTGAATCATTAATTTCTTTAAGCAACATGCCATAAGATGCCGTTCCCCAATTTTTTTTAAAAGTATTGTTATACATTTTAATACGTTTTGAAAACATCACAGCAACACCAGCACCATTATTTTCAAATGTATTGTCTTTGTATGTATCATCATTGGAGAACATAAAGTGCAACCCATAACGCACATTTAATGCACTCACATTGTTTTTGATTAAACAATCATCAGAAAATTCTAAATAAATACCATCACGCACATGCTGCACAAAGTTGTGTTCGATCTGTATGTTTTTACTATACCAAAGCTGTATCCCATTGCCTGAATTGTATTCTTCAACAGCATCACCAATTATTTTATTGTGAAACACTTTTCCATCTCTTGATTTTTCGATATAAATGCCGAAAAATAATTTCTCTAAAACCAAATTCTGAATGACAAAATTTTTGCTTTCTCTTACTCTGATGGCCGCATAATCTTCAGTATAACTGGTGCCAACATTTATAATGAATAAACCATCAACGGTGACATTATCTGATGTTATGGTAATGATTTCGCCTTTTAATTCCCCATCAATAACAGGGTAGTTTTTTCCAATAATAGTTAGTGGTTTATTTACAATAATGTCGTGCTCTTTATAGGTCCCTTTTTTAACAACAATGGTGTCAAAATCTTTTGCTACTGATATAGCTGTTTTTAAGGATGAAATAGGACAGCTTTTACATACCTGAATAGTTTGGCATTGCACTAAGTAGCTTATAAATACTAAAATAAAAAAGAGGATATATCTAAAAAAATGGTTCATTCCGCTTATCTAATAATAATGAATTTTGAATTTTCATTAGTTTCTACCCAATGTTCTTCGTCTTTAGGAAAATCAAAAACTTGATGCGTTTTAAGAGGATAAACCTCATTATTAATATGAAAAGAAATAGAACCTTCTAAAACCAATAAATGAGTGGCTCTTGGAGAAGTATGCCTTGGGAAAACAGAACCTTTTTCTAAGCTGATTAATAGAATTTCTTTGGCATTAATATCTAAAAATTTTCCAGCTTGTAATGCGTTAAAGTGTGTTTCGTTAATCTCATTATTTATAGTGTACATAATTAGTCTTTGTTTAAATGTGCTAGTAATTGCGTCCAAGAGTATAATCGGCCACCTTTTATCAATTGCGTATTTTCAGCGCGTTCTTTAGTTTCGAATGCAGATAAAAATGCTCCCATTGGACTAGGTATGTTTTTACTTATTAAAAACGTGGACTTAGTCGCATCAATCAATTTTTCCGGTTGAGTGTAGTTGTTTGATAAATAAAGCGCTATTTCAGACGTGTCAAATTCATTCATAAAATTGACCATGCATTCTGTTGCATCAAACTTATAGATTTTACCTTTTTTGGTAACGATTTCTGCCGCATGGACTTTATCTACAATGGTCATCTTACAGAAGTGACATCCATCACTACCATAATTTATAGGTTGTGGTGATATATTACAACTTAAAAATAACAAGAGTAATGCAAGAGTTGAATAGTGTTTTAGTGTTTGCATTGGTTTAGTGTTTTAGTGTTTTTTCTCATTCTAAATCCTTCCCAAGGTGAAGGACTTAATTAAGAAGGTACTCTTTTATTGTTCTTCTTACCGACCCAATAAGCTACAAATCCGGCTGTAATACCTAGTCCTAAGAATAAGGCACCTAATTGTGGGTAAGAATGTGCTTTAAAATTTAAGATGTCTCTAGATCCAAAAAGAGGTGGTTGAAATCCCATAACAGTGCCATCTTTATTCGTGAACTTCATAATGGCTTTAGGGTCTAAATTATGTCCATAGTCATGTTCCCATAAATAGAAGTCGTACATGCCAGCAAAACTTAAAACAAGCATTAAGATAAACCATCCTAAAAACCATTTGTAGTTACCCTTCCATGCAATTAGTAATCCTAAAAAACCTGTGATAAGTATTCCTGCTGGAAAAATTTTAAACTCAGGAATCGCTTCAGGAATGTACTGCATACCCACATAATGATTCATCAAGTTAATATTTTTAATGTCGTGCGGATGCACATCAGAAAAATCGTTGATATGAATATTCATTGCTAATGGAATGGGATACTGAGGTGCTTCTAAAGTAATTCTCCACAAAGGGAATAAAAATAGTCCCAACGGTAAAATTGCAGCGAAAAGCATTATGAGGTTTGATTTTTTCATTGGAATAGGATTTAATATTTTCTTAAAATAGTTTTAAGATATTTCAGTGTTTTAAAAGAAAGGCGAGAGCGAAAAATCAACTCTCGCCTTGGTTAGAGAAATAAATACTAAAACAAAATCTCTCTAATTTTTTATAGATTTATTATTCTATGTCTTCTCCCATCGACCATTTTAGTGGTGTGTCAGCATTTGCAGCAGAAACTCTTATGTAACCTTGCATCTCTTGGTGTAATGCAGAACAGAAATCTGTACAATAGAATGGCCATACACCAACTTTTGTTGGTTCCCAAACAGAAGATTTAGTCTGTCCTGGCATAACTAGCAACTCGGAATTATTTTGTCCAAGTACTGCAAATCCATGAGGGACATCAAAATCTTGCTCTAGGTTGGTAACGTGGAAATATACTTTGTCTCCAACTTTAATGCCTTCAATGTTATCTGGTGAAAAGTGACTTCTAATTGTGGTCATATAAATATGTACTTCATTCCCTTTTCGCACGACTTTAGTGTCTGCATCAGATTTAGCGGCATAAGGATGCTTATTTTCTTCTAAACTGTAGATTTTCTGAGAACGTTCCATAATTAGGTCTGCTCGCATTGCCGCAGCATAGTGAGGCTCTCCGTGGGTTGGGAAATCTAAAAGTAATTCCATTTTATCTCCTGAGATGTCATACAATTGTGCAGAGTGCTCCATTTCTGGACCAGTTGGTAAGTATCTGTCTTTAGTGATTTTATTCATCGCAAACATGTATTTGCCTTGTGGTTTTCCAGAGTTTCCTCCAGGAATCGTTAAGTGGCCAACAGAATAATAGGTAGGTTTTCTGTCAATAACCTCCCAAGTTCCTAATTTCCATTTTACAACTTCTGATGAAATAAAGAAGGTTGTATACGCATTTCCTTTGCCATCAAACTCGGTATGTAAAGGCCCTAATCCTGGTTGTTCTACAGAGCCTGCTAAAACATCTTCAAAATTTAAAATAGGAATACCGTAAGCTTCTCCAGCAAATTTCTCCTTTTCTATGGCATCTAACATTTTTGTAAATGAGTGCACAGTTAAATTTGCTGAAAGTTTTCCGTTACCAACAATATATTCCCCAGTAGGATCAACATCACAACCATGAGGTGATTTTGGTGTTGGTAAGAAATATACAGCTCCAGGAACCTCTGACGGATTAACCACACGCACCTCTTTTTTCATAGTAGACGTTGCAGTATGTGTATCTTCATCATAGAGGTTATGTGCATAATTAGCTGGCATCATAGTACCACCACCGTTATTTACGTAGGCTTCAATTTTTTTCCAGTTGATAGCTGCAATAAAATCTTTATCGTTTTGAGAAGCGTTAACCTCTAATAAAGTACTTGCTTCTTCAGTATTATAAGTGGTAAAGAAGAACCATCCGTGAGATTTTCCACGTCCAGGATGCGATAAATCGTAGTTAAATCCTGGCATTAGTACTTGGAATTTTATAGCCATATTTCCAGTTTCTGGAGCTACACTTATAAATGACAGGGCACCTTTAAAATTGCCTTTGTAATCCTTAATTGGCATATCCCGCTGTGGAATTGGAACAGAAAAACGTGTGCCTGCAACAACATACTCGGTGTTTTCGGTTACAAAAGAAGAACTGTGGTTACCAGCACTATTTGGTACCTCAATAATTTCAGTGGTCTCAAATGTCTTTAAATCAATTTTCGCAATTCTTGGGGTATTATTCTCATTGATAAAAATGAAACGACCATCAATTTCTCCATTAGTCTGTGAAATGTCTGGATGGTGAGAATCTCCCCAAGGAATAAATCCATGAGAGGTATTTAACATTGGCTTTGTTTCTTCTGAATAACCATATCCCGAGGTTGGAAACTGTGAGAATACAGGAATTTCTTTAAACATTCTACCAGAAGGTAAACCGTAAACCGTTATGTTACCACTGTAACCTCCGGACAAAAATGCGTAATGCGAATCGTACTCTCCTGGAGCTACATATACTTTTTCTGCTACATTACCTGCTAAAGCGCCAGATTTACTACCAGATTTTTCTGAATTATTGCAACTCGAAAATGCGACTAGAATAGTTAATAGCGCAACAGTTGATTTTAATATAGTCTTCATTATTTTATAAATTTAGATTAGTATTTTTTAGTCTTCAGTTGGTGGTAATAAAACCTTGTCTATAACATGTACAATGCCATTTCCTGCCTTAATACTTGCCAGTATTTTTGCACCCCCAATCATAGGTTCGCCATCCACAACTTCTATTTTGACGTAGCCATTGTTTGCTTGTCCTAGTTTTTTAAACTTCTTTAAAAAATCTGTAGAGTAGTTTCCGGGAGTGACATGATACTTTAAGATATTAGAGAGAGCATCTTTGTTTTCTGGTTTTAGTAAATTTTCAACAGTACCCTCTGGTAAGGCTGCAAAAGCTTCGTTTGTAGGTGCAAAGACCATTAGGGGTCCTGCATTCACTAAAACATTTTCTAGCTGTGCAGCCTGCACTGCTGCGACTAAAGTAGTATGGTCTTTAGAGCCAATAGCTATACTCAAAACGGTTGTGCTAACATCATCTTCAATAAAGGCTTGACCAGTTCTTTCTGTCGATTGCACATTTGTTTCTGCTTCCGAGGTTGTTGTTGATGCGTTGTTGTTCTCATCCTTACAAGAGCAGAAAAAAGCTGCAACTGCAAAAACAAGAAAGAGGTGTTTGATCGGTTTCATAGTTTATCATTTTAAGGTTCTGAAATATTCTAATACTGCTCTAGCATCTTCTTTTGTAAGGCCTTGGTTTGCCATAGGGGCGCCATTGAATTCCATCAATAAATCTTTAGCTAATGGATCTTCTTTCGTCATTCCTTCTGGATTTAAGATCATGTTCATTACCCATTCTGGACTTCTTCTCTTTAATATGCCTGTTGGTGATGGTCCAATAAATTTTTTATCTGCCTTATGACAAGCGGTACACATTTTTCCATAAATTTCTTTGCCATGAGTAGCCATATCTTGGTCTACAACTAGACCTAAATCTACAGATGTAATGGGACCCACGCCCTTATTACTTAATTCGATTCGTTTAGAAGCGGGTTCTTTTTTTTCTGTTTTTAAAGGTTCTTTTTTTCCATATGAGGATTCCTCTTTTTTATCTCTTTCTCCGCAACTGAAAACAATTAACGAAATAACTAGTGCTAAAAACTTGAGTGATTTTACCATTTTATTTGTTTTAGTATTTAACAAAAATAGGTTTGACTTTTTGATAAAAAGATGACATAAATCATGTTTAAGATAAAAATATTTTTTTTGCCTTTATTTAAATAAACGTGATAATTAATGTTTTCAAATTCGTCTAAATATGCCATAAAAGCAGCCCTATATCTAGCTATTCATTCTTCTGAGGAAAAAAATTATGATTAAGGATATTGCTGAGCCCATTAATGTACTCAAGACTTATACAACTAAAATATTGCAGAATTTATCTAAAAGGCATTTAGTGTATTCAACTAAAGGTTCGAAAGGTGGATTTTATTTAAGTAAAGAAAATAGGCGAGTTAAACCCATTGAAATTAGAGATGCTGTAGATGGTGAGGAGCGACTTCATACTTGTCTTTTAAGCTTAAAAGAATGTAATAAAAACAATCCTTGCTCAATACATCACTTAGCTTATGATGAAAGACAAATTATGATGAAAAATTTTAGTTTAATTAAGTTTAGACGATTTGTCAAAACATATAGATGACGGTAAATCTATATTACCACTTTAATATTTAAAACCAAAACCTAATAAATGGCATCCAAGCTTCTGGTTGTATGCTCTTATTAGCATCATATAATACATCATATCGTATCCCAAAAGTAATATTACCACTCGTAAAACCTAAGCCTAAAAATAAGGCAGGATACCAATACTGGTCATCTGCATTATCTATAAATTGTTCGTCAAAATTTCGATTCACGTGCAATTGTTCAAATTCAGTAGATATCTGTAACCCTCTGTAAGGGTTAAACAAACCGACGACACTTGCTCCTAATACTGTTGATTGAAAGACATCACGTTGAGAGCTATATTGAAAATTTAAGCCTATACCAGTAGCAACATAAGGACTAAACCTATAAAGTGCATTTGGAGCTAATGCTCCGCTAAAAAAGCCATTCCCTAAGTTTAAGCCTATACCACCACCAAACTGAACGTTTTTCCAAAAATCATTATTAGCAGGCATGTCTTGGGAAAATGAAAATAATACAGTTAAACAAATCAAAACGGTACTTAAAATCATTTTTTTGGAACAATCAATAACTAAATTTATCATCTTAATAATTCTTGTTTTTCTAATTGTTATAAATATACTAAAACCACATCTATATTTAGCAAAAGTTGTATTTTTGGTAAAGTTTTGTTGAAACGACAACGTCTCATAAAAAATAATGGATAAATATTCCTTTCTAAATGCAGCACATACAGCATATTTTGCTGATTTGTACGACCAATACCTAAAAAATCCCGATTCTGTAGAACCAAGCTGGCGTGCCTTTTTCCAAGGTTATGACTTTGGCTCAGAAAATTATGGAATGGAGGGTGAAATCATTGAGGGTGTATCTACTCAGATACCGGAACAACTTCAAAAAGAATTTCAGGTTTTAAAACTTATAGATGGTTATAGAAATAGAGGACATTTGTTTACAAGAACAAATCCTGTTAGAGCCAGACGTAAATATGCACCAACCTTAGAAATTGAGAATTTCGGGTTAACCGAAAAAGATTTAAGCACAAAGTTTTCTGCAGGAGAAATTCTTGGATTAAATTCTGGAACACTTCAAAATATCATAGATCACTTAGAAAGTATTTATTGTGATTCTATCGGTGTTGAGTACATGTATATAAGAAAGCCTGAAGAAATTCAGTGGATTCAAAATAAGTTAAATATTAATGACAATCACACCATATTTACGAGTGATGAAAAGAAGTATATTCTTAATAAATTAAATCAAGCCGTTTCTTTTGAATCGTTTCTTCACACAAAATATGTAGGTCAAAAGCGTTTTTCTTTAGAAGGTAACGAGTCTTTAATTCCTGCTGTTGACGCCATTATTGAAAGAGCAGCGGACGAAGGTGTTAAGGAGTTCGTCATGGGAATGTCTCACAGAGGGCGTTTAAGCACATTAACCAATATCTTTGGAAAATCTGCAAAGGATATCTTTAGTGAGTTTGATGGTAAAGATTATGAAGAAAAAGTGTTTGATGGTGATGTAAAATATCACTTAGGTTTGACGAGCAATCGAGAAACTTATAATAAGAAAAGGATTAATTTAAATATTGCTCCAAATCCGTCACATTTAGAAACTGTAGGAGCTGTTGTACAGGGAATAGCTAGAGCAAAGCAAGATAAAAAAGAAATTACTGATGCGTCCCAGGTACTTCCTATTGTAGTGCATGGAGATGCCGCAATTGCAGGTCAAGGATTAGTTTATGAAGTCGTGCAAATGGCACAATTAGATGGTTATAAAACTAATGGTACTATTCATATAGTCGTTAATAATCAAATAGGGTTTACAACAAATTATTTAGACGGTCGCTCGAGTACCTACTGTACAGATGTGGCTAAAGTAACCTTGTCACCTGTACTTCATGTCAATTCAGATGATGCAGAAGCTGTTGTACACGCAGCACTTTTTGCACTTCATTTTAGAATGAAATTTAAGCGTGATGTATTTATAGACTTACTAGGTTATAGAAAATACGGACACAATGAAGGTGATGAACCTAAGTTTACCCAACCTTTACTATATAAAGCTATTTCAAAGCATAAAAACCCAAGAGATATCTATGCGCAACGCCTACTTGATGAAGGTGTTATTGAAGATGGTTATGTAAAGCATATTGAATCTAAGTACAAAGAGAAATTAGAGGAAAAGTTAGTAGACTCTCGTAAAGAAGATAAAACAGAAATCACCGCTTTTATGCAAGAAGAGTGGAAAGGCCTCCCTAGAGTTACGGAAGGTGTAATGATGAAGCCGGTGGACACGACAGTGCCTAAAACAGTGCTTAAAAACATAACCAAAGTGATCTCTAATCTCCCTACTGATAAAAAGTTTATTCGTAAAATCCAAAGGTTAATAGAATCGCGTCAAACCATGTTCGATGAAGATCGATTAGATTGGGCTATGGGAGAACATTTGGCCTATGGTTCACTATTAACTGAAGGTTTTGATATTAGAATTTCTGGCCAAGATGTTGAGCGTGGTACATTCTCACATCGCCATGCCGTGGTTAAAGTAGAAGATAGTGAAGAAGAAATTATTTTACATAAAAACATTTCTGAAGACCAAGGTGATTTCAATATATACAATTCGTTATTGTCTGAATATGGTGTTGTAGGTTTTGATTATGGCTACGCTATGGCAAGTCCTAATACGTTAGTCATTTGGGAAGCGCAATTTGGTGACTTTTGTAATGGAGCGCAAATTATGATTGACCAATATATATCTTCCGGAGAAGATAAATGGAAAACACAAAATGGTTTGGTAATGTTGTTACCACATGGTTACGAAGGGCAAGGTGCAGAACATTCTTCTGGACGTATGGAGCGTTTCTTACAGATGTGTGCTAAGGATAATATGTTTATTGCAGATGTTACAACGCCTGCAAATATGTTCCATTTACTGCGAAAACAAATGAAGGCTAATTTTAGAAAACCTTTAATTGTCTTCACTCCAAAGAGTTTATTACGTCATCCTAAAGTAGTGTCTTCTGTAGATGAATTTGCAAAAGGAAGTTTCCAAATGCTTATCGATGATGAAAGTGCAAAAGCAGATAAGATAAAAACTTTAGTTTTTGTTACAGGTAAATTTTATTATGATTTATTGAAAGAACAAGAAAAGCTAGGGAGAGAAGATATTGCCTTGGTGAGAGTAGAGCAGTTGTTCCCATTACCAGTAGAAGCTATGAGAGCAACAATGGCAAAATATAAAAATGCAGACGATATTGTTTGGGCACAAGAAGAACCAAGAAACATGGGTGCATACAGCCATTTATTAATGCACTTAGATGAAGCTAGACAATTTAGATCAGCGAGTAGAAGACCTTATGGTGCACCTGCAGCAGGTAGTTCTGTGCGCTCTAAGAAACGCCACAAAGAAGTTATAGATTACGTTTTTGATAAAACCAAAAACAACCAGAGATATAAATAATACAACTCAAATTAGAGCTTAAATAAATATAAAGCGCATGATTTTAGAAATGAAAGTGCCTTCACCAGGCGAATCGATTACTGAAGTAGAAATTGCAGAATGGTTAGTGCAAGACGGAGACTATGTAGAAAAAGACCAAGCCATCGCTGAAGTAGACAGTGATAAGGCAACTTTAGAATTACCAGCTGAAGCAAGTGGTATAATTACATTAGCCGATAAAGATGGTAACAGGTATGAAGAAGGAGATGCCGTAGTTGTTGGAGCCGTAGTTTGCTTAATTGATACGAGTGTTGCAAAACCAGAAGTTAGTGAGGTGACAGAAAAAACGGTTAAGATAGAAGAAGCACCTAATAAGGAGGAGCCAAAACCAGTTGTCGCCGAAACAAAAACCTACGCCACTGGTTCTGCTAGTCCTGCTGCTAAGAAAATTTTAGCCGAAAAAGGTATGGAGGCCAATGTTGTTTCTGGAACAGGAAAAGACGGCAGAATCACTAAAGATGATGCTGTAAAAGCATTGCCATCTATGGGAACACCTACAGGTGGAAGCCGAGGAACATCGCATAGCAAAATGTCGATGTTACGTCGCAAAGTTGCTGAACGTTTGGTAGAAGCTAAAAACACGACTGCTATGTTAACCACATTTAATGAGGTTAATATGACACCTATATTTGAATTACGTATAGAACATAAAGAAAACTTTAAGGCTAAGCATGGAGTAAGTCTTGGATTTATGAGTTTCTTTTCACTGGCTGTTGTGAGAGCATTAAAAATGTATCCAGCCGTAAATTCTATGATAGATGGTAAGGAAATGTTGTCTTACGATTTCGTAGATATCAGTATTGCAGTTTCTGGTCCAAAAGGATTAATGGTTCCTGTGATTAGAAATGCTGAAAACTTATCCTTTAGAGGAGTAGAATCTGAAGTAAAGCGATTAGCAATTAGAGCTAGAGATGGAAACATTACTGTTGATGAAATGACAGGAGGTACATTTACTATTACTAATGGAGGTGTATTTGGAAGTATGTTATCGACACCAATTATAAACCCACCTCAAAGTGGAATTTTAGGAATGCATAATATTCTTCAACGTCCTATTGCTGTAGATGGTAAAGTTGAAATTCACCCTATGATGTATGTCGCATTATCTTATGATCATAGAATTATTGATGGTAAAGAATCTGTAGGTTTCTTAGTAGCAATAAAAGAGGCACTAGAGAGTCCTGTAGAATTATTAATGAACAACAACGTTAAAAAAGCTTTAGAGCTATAACTGAAATTTTTATTCTATAATACTAAAAAGCGCTATCATTACGATGGCGCTTTTTCTTCTTAGAATAAAATTTACTAACTAAAATTAACTAAAAAAATTAACTGCAATATTTGCAGATATTACTATTACAGAACTTAGAATAAGAAGCACTATAAATAATTTGTCCTTTTTTCCGGTATTGTCTTTCATTGCTTCCATACGTATTGACTTTTTTAAAAAGATATTTACTTTAAAGTAAATGTAGATTTGTAAGAATTACATTTAAGGCATTGATTATTAACAATGTAAAATTGCGAATAAATTTGATACGATACAATACGTAACTTTACGTATTTTTCATATTTTTTTAAAAAAGATAAGCCCTGGATTTTCATCCAAGGCTTACTAATTCCCCTAAGAACTAATTAATAGCTCGTTATTAACCCTTAATTAATAACAATGTAAAGGTCAGTATAAAAAAGGTACTACATATACGTAACTTTACGTATATTTAATATATTCTCAAACTAAATAAAATTCGAATTTTCTTTTGCCCAAATCAAGAGACTATTTTGTTTGCGTTCTAGCTGAAGTTTTTTAATAATATTACTTTTATGTTTCTCTACGGTTCTTGGAGATATTGATAATAGTTCTGCAATTTCTACACCTGTTTTGTTTTTTGCTATATGCTTAACAATAATCATTTCGTGTTTTGTCAATGCATCCAAATGTTTTGGCAGAACTTTAATTTCTAAAAAATTAAGCAACTCAGGGCTAAAGTATGATTTACCTTTAATTACGGATGATATACAATTTTCTATTTCTTCTAAAGCAAATTCTTTAAGTACATAACCGAAAACACCAAGAGATTTAGCTTTGTTGTATGTTTCTTCATCTTTTTCGAAGGTGATAAGAACAATTTTAGTTGATAATTTGGCTTTTTTACAGTGCTCAGCAATTTGCAAACCAGTTAAAAAAGGCATTTTAATATCTAAAATTGCGATATCTGGATCGTGTGCTTTTATAAGAGCTAAGGCTTCTTTGCCGTTTTTGGCACAGGCTAAAACATTAAAACTTTGTTCTGTGAGATAATCATTTAGACCTTTAAGTACCAAAGGGTGATCATCTGCAATTATTATGGAAGGGCTCATTTTGCTATTAATTGTAATCTAGTTAAATATAGGAAGATTCTTCAGATTTTAGAAATCTTATAACTTTAAGTACAAGTATTTTTTTTCGTAGTCAATTACGGCTTTCCCTTTTTTTAAAACATCAGCACCTATAATACCGTCTACTGGTTCGGCATTATGGTTTACCAGACCTTCATTTACATGCGTTAGATTAAATAAGATAATGACGACACGTGTTTTTTTCCATTTCCCAATTTTTAAGTGGTTTGATTTCGAAATTTTGGTCATCATATTAGATGCACCAGCACCAACAGCTTTTATCTCAGAATCCTTAACTTTTAAATTGAAACGTTCTATAGCTTCAAATCCCACACAACTACTAGAAGCTCCTGTGTCTAAAATAAATTGGCCTTTAATACCATTTATAGAAGCCTTTATTTCAAAATGATTTGTTTTAGTAAACTTCAACTTTATTTTAGAATAGCCTTTATTGAGTAGATAATCTTTAAGTGTATCCATTTTATCAATTTGTGTAAATATAGTAAATGGTGTAACGTACTAAACATTTACTTTTGCAGCATGATTATTACAGATACACACACTCATTTATATAGTGAAGCTTTTGATACCGATAGATTAGAGATGATAAAGCGCGCAATTGATGCCAATGTAAAACGCTTTTTTATTCCTGCAATAGATTCGACATACACAGAATCCATGTTTCAACTAGAAAAGGATTTTCCAGAACATGTTTTTTTAATGATGGGATTGCATCCTACACATGTTAAGGATAATTATAAAGAAGAATTAAAACATGTTGAAGAACAGCTAGCGAAAAGACAATTCTATGCGGTAGGGGAAATAGGAATAGATTTATACTGGGATAAAACCACACTTGCTATTCAAATAGAAGCATTTAGATATCAAATTAATTTGGCAAAAAAGTATCAGCTTCCAATTGTAATTCATTGTAGAGATGCTTTTGATGAAATTTTTGAAGTTTTAGAACAAGAGAAATCAGATGATTTATATGGTATTTTTCACTGTTTTACGGGCACTTTAGAGCAGGCAAAACAAGCTATATCCTATAATATGAAATTAGGTATTGGTGGAGTAGTTACCTTTAAGAATGGAAAAATAGATCAGTTTATAAATCAAATAGATTTAAAACATATAGTCTTAGAAACAGATTCACCTTATTTAGCACCCAAACCTTATCGCGGAAAACGCAATGAAAGTTTATATATTAACAAGGTATTAGAAAAATTATCCGAACTTTACGGTGTCGATGAAATAGAATTAGCTCAAATTACAACAGAAAATTCAAAATCCGTATTCGGAATTTAATTATGCAAAAGCAAAACATCTTATTAATATATACTGGTGGTACTATCGGAATGATAAAAGATGCAGATTCAGGTGTGTTAAGAGCTTTCGATTTTGAAAACATCCTTACTAGGATACCAGAGCTGCGTCTTTTAGACTGTAATATTGAAACTGTTTCATTTCTAGAGCCCATAGATTCATCTAATATGAGCCCAAAATACTGGGCAGATATTGCTAAAATTATTGAAACTAATTATAACGAATTTCATGGTTTTGTAGTTTTGCATGGAAGCGATACTATGAGTTACTCTGCCTCTGCATTAAGTTTTATGTTAGAAAATTTAGATAAACCTGTCGTTTTTACAGGGTCTCAATTACCAATCGGTGATTTACGAACAGATGCTAAAGAGAATTTAATTACGTCTATTCAAATGGCATCTTTACAGAATAATGGAATACCAGTTATTAGAGAAGTAGCTCTTTATTTTGAATATAAATTATACCGAGGCAATAGAACTACTAAAATAAACGCTGAGCATTTTGAAGCGTTCGACTCTCTTAATCATCCGCATTTAGCTGAGTCGGGTGTGCATTTAAAAGTTAATACAGCCGCTTTACTAAAGCCCAACGTAGATAAAAAATTAATTGTTCGAACTGCAATGGATACTAATGTTGGCATACTTAAGCTATTTCCGGGTATTTCAAAACCTATAATAGAAGCTGTACTTAGGAGTCCATTAATAAAAGGTTTGATTATAGAGACCTATGGTTCTGGTAATGCAACAAATGAACAGTGGTTTATAGATTTATTAAAAGCATCTATTAATAATGGGCTCTATATAATTAATATAACACAATGCGCTGGTGGTAGTGTGGCTATGGGTCAATACGAAACAAGCTCACAACTTAAATCCATTGGTGTAATTTCTGGAAGAGATATTACAACAGAGGCTGCAATTACTAAACTAATGTATCTCTTAGGTGAAAAAATAGGGTCAAATAATTTCCAATTAATATTTGAAACACCTTTAAGAGGAGAAATGTCCTAAAATTAACGCACTAAATTTTAATGTTCAAAGTTTTTTTCGTTATTTGGTGGTCTGTAATTTTTAAATAAAATTTAAAGAGAGGTGGCCGAGTGGTCGAAGGCGCACGCCTGGAAAGTGTGTATACTCCAAAAGGGTATCGAGGGTTCGAATCCCTTCCTCTCTGCTTATATTTTACGCTAGAGTTACATTTTTTTTTTATCTTTAACACTTTAACTAATAAAATTAAGATTAAGAACAATGAAAAGATTATTTTCTATCCTCGCCATAACTTGTTTAATGGCTATCGGAACTGTTAACGCAAATGCAACAACATTAGCTGTAACAAGTGCAACAACTGTAACAACTGTAACTCAAGGCGATGCTCCGGCAGAAGAAGACTTGACGTTTCATCAAGAATTAAAAAAGCGTTTTATTGAAGGTGGCCCAGGCTTTATGGGTATTGTATTATTATGTTTAATTCTTGGATTAGCAATTGCTATAGAAAGAATTATTTATTTAAACTTATCTACAACAAACACTAAAAAATTAACTCAAAACGTAGAAGACGCTTTAGCTTCTGGTGGTATTGAAGCTGCTAAGGAAGTTTGTAGAAATACAAAAGGTCCTGTTGCGTCTATTTTCTATCAAGGTCTAGACAGAGCTGATGAAGATATTGATGCTGCTGAAAAAGCTGTTGTAGCTTACGGTGGTGTTCAAATGGGACAATTAGAAAAGAATGTGTCTTGGATTTCTTTATTCATCTCTTTAGCGCCAATGCTTGGTTTTATGGGTACAGTAATCGGTATGATTTCTGCCTTTGATAAGATTGAAGCTGCAGGTGATATGAACCCTTCATTAGTAGCAGGTGGTATTAAAGTAGCACTTTTAACGACAGTATTTGGTCTTATAGTAGCTATTATACTTCAAATTTTTTATAATTATATCATCGCTAAGATTGATAGCATTGTAAATGATATGGAAGATGCATCAATTACTTTGATGGATTTATTAGTAAAACACAAAAAATAAGATTTTAAATTATGAATTTTAAAACTATATCAAAAATACTAGTCGCTGTACTTGGTCTTTTAGGTATCATTTTCTTAGTGCGAATTGTAGCCGCAGGAGATGATGAAATAAAGTCAGCAGCATTAGTTGGAGAGACTAATATCGTAGAGCCAATGGCATGGATTGCTTATATAATGTTAGGTTTAGTATTAGCATTTGTATTGTTTTTTATAATAAAAAACTTATTTACAAATACT
Organism: Winogradskyella sp. UBA3174; assembly: GCF_002364335.1. Taxonomy (GTDB): domain Bacteria; phylum Bacteroidota; class Bacteroidia; order Flavobacteriales; family Flavobacteriaceae; genus Winogradskyella. Next base: position 15,176 of record NZ_DEXW01000045.1, on the reverse strand, counting down.
GGTGGTCTAAAAAATACGTTAATAGGAGTAGGAGCATTTGCTGTTGTATTAATTATAGCGTATGTCGTTTCTGGTAGTGACGCTATGCCATATGCCTTACAAGAAGGTGGTAATGCAAGTGAAAGCACATCGCAAATGGTAGGAGCAGGATTAGTTGCCTTCTATTTATTGTTAGCTATCGCTGCAGGAGCAATGATTTTATCAGGAGCAAAAAAAATAATTAGTAAATAAAGTATTATGGCAAAAAGATCAGCACCAGAAGTTAATGCAGGATCAATGGCTGACATTGCTTTTTTACTATTAATTTTCTTCTTGGTAACAACGACAATTGAGAAAGACAAGGGTATCTTAAGGAGTTTACCTCCTATAGACGATAGCCAAGTTGACCCACCTATAATTAAACAAAAGAATTTATTTACTGTTCTAATAAACCGTAACAATCAATTGCTTGTTGAAGATGAGCAAATGGATATAAAGGATTTAAGACAAGCTGCAATAGATTTCTTGGATAATGCAGGTAGTACAAATGCTGCAGGAGAGAATTGTGATTATTGTAAAGGTAAGAAAGATGTATCGTCATCAGATCACCCAGACAAGGCAATTATCTCAATGAAGCACAAGAGGGAAACGTCTTACGAAAAGTATATAGAAGTACAGAACGAACTTGTTGCAGCTTATAATGAGCTAAGAGAACGAGAAGCAAAAAGGTTATACAAAAAGTATTACCAAGAAGCAGATAATGTTTTTGCAGCAATGTTAGAGCAGAAAGAGAAAAATCAATTTAATAAGGATGAAGTTCTTAATGATCGAATACAGACCATTAAGAAATTATTTCCAATGAAATTGTCTGAAGCAGAACCAGATAAAAATTAAAAGTAATAGATATGTCTAAATTTAGAAACAAAGAAAAAGGGGAGTTGCCAGCAATTTCAACGGCATCACTACCTGATATTGTATTTATGTTACTTTTCTTTTTTATGGTGGCAACCGTTATGAGAGATAATTCATTAATGATTGAGAATATATTACCTAAGGCAGATCAGATTGAGAAGCTAAAGAAAGATAGGACAATGTTTATTTACGCAGGTAAACCATCTAAAGATTTTAAGAAATTTGGTGATGAATCTCGTATTCAAATTAATGATGCATTTGTAGGTATTGATGCAATACAGACCTCTGTTTACGAAGCTATTAATAAACTAGATGAAGCTTTGCAAAAAAGGTTTGTTGTTGGTTTGAAGATAGATGTGAAAACTAATGCTGGTTTAGTATCAGACATCAAACAAGAACTTCGAGAAGCTAATGCTTTAAAAGTAATGTACATTACAAACACTAAAATTGACTAATTAATTTTAGTCCTTAATTTTATAATTAAAACGCCTTGAGTTATCAAGGCGTTTTTTTATTGTTTACCTACTCAGTTTTTGTAGATTTATACTTATGAATAGAAATGTTTTCTTTTTCCTTTTATTAATAGGTGGTTTTAGTTTTGCACAGAACAGTAAAAAAACGACTAAGTCTCAATTATATGAAGACTATAGGGAAGATCAATTTTATGTATCTATTACTTATAATCTATTAAGTAATAAACCTGAGAATGAGAATGTATCGCAAAGTGGTTTTTCTTCTGGATTTCATTTTGGTTTTATAAGAGATATGCCTATTAACGAAAGAAGAAATAAAGCATTAGGAATCGGTATTGGAATTTCTACAAACTCTTACAACCAAAACATATCTATTCTCGAAATTGATAATGAAATTACTTATGGTATTATTGATGAGAGTGAAATAAATGTTTCAAAGAATAAATTTACAACCTATTTAGTAGAAGTGCCGTTCGAATTTAGATGGAGAACGTCCACTAGAACTGATTATAATTTTTGGAGAATCTACACAGGATTTAAATTAGGGTACTTGGTTTACAACACAACTAAATTTAAGAGTAATGCAGGTGATGTAAACCTCTTAAACTTAGACGATTTTAATAGGTTACAATATGGTTTAACCCTAAGTATTGGTTATAGTACATGGAATTTTCATGCTTACTACGGTCTTAATCCTATTTTTGGTAATAATGCTAGGTTAGGAGACAATGGTTTAGACATTAAGTCTTTTAAAATAGGGCTGATGTTCTATATATTATAACCAATAATTTACAAGTATTAACTGAGGAAATAAGCCTACAATAGTTCCAATAAGTAATTCTTGGTTAGTATGTGCGTTAAGATGAAGCCTAGATGTAGCTATTGCCCCTAATATTATCATCATTAGAGCAATTGTGCCATTGATATTTATTTGATAGTGAATTCCTAATGCAACAGCGAACATAAAAAATCCTGCTGCGGCAATCATATGAATACTAGCTTTTACTTTAAACAAAGCCAATATAAGACATGTTAACGTAGAGCAGAGTATACCCAAAAAGAAATAATAGAGTTCAATAATTTCATTTGGTGTTAATACTCTTAGTAGTATTAATACAACTATAATACAGTTTATTAATAACGGAATAAGCCTTTCTCTCGTACTTTTTAAATATATACTGTCTACTTTGTTAACCGTTTTTAGTAATAAAAACAGGAGCATTGGTAAGACCATAGTTAAAATAATAATTGAGAAGATTTTTGCCTTAATAATAGGCATCGGTATAAATCGTGGTGTTTTAGAAAAATAAAATAAGACACCCAACAAAGGCATAATCAATGGGTGAAAAACAAACGAAATACCTTTTAAAATAAAATCCTTCATTCTATAATAGTCTTAAATCTTCTTTCTCAATCTAGCAACAGGAAGGTCTAATTGTTCTCTGTATTTAGCTACAGTTCTCCTTGCTATTGGATACCCTTTTTCTTTTAAAATTTTAGAAAGTGCTTCGTCAGTTAGCGGTTTCTTTTTATTTTCCTCTTCAATAACTATTTCAAGAATTTTTTTAATTTCTCTAGTTGAAACTTCTTCACCTTGATCATTAGTCATAGATTCAGAAAAGAACACTTTTATAAGTTTAGTTCCATAGGGAGTATCTACATATTTACTGTTTGCGACACGAGAAATTGTAGACACATCCATTTCTATTTCGTCTGCTATATCTTTTAAAATCATTGGACGTAGCTTACGCTCGTCACCACTTAGAAAGAACGCCTTCTGATAATGCATAATAGAACTCATAGTTACAAAGAGTGTCTGTTGGCGTTGTCTAACAGCTTCAATAAACCATTTAGCAGCATCAAGCTTTTGTTTTATAAACATTACGGCATCTTTTTGAGCTTTAGATTTCTCCTTAGTATCCTTATAGCCTTTAAGCATATTATTATACTCTCTAGAAACATGAAGTTCAGGTGCATTTCTGCCGTTAAGTGTTAGCTCTAATTCACCATCAACAATTTTAATAGCAAAATCTGGTACGATATGTTCTACGATTTTATTATTACCTGCGTATGACCCTCCGGGTTTAGGGTTTAAGCGTTCTATTTCTTCAATAGCGTCTTTTAGTTGGTCTTCAGTAATGCTAAATTTTTGTAATAATTTTTTATAGTGCTTTTTTGTGAATTGCTCAAAAGCTTTATCAATAATTGTAGTTGCTAATTCTACATTTGGGCTTTGCTCTTTTCGATGCAATTGAATACTTAAACATTCTTGTAGATTACGTGCTCCAACTCCACCAGGATCGAGTTGATGTACAATTTGAAGTACTTTCTCAATCTCCTCTTCTGTTGTAAAAACGTTTTGAGTGAATGCTAAATCATCTGTAATATCAGAAAGTGAGCGACGAATGTAACCACTCTCGTCAACACTGCCAACTAAGAAATATGCAATTTCTTCTTCTTCCTCAGATAGTCTAAATGTGTTTAATTGATTTGTAAGATGTTGTGTAAACGATGTGCCTGCGGCAAAAGGAATGCTTTTATCTTCATCATCTGCGCTGTAGTTATTGGCTTGTGTACGGTATTCGGGTATTTCGTCATCACTCAAATATTCATCAATATTGATGTCATCCGCATCAATGGTTTCATTATCATCGTAATCGTCTTCAGAATTATCAAAATCATCAATGTTATCCTCGTTTTCCTCTGTTTCTTTTCCGGTATCTAATGCAGGGTTTTCTTCTAGTTCTTGGCTTAAACGTTGTTCAAAAGCTTGTGTAGGCAACTGAATCAACTTCATAAGTTGAATCTGCTGTGGAGATAGCTTCTGTGATAGTTTGAATGATAAAAACTGCTTTAGGGACATAAAATTTCTGTTGATTATAAAAATAAGAAAAAACCTATTAGGTTTTGGAAACCTAACAGGTTTAATATTTTATTTAAAACTCTGCATTTTGAGGTGTTCTTGGGTAAGGAATAACATCTCTAATATTTCCCATTCCGGTTACAAACATGACTAAGCGCTCAAAACCTAATCCAAACCCAGAATGAACTGCTGATCCGTATTTACGTAAATCTAAATACCACCATAATTCTTCTTCAGAAATGTCTAGTGCTTTCATCTTTTCTTTTAAGACATCTAAACGCTCTTCACGCTGAGAACCTCCAGCCATTTCACCAATTCCTGGGAAAAGAACATCCATTGCTCTAACAGTTTCTCGACCTTCATTATCAGGTTCATTTAAACGCATGTAAAATGCTTTAATGTTTGCTGGATAATCAAATAATATTACAGGACATTTAAAGTGCTTTTCTACCAAGAAACGTTCGTGTTCAGATTGTAAATCTGCTCCCCATTCGTTAATGATATATTTGAATTTCTTCTTCTTATTGGGTTTGCAATTTCGCAAAATATCTATTGCCTCTGTATAGCTAACACGCTTAAAGTTGTTATCTACTACGAACTTAATTTTTTCAATTAAGCTCAGCTCGCTACGTTCTAGTTGTGGTTTCGTTTTTTCGTCGTCTAACAAACGTTTTTCTAAAAATTCTAAATCGTCTTGGTTGTTATCAAGTATATAGCTCAAAACAGATTTCATGAAGTCTTCAGCCAAATCCATATTACCAGCTAAATCCATAAAAGCAACTTCTGGCTCAATCATCCAAAATTCAGATAAATGACGAGAAGTGTTAGAGTTTTCAGCTCTAAAAGTTGGTCCAAAAGTATAAACCTTACCTAAAGACATGGCATAAGTTTCAGCTTCTAATTGTCCCGAAACAGTAAGATTGGTGTCTTTTCCAAAGAAATTTTTAGTATGATCTATATTGCCATCTTCTGTTAATGGTGGTTTTTTTTGATCTAATGTGCTTACCCGAAACATTTCACCAGCACCTTCAGCATCACTGCCAGTTATAATTGGTGTATGCATATTATAAAAACCATTTTCATTAAAGTACTTATGTACCGCAAATGATAATGACGAACGCAAACGCATTATAGCACTAAATGTATTTGTTCTAGTACGTAAATGTGCATTCTCTCTTAAGAATTCAAAAGAGTGTTTTTTTGGTTGAATTGGGTATGATTCCGAATCAGAATCCCCTAAAATTTCTAGAGTTTTTACAACAATTTCAAATGATTGTCCTTTACCTTGGCTTTCCACCAATTCTCCAGTAACATGAATCGCAGCTCCTGTTGTAACACGTTTTAAAAGTGCTTCGTCAAAATTTTCAAAATCTACAACACACTGAATATTATTTATGGTAGATCCATCATTAAGTGCAATAAAACGATTTGCTCTAAAGGTTCGTACCCATCCTTTTACAGTAACATCTTGTGTGGTCACATTTTGTGCAAGTAATTCCGCTACGGTTTTTGTTGTCATCTTTTAAATATTTTGAATGCTAATATAAATGTTATTCTTGTTGTTTTATGTCGTCTTCAGAATCATCTTCTGAAGGAATTATATTAATTGTTGGTTCTCTTAAAACTTCCTTATTTGCAATTTTACGCTCTAATGATAATAAAAGCGATGGTAATAAAAGTAAGTTGGATAGCATTGCGAAAAGTAACGTAATAGAAACCAAAGCACCTAAAGCCACAGTACCACCAAAGCTAGAAATTGTAAATACTGAAAAGCCAAAGAACAACACAATAGATGTGTAAAACATACTTACTCCCGTTTCTCTAAGCGCAGCATACACCGATTTTCTAATCTTCCAGTTATTGGCTTGTAATTCTTGTCTGTACTTTGCTAAGAAGTGAATGGTGTCATCTACCGAAATTCCAAAAGCAATACTAAATACTAATATGGTTGATGGTTTAATTGGCACACCAACGTAACCCATTAAACCGGCAGTAACTAAAAGCGGTAGTAAATTAGGAATTAGTGACACAATAATCATTCTGAACGAACGGAATAGATATGCCATAAACAATGAAATAAGAAAAATAGCCAAGGTTAAAGAAATCACAAGATTTTTAACCAAATATTTAGTTCCTTTTTGAAACACTAAAGCTTTACCAGTCATTGTAACTTCGTAACGTTCTTTAGGGAAGACTTTATCAATTTTATTTTGAAGATTTTCTTGAATACGTTCCATTTTATCTGTCCCAATATCCTTCATAAAAGTAGTGATACGTGCATATTGGCCAGTACTGTCTACAAAGTTTTTAAGCATATCATTCTCTGAGGAAGAGTTCTTAGCATAAGCCAAAATGAAACTATTTTCTTGGCTTGTTGGTAATTGGTAATATTTAGGATTGCCATTATAATACGCTTGTTTGCTATATTTTACGAGACTTACAACAGAAATTGGTTTAGAAAGTTCGGGTGTTTCAAGAATAAGTTCTTCTAACTCATTGATGCGTTTTAAGGTGGCCAATTTCATAACTCCTTTTTTCCGCTTGGTATCTACCATAATTTCTAATGGCATTATGCCATTAAACTCTTCTTCAAAAAAGCGTATATCCTTAAAGAATTGTTTGTCTTTTGGCATATCTTCAATAAGACTTCCTGAAATCTTAATCTGGTTCATACCAATCATACTAGCAATAATTAAAATAAGTGCAGTGGCATAAATGGTGATTTTTTTGTGTTTTACCATACGCTCTGTCCAATCTACAAAACCACCAATCCAGCGTTTATTTAAATGCTCTAAATGGCGTTCTTTAGGGTAAGGTAAAAACGTATATATAATTGGTATTACAAGTAAGCAAAGTATAAAAATAGCAAGTATGCTAAGCGATGCAACAATACCAAACTCTTTTAATAGTTTGCTTTCTGTAAGGATAAATGTAGCAAAACCAGAGGCAGTAGTAACGTTAGTCATTAATGTTGCATTACCAACCTTTGTAATAACGCGCTGTAATGATTTTACTTTATTACCATGAGATTTAACCTCGTGCTGATATTTATTAATTAAGAAAATACAGTTGGGTATACCTATAACAATTATCAAAGGCGGAATTAATGCTGTGAGAACTGTAATTTCATAGCCTAGTAACCCTATAATACCAAAGGTCCACATCACACCAAAACAAACAACAATTAGAGAAATAATTGTGGCTCTAAAGGATCTAAAGAATAAGAAGAAAATGAGTGAGGTTACAAATAATGCTGCTCCAATAAAAATTGGTATCTCGTCAACAATATTCTGCGCATTAAGTGTTCTAATGTATGGCATTCCAGACACCCTAACATCTAATCCTGTTTGCGCTTCGAACTCAATTATTTTAGATTCTAAATCATCAATTACAAAATCTTTTCTGGCAGAGGTATTAACGATGTCTTTCTTAATATATATTGCTGTACGAATTGTTTTTGTCTCAGCATTAAATAAGAAGTTGTCGTAAAAAGGATACTGTTTAAATAACTCATCCTGTAGTTTATTAATTTCTGCTAAAGTCGTAATAGAATCTTTTATAAAAGGCTCTAAATCAAATTGTTCTTTTTTAGTGTTCTTTACTAATTTCTGAAGATCTTTTATAGATAATACCGTCTCTACTTCATCGAAAGCTTTAAAAGACTCACCAAGGTTATTCCATGCATTAAGTTGTTTTACAGTAAATAAACTCGAATCTTTTACACCAAGTACAATAAGATTACCTTCTTCACCAAAGACTTTTAAAAAGTCGTTATACGTAATATTTACCTCGTGGTCATCTGGTAACATATTAGCTTCGGTGTAGGTGAAACGCATGTGTTTCCATTGCAGACTAAAAAACACAGTTGCCAGTATTATGGCGATTAAAATGAAGATTTTGTTGCGAAGAATAATTCTTGCAACAGCTTCCCAAAATCCTGTGGTAAATAGTTTAAACATTTGTACTTAAAATGAGCAACAAAGGTAGAAAAAACCCAAGGATTAGTTAGTTATTTAACATGAATAAAATTTGGTTAAAAGCAAACTGCGTTATCATTTATTTTAAGAAATATAATTACTATAATTGAACGACTTTATGTAAAAAAGCCTAAAATAAAATTAGTATTTTGGGCATTTTATTTTGTATTGTTTAATTACTGTTTCTCCATTATATAAGTACCATAAGGTACTCTAGGTTGGTTTGGTGAGTTTACCTCTGGTAATATACCTCCAGCATAATGATTGTTTAATTGTACGTGTAGCCTTTTTTGAAAAGAAATAATTAGTGTTTTATTGTTATCAGTGAATTCTCAAGTTCCAACAAATTTATTTAGTTCATTATTTAGGTCTTTATAGTATGTACCCTCAGGTTCGTTGAGATTTGAATCCAAATCTACAATTTGTGCTTTACATGATAGTGTTGAAACTATCAACAGAGTAAATAGTATTATTTTTTTCACAATCATTTAATTTTATAAGTTACATGGATTCGGTATTACGTCATCTACATCATTTAATACTAGTTCTGTCGAATTTTCATTAACTCCTGATGTAGCGGTGTTTTCTTGACCCATCTCAAATAAAGAAACTCCTAGGTTATTTGCGTTAACAAATTCTAAAAAGGTCTTTTGGTATTGTTCTGCGGAACCATCAGCATCAGCATTGTACTTCTCAATTAGTCTTTGACTGTTTCTTCTCCACCTACTTCTGTTAGAATTTAAATTTTGGAGTGATTGCAATTGATTTATATTCTTAATTTTTATAGCATAGGTTTTAGTTTCACTACCAAAATACAAACAAATAAATCATTACCAGCAGAATTTTCGTTCTGTAGAGATTCTGAACCTGTTCCATAAGAATCAGCTAAAGTCCACAGGGTATAAATATCTTCTAGAGAGAACATAGGTACGGTTTGTTCACCATCTGTAAGACTGCCATTAGGATGTGTGTGAATTGTACCAAATTGATAATTTCTAGGTGGAAATCTTACCATTCTATTGGCACTTGTAGGTACATTTTGTGCTGTTGGTCCCCATGTTTCATATTCACCTAAATTAAATAAACCAAACCCAGATTCACTAGTATTATCTAAGTCATCATCGATATTTGTAAGTGCAATTCTTACACTTTTAGTGTCAGCATCTAAATAAGGGTTGGTTGTACCAAGATAAGATTGCAATAATTTGCTTAACTCAGCACATTTCCAGGCTTTTATGCAGTTTTTCCGCCAATCTTCCGTGTAGCCATTAGGGCAATTACAGTTACCCTCTGCTTCCTCAATTTTACCTTGTGGGCAAACACAAACATTGTCTATTTTTATTTTTCCGTTTAAGCATCTCTCATCAATCAATGTTGTTGCAGAGAAGTCATTATCACTAGTATCATTAGGTAAATTACTATTTCCACCAGAACCAGTAGCTGTATCGTCTGGGTTTGTAGTGTCGTTGGGGTCATTGCTTCCACCGTTAAAAGCAAAACATTCATATGTGGTATACTGTCTCCAATAACCTGTTGTATGACAAGTTGTTAGGTCACAACCATCTGGCGGGTGATGTAGATCACACTCGCATGGTACTAGTACATAATTAACGGTGATATTTAACCAACCATCACAATCAGTCAGATATGTATTATTGTCGTTATTATTAAAACTATAATTCTATATGAACGAGTTAAAAAATCACAATTATATATCGATTTTAAACCACTACAACGAAATATTAAAGGTAAATTTAAAAGCAATGTTGTCTTCTAAATTAGGTAAGTGGTAGCCGCCATATCTGTAAGCAAAGCTCAGACCAAAGCCAAAGATGAGTTTATTAATTTCAAAACCAGATTCTGAGTAGATGTTTTCTAAAGTATTAAATTCTACCCCTTGGTGTCTATCTATACTTCGCATTGTCCCAACAGCATATCTAGATATTAAAACTAATTGAGGTTTAAACCGTTCTGAAATATTAAAGGGTCTAAAAGCATGTTTTATTTGTAACGTCGAAAACTTATCACTAAAAAATTCATTAAAATACATGGTTTCAAAACTATTTAAACCAGCTACAGAAAAACGTTGCAAAATGGTTTCCTTTCTAATATTGTTAGGATAGGCATGATACAAGTGGGTAAGGGGTGTTTCTCCACCGGCTATACCAGCAACTAAAACAATTTTAGTTACAGATTCGTTTTTATGATTAAATTGTTGAACAGTTCTAAAGTCTAATTTCGAAAAGTTGAAATCACTACCTAAAACAGATTTAAAACCTTGTGTAAATTGAATTGTAAATTTTGGAAAACCCTCTTTTAGTGTTGATACCTTTTCATCTACACTATCAAAAGAACTGAATGGACTCCATTGCAAACTTAATTTTAATGTACTTAAATCGAATGTGTTATAAACCCTGTCATCTAATACGAAATTATAGAAATATGTAGGATTTATTTTGCTAGTTGCTATTTCAGTTTCAGAAAGTAAGTGATTTGATACTTTATGTTCTAAAGCGATTGATTTCGTAATATGTCTGTGAAATAAATCTATATTTAATAAACGTGGTTCAAAAAAAGTAAAGAAGCGTTTATCTGTTAAAAAAGACGAACTCCCTGTTTCTTGTAAATCATCTGTGTAAGAAAGATTAACCCAAGTGTTTTGTGTTTCATTAACTCTAAAACCACCACCAACTCTATATTTATAGCGCTTATCTTTAAAACCGTATACTAAATAACCGTTTATACGATAACGTTCAGAAAAGCGATTATTTGTTACACCTCCCAAACCCGTTCTAAAACCTTCATACTGATTGAACTTTACAAGATAGCGTAAGTCCATATTGAAATAATTAAATGGTAAAAACCCATTTCCTATATTCTTAAGAAATTCTGTTTTTTTTATTGAGTCTTGCTTTGTTTCAGTAGAATCTTTCTCTTTTGAATCAGGTTGTTGTGCAAAGCTATTTGTTGCAAAGCAAATAAGAAGAACAACAAAAAGACGCTGTAGCATTTATAGTATAAATTGGGATTAAAAAAACATCCCAAAAAAATTAGGATGTAATAGTCTTCAGTGCTAAGATTAGATAGTCATTATTTCCTTTTCTTTCGCGTCTAGAATACTTTCTATTTTCTTAACGTAAAAATCGGTCAGTGATTGTACATCTATCTCTGCATTTTTCTGTAAATCTTCAGAGGCCTCAGATTTTTTAATGTCGTTATTGGCTTCTTTTCGGGCACTTCTAATACCAACTTTTGCATGCTCAGTTTCAGCTTTAGCTTGTTTTGCTAAATCTTTACGTCGTTCTTCTGTTAAAGGTGGTACATTAATAATAATAAGGTCGCCATTATTCATAGGATTAAAACCTAAATTAGCATACATAATACCGCGCTCTATTTCTTGTAACATACTTTTTTCCCATGGTTGTACTGAAATAGTTCTACCATCTGGTGTATTTACATTAGCAACTTGACTAAGTGGTGTTTGAGAACCGTAATAGTCTACCATAACACTACCTAGCATTGAAGGACTAGCCTTCCCAGCTCTAATGTTAACTAATTGTTTCTCGAGATGCTTTAAGGCGGCATCCATAGCTTCCTTTGTTGTGTCTATTATAAATTTAATGTCTTCGTTCATAGTTTTGAATTTTAACTAATAATAGTTATCAAAATTTAAGCCAATAATTTAAACATTTACTTCTGTTCCTATATTTTCACCAGAAATTACTTTAAGTAGGTTTCCTCTTTTATTCATGTCAAAAACAATAATTGGCAATTCATTTTCTTGACTTAATGTAAAAGCTGTTGTATCCATAACTTTAAGACCTTTAAGTAAAACGTCTTTAAAAGATATATGATCAAACTTAACAGCTGAGCTATCCTTTTCTGGGTCGGCAGTATAAATACCATCAACACGAGTTCCTTTTAGAATAACATCAGCTTCAATTTCTATGGCACGCAACACTGCGGCAGAATCTGTAGTGAAGTACGGGTTTCCGGTTCCACCACCAAAAATAACAACACGTCCTTTTCTCAAATGGCTCATTGCTTTTCTTCTAATGAAAGGTTCTGCGACTTCGTTAATTTTAATTGCGGTTTGTAAACGTGTTTTTACATCAGCATCTTCAAGTGCATTTTGTAATGCTAAGCCATTAATAACTGTGGCTAACATGCCCATGTGATCACCTTGGACACGATCCATACCATTCATGGCACCAGCGACACCTCTAAAAATATTTCCACCACCAATTACGATAGCAACTTCAACACCTAATTTGGTGATTTCTTTGATGTCTTCAGCATATTCTGATAAACGCTCTGGATCGATACCATATTGACGGTTTCCCATTAAGGCTTCGCCTGATAATTTTAATAGTACTCTTTTGTATTTCATTATATAGTTTCTATTACTATTTTAGGTGTAATGAAGTTTACCAAGTGTCATATTAATTGAAAATAATATATGATTATGGCTCATTTCATGTATGTTTTGAAAGTTTAACAAAACTACATAATTATTAGCATCTGTAAAAGTGAAATAAACTCCAAAAAAAAAGCTTCCATAATTAGGAAGCTTTTTTAGTATGTAATGTTGAGAACTATTAATTATCCAACTGTAGCACGTTTAAAGCCAGTTACAGAAACATCACCATAAGAGGCAACATACTTAGCAACTGTTTGCTTTTCGTCTTTAATAAACTTTTGATCCAACAAACATTTCTCTTGGTCTAAAGTTGTGTTATCAGAAATAAAACGTTCCATTTTACCTGGTAAAATTCTATCCCAAATTTGTTCTGGCTTACCTTCAGCTTTTAATTCTGCTTTTGCAGTGTTTTCAGCTTCAGCAATAACATCTGGAGTTAATTGTGCCATAGAGATGTAGCTTGGTACATTCTTTAAGGTCTTACCTAAACGTCCAAATTCGATATTATCCTTTTCGATAACGGCAATACGTGCTTCAGTTTCTGAGGCAATAAAAGCAGGATCGAAATCTTTGTAAGACAATGTTGTTGCTCCCATAGAAGCGACTTGCATTGATGCATCTTTAACTAAAGTTTCAACGTTTTCTACTTTTGCAGACAAACCTACTAACGCAGCAATTTTGTTAATATGAACATAATGACCAACGTATGGTGCATCTAACTTTTCGAAAGCAGTGATATCTAATTTTTCACCAATAACTCCAGTTTGCTCAACTAGCTTTTCAGCAACAGTCATTCCTCCGAAATCCGCAGCTAAAAATTCTTCTTTATTATTATGGTTAAGAGCAATGTCAGCTAAATCATTAGCCAATGCTATAAATGTTTCATTTTTACCAACAAAATCAGTCTCACATCCTAATACTATTGCAACACCAGAAGTATTATCAGCATTAATTTTAGCAACAGCAGCACCTTCAGAAGAATCTCTGTCAGCTCTTTTTTCTGCAACTTTTTGTCCTTTTTTACGTAAAACTTCAATGGCTTTATCAAAATCACCACTAGCCTCAACTAAAGCTTTTTTACAATCCATCATACCAGCACCAGTTGCTTGTCTTAGCTTGTTTACTTCTGCCGCTGTAATTTTTACAGTATTTTCCATAGTTTTTAAAATTTAAAAAGTCATTTAATTAATTTTCGAAGTGAAAAGAACCAAATGACTTTTAATAGTATATAAATGTTATTTATTCTTCTTCTTGTGAAGCAACCGGAGCTTTTTCAGCTTTCTTAGCTGCTGGTTTTGCTTCTTTTTTAGCGTCAGCCTTTACTTCTGACTTAGCTTCAGCCTTAACCTCAGCCTTAACCTCAGCCTTTACTTCTGGCTTAACTTCAGCTTTAACCTCAGCCTTAACTTCAGCTTTCACTTCAGCTTTAACTTCAGTTTTTGCTTCAGCTTTAACTTCAGCTTTAACTTCAGTTTTTGCTTCAGCTTTTTGAGCTTTAGCATCTTTATCATCACGTTCAGCTTTTCTTTCGTTTAAGCCATCTGCGATTGCAGAAGTAACAATAGATAAGATCTTATCAACTGATTTTGAAGCATCATCATTTGCAGGAATTAAATAATCTACTTCACGAGGGTCAGAATTTGTATCTACCATTGCAAAGATTGGAATGTTTAATTTCTGTGCTTCTTTAATTGCAATATGCTCACGCATAATATCAACTACGAATATAGCACCTGGTAAACGTGTCATATCAGAGATAGAACCTAAATTCTTTTCTAATTTAGCACGTTGACGATCTACTTGTAAACGCTCTTTTTTAGATAGAGAATTAAATGTACCATCTTTCTTCATTCTATCAATCATAGCCATTTTCTTAACAGCTTTTCTAATAGTAACAAAGTTAGTTAACATTCCACCTGGCCAACGTTCAGTAATGTAAGGCTGGTCTACAGCACCTGCTTTTTCTGCAACGATGTCTTTAGCTTGTTTTTTAGTAGCTACGAATAAGATTTTTTTTCCTGATGCTGCTATTTTAGCTAATGCTTCAGAAGTCTCTTTAATTTTTGCTGCTGTTTTGTAAAGGTTAATAATATGGATACCGTTACGTTCCATATATATGTAAGGAGCCATGTTTGGGTTCCATTTACGTGTAAGGTGACCGAAGTGTACACCTGCGTCAAGTAATTCTTTTACTTCTATTTTGTCCATTTTGTAATAGTTTACGTTCTGTTAAATTAGCAATGATAAAGTGGTCGCTTTGGCTCGCCTTAATCATTTAGATGCTAAACTTTAAAATCTGAAAGTATTTCAGAATCTTTTCAATAAAATAAAATAATTCAGAATCCGTAATAACAGATTCTGAATTAAATGTTGTTTGGATATTAACGTTTCGAGAATTGGAATTTCTTACGGGCTTTCTTTTGTCCGAATTTCTTTCTTTCCACCATACGTGGATCTCTAGTTAATAGACCTTCTGGCTTTAATACTATTCTGTTTTCAGGATCTAACTCGCACATAACGCGAGAAAGGCCTAAACGTATTGCTTCTGCCTG
>NZ_DEXW01000051.1:1846-3523 GCF_002364335.1 Winogradskyella sp. UBA3174 | reverse complement strand
GCACCATTACCAAGACGCGAATATACAAAGCGGAGCGATTATAATATTACGATGCGTGGTAACAGACAAGAAATCACTGATTTTGGTTGGGTGCACGACCAAGATAACGATAAAGTTGTCCGTGAAGTAGGAAAAGAGGACGTCGTCTTAGCGAAAGAAAAAGGATATAACGTGTACAAAAAAGTAGACGATAGCAGGTGCCAAGCTGCACAAGATTGGTGGGCAGCACACCAAGAAAAATGGGCTATAGTAAGAACAAAATGGGCGGATGTTTATGGTAGAAATAAGGATTTAACATTAGAAACTAAAGTAGAAAACAAGGCTTTGTACAAACATTTGTTCGATGATGAAATGACAGCGGAAAATGAGATTAATGAAGTCATTGAATCTTTCGTTAAAAAATAATATTATGAAAAAGTTAACTTATATTTTAATTGTCATAACGCTAATAACAGCAACATCTTTGTTTGCCCAAGAATCAAACATTTTTTTAAGTCGAGACTATTGGAAATCTAATCCATCAATTTCTGACATTGACAAAAAGATTGATAAAGGACTCGATATTGCACAGCTTAATGGTTTTGCTTTCGATGCCGTTTCATATGCATTAATTGAAAAAGTTGATAACGAAACCATTAAACACCTTTTGTCTAAAGAAGGAAACGGAGCCAACAAGCTAACACACGATGGAAGAACTTATATTTTCTGGGCTGTTTATAAGGATAATCTAGAATTAATGAATTACCTCGTTGAAAAAGGAGCGAAAACAGATGTTATAGATAGTCATGGGTATTCGGTGTTGAATTTTGCAGCAGTTACAGGTCAAACAAATACCAAATTATATGATTTTTTAATAAAACACGGTGCAAATCCAGAAGCAGAAAAAAACCATGATGGTGCCAACGCCTTATTATTAGTAGCGCCTTTTTTAAAGGACGAGAATTTAGTTAGTTATTTTTTGTCTCAGAATGGTGATATAAATACGAGTGATACTGATGGCAATGGTATCTTCAATTATGCTGCTAAAGGTGGAAATTTAAAAATGTTACAATGGTTAATCGATAAAGGTGTTCCATATAAAAACTTAAATGCTAAAGGAGGTAATGCTATGATTTTTGCGAGCCAAGGTAGAAGAGGGAAGGAAAATACTTTAGAGGTTTATAAATTTTTAGAAAGCAAAGGAGTACAAGTCAATGTCACTGGTAATAATGGCAGAAATCCGTTGCATGCAATCGCTTATGATACTGAAGATTTAGAAATTTTCAAATATTTCATAAATAAAGATGTTGATGTAAATCAACAAGATGAAGGAGGAGTCTCTCCGTTTATGAATGCCGCAAATAGTAGTAAACTAGAAGTTGTAAAATTTTTGTCGACTTATGTGAAAGATATCAATGCTAAAGACGAAAACGGACGTTCTGCATTGGCTAAGGCTATTAATAGAAATAGAGTTGAAATTGCTGAATTCTTAATAAGTATAGGGGCAGATATTGCAACTATAGATAAAGATCAAAACTCTTTAGCCTATTACATATTGAATACGTTTAGAATAAACAAGCCTGAAACTTTTAATGAAAAACTAAAATTACTTCAAAGTGCTGGTCTCGATTTAACTCTAACACAAGGGAAAGGTAAAACATTATATCATTTGGCAGTTGAAAAAAATAATCTAGAATT
>NZ_DEXW01000051.1:1289-1631 GCF_002364335.1 Winogradskyella sp. UBA3174 | reverse complement strand
TGCTTCAAAAATTCAATATCAAGATTGATTTCTTAAAATAAATTGGAAAACAATACTTACTTAATTACACATGAAAAAAACAAATATTTTTACAATAGCACCTTTACTGGTCTTAACTGTTTTTCTATTATTTGGGTTTACTATAAAAAAACCAACTTCGACTTATAAATGTATGATTCAGATGACGAATTATACTGGTGAAGGTGCTTATATTGTTGTTTCGCTTCTTAATGCTGAAGGCGATTACGAAAAGACATTATATATTCAGGGAGATGATGACGAATGGTATTTTGATATTACCGAATGGTGGAATTTCCAAGGAAAAGAGCGCACTGATATAGA
>NZ_DEXW01000051.1:0-1055 GCF_002364335.1 Winogradskyella sp. UBA3174 | reverse complement strand
CTAAATTAGATAAAGGCTATAAAATTAGATTTGAAACAGCTGTAGAAGACCAAGAATATTTTGCTGACGACGTGCAGTTTGAGCTTACTTCAGAATCTGTAAAGTCTAAAGTAGAAGGAAAAGGATTTATCCGCTACATTCGATTAATGCCGCAATAACATAGTTTTTATGACCATTTCTATTTGGAGATACAGTCACTTACTTTTAGCTTTAATTTCAGCTTTATTTATCTTTATTGCAACAGTAACAGGTATTGTTTTAGCTGTAGAGCCAATTTCTAATCAGCTACAACCGTACGCTATAAAAAAAGCGGAAACGTTAGTTTTATCTGAAACACTTAAAATATTGAAAAATGAATATGATGAAGTCGTAACGCTTAACATAGATACAAATGATTTTGTAGTTGTTTCAGTTATAACAAAAAACGGTAAAAGTGATACGTTTTATGTGAATCCATTTACTGGAAAAAAATTAGGAAAACTAATAAAAAGAGCTTCCATTTATGAATTTGCCACCAATCTACATCGCTCATTATTTTTAAAATCTACAGGCCGCTTTCTTGTCGGTTTGTTTTCATTTTTACTGCTGTTAATTGCGTTGACAGGAATCAAACTTATTCTGAAACGCCAAGGAGGTGTCAAACGCTTTTTTTCTAAAGTTGTTTATGAGAATTTTGAACAATATTACCATGTAGTTATCGGCCGATATACTTTGATTCCTGTTGTAATTATAACTATTACAGGTATCTTTTTATCGCTAGAAAAGTTTGATGCTCTACCTTCAGATAGAATAATTTATAAAAGCTTTGATATCAAAAAACATTCTAAAAAATTAAATGTTCAAGACTTTGAAATATTTAAAATAACAGAATTAAAACAACTCAAGTCTATTGAGTTTCCGTTCTCTAATCAAGAGGAGGATTATTTCATGTTAGAGTTAAAGGATGAGACGTTACATATTAATCAGTATTCAGGTGAGGTTATTAGTAAAGGCGAAACACCATTTATTGCTTTGGCTTCTCATTGGAGTATTATTTTACATACAGGGCAAGGCAC
>NZ_DEXW01000013.1:20470-20592 GCF_002364335.1 Winogradskyella sp. UBA3174 | reverse complement strand
TCGTCCAATGCTGATCTGGTAGCCATTCAAAATAATTTAGATGCTTTAGCAAAGGAGCATGAAGATGAAGATTCAAAAAAATATGGTGAAGAGCAGAAGTTTGCTTTACAGCCCTTATCGGA
>NZ_DEXW01000013.1:13424-20233 GCF_002364335.1 Winogradskyella sp. UBA3174 | reverse complement strand
GGGATTCGTAAAACGCTTGGGAGTTCAAGAAAACAGCTCATAGGTCAATTTATGGGTGAGACGTTTTTATTGGTATTACTATCTGCTTTATTATCCGTAGTACTATCTAAATGGTTAATTAATATATTTTCAGATTTTGTTCCAGAAGGGTTAAGTTTTGAACTATTTAAATCACCCGTAATAATTAGTGGAGTCATTGTTTTGTTGTTATTGGTGACATTTTTATCAGGACTCTATCCCGCATTAATATTATCAAAATTTAATGCAGTCTCTGTTCTAAAAAACCATTTAGGGGTTGGAAATAAAAAATCAAATCTTCGAAAATTCCTAACTGTTTTTCAATTTTCCATTGCTCAAGTTTTTATTATAGCCACATTATTGGTTGGGAACCAAATCAACTATTTGTTAAATAAGGATATGGGTTTTAAAACTGACGCTATCGTATCAGTATATAGTCCGAGAAGTGAGGGCGGATTATCTAAAAAAGAATTGTTTGCTGAGAAGTTAAAAACCATTCCAGAAATTAAGCAAATTAGTTTAGGGGGTGAGCCACCGGCCTCAATATCGACGAATAGTACGAATGTGAGTTATAATAATGGTAAGGTTGAAATGAAATCAGAATTACAGTTTGTTTTTGGTGATACCAACTATTCAGAATTATTTGAATTGGATATTATAGCAGGAAGAACCCTAAGAAATGATACGATTAAGGAATTGGTAATCAATGAAACATGTCTAAAAAATCTTGGGTTTGCGAGTCCTGATGAGGCTATCGGTAAAATGGTTCAACTAAATGGAGATGCTATCCCTGTTGTAGGAGTTATGGCAGATTTTTATCAGCGCTCTCTAAAGAGTAAGATAAAACCAATGGCACTTCGTGGTGATTGGAACCGCTCACGATGGAGTCAGTATTATGCAGTTCATATTGCATTTCAAAATGCGTCTGGTATTGGATTAGAAGAAACACTTTCTAAGATTGAGACCATTTATAAATCGGTTTATACGGATGTTGAGGACTACAGGCTTGTATTTTTAGATGAGACTATTCAGAAGTTTTACACTAGAGAACAAAAGGTTTCAAAACTACTAAATTGGGCCACTGGCTTATCAATTTTAATAAGTTGTCTCGGCTTATTAGGTCTCGTGATTTACACCACCAATAGACGTGTAAAAGAAATAGGAGTCCGCAAAGTTTTGGGCGCTTCATTATTACAAATTAATACGCTTTTATGTAAAGAGTTTTTAATTCTAGTCGCTATAGCTTTTATCATAGCATCACCAATAGCTTGGTATGGTATTAATAATTGGTTGCAAGATTTCGCTTATAAGACAAGCATTAGTTTTTGGGTGTTTTTAGCAAGTGGAAGTACTATGATTTTCTTTGCATTATTAGTCATAAGCATAAAGACACTTCAAGCTGCTAATGCAAATCCCGTGAACTCGTTACGTTCAGAGTAAATCAATCAGAAACCTATAGTGTCGTAATTCTACTTTTAAAGTGTTCGGATATGAACAATTAGTGTATCAAAATCGAACACTTTTATTATGAGAAATAATTTCATTAATCTAGTTTACAGGTAATTAAGTGTTTGGCATTATCTTCACTATATAATAAGTATGACAATTTAGAGAATTTATAATGTTTTTAACTTTCAGCACTCATAATGATTAACGCTCTATTCAAAATTAGAAATCATGATTAATAATTATTTTAAAATAGCATGGAGAAATCTTTGGAAACACAAATTGTTTTCGACAATAAACATCATCAGTTTAGCCATAGGTTTTAGTGCATCCTTCGTCATTGGACTCATGGTGTATTATGACCTTACATTTGATAAATTTCATCCAGATAGTGAACTTATTTATAGAGTGACCTCTACTTTTACTACTAACGATTCTGAAGGAACTAACGGTGGAATTCCGATGCCCTATATAAATGAGGTGAAAAACAATATTAGTGCTGTAGAATTTTCAAGTGGAATTCATGTTGCGAATCTTCAAAAAGTAAAGGAAGAGGCTACAAAGAAAACTTTTAAAAATCCCGATTATGTAATTTTCACTGATTCAGAATATTTTCAAATATTTAATTATAATTGGTTGGCTGGAAATCCAGAAATTGCTTTAAATGCCCCAAACCAAGTGGTATTGACTAATAAAAGAGCTCAAAAATACTTTCCATCATTACAACCTGATAAGGTAATTGGTCAGACTTTAGTATATAACGATTCTATACAAACTACGGTTTCAGGTATTGTAGCCAGTTTTGAGGAGCGTTCTGATTTAATATTCGAGGAATTTTTATCATTAGAAACGGCCAAAAAGACGAGTTCTAATGGTTATATTTTTGACCCACAATGGGATAACACAAGTTCTAGTAGTCAATTATTTGTTAAGGTGATAAACCCTTCAGCAAATTCTGTTATTAAAGAGAAAATGGATGCCTTGGCTGTTGAACATAGATCTGATTGGGCAATAAAATATAATATGAGTCAAAGTTTCAATCTTCAGCCACTTAGAGACTTGCATTTTAATACAGAAGTTGGGCTTTTCAATTTTAGTGAGGAACCTGCAGATAAATCGGTAATGGTTGGACTAGGACTAATCGCATTATTTTTACTCTTATTAGGTGTAATTAATTTTATAAACTTCAATACAGCCCAAGCCAATCAACGTGCTAAAGAAATAGGAATACGCAAAACACTTGGAAGTTCTAAAAAGCAACTTGTTTTTCAATTTATGGGTGAAACCCTATTACTAACTATTGCTTCTGCACTTATTTCTGTGGTGTTTGCATACTGGTTACTTCACGTATTTTCTGATTTCACACCAAAAGGGTTAGAGTTTTCACTGTTTAAAGACCCACTAATAATTGGTTTTGCCCTAGTTCTAATTGCATTGGTAACCTTTTTATCAGGAATTTATCCTGCATTAGTACTAACACAGTATAAGCCAATTTCAGTACTTAAAAATCAGGTAGTTAATAAAGCAGGTAAGCCAGCATTACGTCGCTTCCTAACCGTTTTTCAGTTTTCAATTGCGCAAGTTTTTATCATTTCAACCATTTTAGTTGCTAAGCAAATTAATTTTATGATGAATAAGGATATGGGCTTTAAAACGGATGCTATTGCTAATGTTCGGACACCATGGTATAATAATACAGAAGAAAAGCAAGCGAGGTTTGAGCAAGAGCTTAAAAAATATCCTGAAATATCCAAACTTGCAAGAGGAGGGTCTACTCCAGCTTCATTTAGTGAAAATAGGACTCTCGTTACATATATTAAAGAAGATGGTACTGAGCTTCAAACACCTTTACAGTTACTTAGAGGCACTAAAGATTATATCGATCTTTATGGTATTGAGTTATTAGCTGGGAGAGCAACATTAAATGACTCTCTCCAAGAAATTATTATCAATGAGACCTATCTTAATATTCTTGGTTTTAAAGCCCCTAGCGATGCTCTTGGAATACAAATAAAAAGGGAAGATGAAACATTTCCAATTGTTGGTGTAGTTAAGAATTTTAATCAACGTTCATTAAAGGATCCAATTAATCCTCTTGCTTTAATTGGAAATTGGGGAGGTACAAGATTTGGAGTAATGCATTTTACTTTGGCAAATAATGAAGAAGTTAGTATGTCAAAAACAATTTCTAAAATTGAAACTGCTTATAAGTCAATTTATCCTGATGCAGATTTCCAAGTAAATTTTATGGACGAAACTGTCGAAAGGTTTTATAATCAAGAACAAAGTTTATCCAAATTGCTTAGTTGGGCGATGGGTTTATCTGTATTAATAAGTTGTCTTGGGCTTTTAGGTTTAGTGATTTATACAACAGAGCGGAGAACAAAAGAAATTGGTATTCGTAAAGTTTTAGGCGCTACATTATCACAGCTTAATGTGTTGCTATGCAGGGAGTTTGTGTTGTTAGTTGGTATTGCTTTTATTATTGCAGCACCATTGGCCTATATAGGGCTTAACAGTTGGCTTGAGGATTTTGCATTTCAAACGAACTTGAGTTGGTGGATTTTTGTACTTAGCGGCTTAGGAATGGTAATTATAGCTGTTGCAATAATGAGTGCTAAAACAGTTTCAACTGCTTTAAAAAATCCGGTTCATAGTTTAAAAACTGAATAGGTAACACTATTATGATACGTAATTATATAAAAAGAGCATTCAGGACTTTATTAAAGCATAAAGGCTATAACTTCCTAAACATATTTGGCTTAGCCAAAGACATTACTTGCGCTAGCTTAATTTTTCTTTAGTTTGAAGATGAGGTGAGTTTTAATTCAACTTTTAAAAAATAGAAATCATGATTAAGAATTATTTTAAAATAGCATGGAGAAACCTTTTGAAAAACAAAGGTTTTACAGCCATTAATATTATTGGCTTATCATTAGGTATTGGTTGTTTTATTATGATTTCCATGTTCGTGATAGATGAATTAAGTTATGATCGCTATCATGAGAAGGCAGATCGCATTTACCGAATAAATTCAGATTTCATTTTTGGAGGTGCAGAAATGAGTATGGCTGTGAGTTCAGATCCTATGGGAGAAACGCTAAAGAGCGATTATCCAGAAGTTGAAGACTATGTGAGACTTTATGCTTCTCAAGGATCTAAGTTAATTAAAAATGGAAATGAATATATTAACGAATTAACAGTAGTACATGCCGATTCTACTTTGTTTAATGTCTTTACATTACCGGCAATAATAGGCGATACGAGAACGGCACTTAACGCACCCAACACCGTAGTTATAACAGAAATTGCAGCGAAACGTTATTTTGGGAGCGCAGAACTTGCTATGGGTGAAATGCTAGAGACCGGTGATGATAACAAAACATTATATAAAGTAACCGCTGTTATAGAAGACCTACCTAAAAATTCACATTTCAATTTCGATTTTTTCTTCTCCATGGCCAATGTCGATTATGATTTTGGTAATTATTTAAGTGCCAACTTTCACACGTATGTGCTATTAAAAGAAGGTACAGATTATAAAATATTCAATAAAAATTTTACAGAAGTTATTGAGAAGTACTTGCTGCCACAAGCAGTGGAATTCATGCAAATTCAGAGTATGGATGAGTTTGAGGCAAGTGGAAATAGATTAGAATATTCTTTAATGCCACTTACAGATATACATTTACATTCTTCAAGAGGAGTCGAATTAAGTGCAAATGGCAATATCCAATATGTTTATATTTTTTCCGCTGCCGCATTATTTATATTATTAATTGCTTGTATCAATTTCATGAATCTTACGACTGCAAGATCTTCAGGTAGAGCAAAAGAAGTAGGTATACGTAAAGTTTTAGGTTCTGAAAAGAAAGCACTAATTGGACAGTTCTTAACCGAGTCAACCCTAATTGCCTTTTTAGCGCTTTTTGTGGGTTTGTTGTTTGTATGGCTTTCTTTAGGATGGTTTAATGGCATTTCAGGAAAAGAAATGTTTATGTCTTCTTCATTAAGCCCAAAATTTATAATATTCATCTTTTTGCTTCCGTTTATAGTTGGTGGATTAGCGGGTGCATATCCAGCCTTCTTCTTGTCTTCATTTAAGCCAATTAAAGTATTAAAAGGGACATTATCAACAGGGCATAAAAAAAATACTTTACGTAATTTTTTAGTGGTGTTTCAATTTGCAACATCCATCATTTTAATTGTTGGTACAGTAGTCATATATAAACAAATAAATCACATTCAATCTGCAAATTTAGGGTTCAATAAAGAACAAGTGTTAGTGGTCAACAATTCGGGATTATCAAGTGAAACCAAACAATCTCTGAAAAATGAGATTGAACAACTGACTGCAGTGAAATCAGCTTCGTTTGCAGGATTTTTACCAGTATCTAGTTCTTCGCGTTCAAGCACAATTTTTTCTACAGAAACTGTCATGACAGAATCTAACGGATTTAACATGCAGTATTGGGACGTAGATTATGCTTATTTGGAAACGATAGGGATGAAAATGAGTGAAGGTCGGAATTTCTCTCGAGATTTTGGTTCAGATTCAACAGCTATAATATTAAATGAGACGGCTGTTAAATTAGCTGGTTTTCAAAACCCTATTGGAAAAAAAATATATAGAGAAAAGAAGAATAGTGACCTTCAAGTCTATACGATTATTGGTGTGGTTGAAAATTTTAATTTTGCATCTCTACGTGAAAATGTTGGAGGATTAAGTTTAAAATTAGGAAATAATAGTTGGGAAACTGCCTATAGATTTAATACTGCTGATGTTAATGGTTTGCTGTCTACAATTCAGAATAAATACAAGGCTGCTGCTCCAGGAATGCCATTTAAATATGAATTCTTAGATGAAGCTTTTGAAAATATGTATCGCCAAGAGAGACGTGTTGGGACCGTTGCCCTTGTTTTTGCATTATTGGCAATAATTATTGCTTGTCTTGGCTTATTTGGTTTGGCAACCTACATTGCTGAACAACGCACAAAAGAAATTGGCATACGCAAGGTACTAGGCGCTTCAGTAATAAATATTGTTAAAATGTTGTCTACGGATTTTGTAAAACTAGTGATGCTTGCCTTTGTCATAGCAACACCTATAGCATGGTGGTTTATGCAGAAGTGGTTGCAGGAATTTGCTTTTAGAATAGATCTTCACTGGGGGATTTTTGCAGTTACTGGATTAGTAGCCTTAGTCATAGCTCTAATAACATTGAGTTTTCAGGCTATTAGAGCCGCTATGGCTAATCCAGTAGTTAGTTTAAAAACAGAATAAATTAACGCTCAATTAATAATCAATCAAATCAAGTGACCATGATCTTAAATTATATCAAAAT